>JBATKF010000539.1:0-4007 GCA_049669185.1 Sedimenticolaceae bacterium | reverse complement strand
GTCGCAATGCCTGCGAGGGCTGGGGCGATGCGCGGGCGGCCATCGCCAGGGCGCGGCCACGCGACCAGGTCGATTGGCGAGGACCTACAGTCCCGTTTTGACCGCTAGAACGAAACGACTAGCGCCGCTAAGGTTTTCGCCATCGCGGCCGAAGATGTCCCTGAAGGTCCGACGTATCGGGGGGTGCTTATGTCGACCGCATGGGAAAATATTTCGCAACATGCTCGGCCGGTCTCACTGCCGGACGCCTATCTGCGGCTCAAGACCGTTCTCGACGACCCCAAATCGAATCTCGCCGATGTGGCCGACGTGGTCGGAAACGATCCGGCGATGGCCGCACGCCTGCTACGCATCGTGAACAGCGCCTATTTCGGCCTGGCGACCGAGGTTGACACCGTCAGCCGTGCGGTCGCCCTGCTGGGTACCCAGGACGTCCACGACCTGATGCTGGCCGCATCGGTGACGCAGAGTTTCGAGGGTCTCTCCGACCAGGTCGTGGACATGCCGCGCTTCTGGCTCAAGAGCGTGCTGTGTGCGATCTGTGCTCGCGAGCTGGCGACACTGTGCAATGTGCTCGACAGCGAACGTCTGTTTGTCGGCGGTCTGTTGCGCGACATCGGTCATCTGCTGATCTACCAGGCAGAGCCACAAAAGGCCCAGCGGGCGATCGAGTTGGCACGGCTCCAAAACGCGCCGCTCTACAAGGCCGAGCGTGCGCTGCTGGGCATCGATTATGCGCGCGTCGGGGCCGAACTGATGCGCCAGTGGCAGTTACCGCAGAGCCTCTGGGAGCCGACCGAGTGCCACATCGAGCCCAAGCCGTCGGGAGACTATGCGCTGTTCACGGCGCTGGTGCATATCGCAGCCGTCCTGGCAGACGCAGCCGACCGGGATCAGGACATCGACAGCGCGCTCGAGGCGGTCTCCGAGACCGCCTGGGAGCTCACCGGCCTGTCACCGGACGAGTGCACCTCGGTACCGCACAAGGCACATTCACAGGTGACCGGGGTGATGCAGCTGCTCCTGCCACACGCCCAGGCCGCCTGATTCGACGCGCATTGCCGTTGCGCGGTGGGGGTCGTCGCTCGCGTTCGGGCGGTCGCCCGATCCGTTACTCGAACAGCGCCGAGTACTGGCCGTAGCCCTCTTGTTCCAGCGCCTCCTTCGGCACGAATCGGAGCGCCGCCGAATTGATGCAATAGCGCAGGCCCGTGGGCGCAGGGCCATCGTTGAAGACATGGCCGAGATGCGAATCGGCGTGGCGGCTGCGTACTTCAGTGCGTGGCAGGATGATCTTGTAGTCCGTCTTTTCGACGATCAATTCGTCTTCGAGCGGCCGCGTGAAGCTTGGCCAACCCGTTCCGGATTTGAACTTGTCCGTGGATGAAAAGAGCGGCTCTCCGCTGACGATATCGACATAGATACCATCGCGCTTGTTGTCCCAGTAGGCATTGTCGAATGGCGGCTCCGTACCCTCGTGCTGGGTGACCCTGTACTGCATCGGAGTCAGGCGCTGGCGCAGTTCATCATCGGCGGGTTTACGGAAGCCATCGGCGACTGCGGGTGAATATTGGCTGTAGTCCACCTTGATGGCCTCCCCCCAGGTCCGCTCGAGATAGGCATCGCGACCCGAGCCGCGGCGGTAAAAACCGTAGCGCAGCGGATTTTTGTCGAAATAATCCTGGTGGTAGTCCTCGGCGCGGTAGAACACCTGCGCCGGTTCTATTGGCGTGACAATCGGCCGGTCATGGCGCCCGCTCGCCGCCAGGGCCGCGCGTGACTGCTCGGCGACCTGCCGCTGGCCCTCGTCATGATAATAAATCGCGGTGGTGTACTCTTGGCCACGATCGGAGAACTGGCCGCCCCCGTCTGTCGGATCAATCATCCGCCAGAACGCCGCGAGCAGGCCCTCATAGCTGATCACATCCGGATCGTAGCGCACCTGCACCGCCTCCAGGTGTCCGGTGGTGCCGCTCGACACCTGCTTATAGGTGGGGTTGGGGGTCTCGCCTCCGGTGTAGCCGGAGACCGCCTCGACCACGCCGGGCACCATCTCGAAGTCCGACTCCACGCACCAGAAACAACCGCCGGCAAAAGTGGCGATCGCGGTGTTCCCGTCGACCGCTGCCGCCACATCCTTCTTGCCGGGGGTTCCGGTGACCCAGGGGATAGCGACGATCGCGCATAGCGTAATCACGATCAGGATTCTTTTCATTACAGCCTTCTTCATCTTGTTTCACTCACCCGGGATAGACCGGCGGGACGGCTGAATTCATTCAACTGCCACAAGTTTTGTGGTGTTTCGATCGCGGGCCCGGACGGGAGCACAGCGACGCGGCCGGCTGCAGGGCCGGCCTCAATCCGTACCGGTCTTGCGCACCGCGAGATCCGTCGCGACGGGTTCGGGCATGGTTGGCGGACTGCCGGCGCTCGCCGCTGCACGGTGCCCGGGCTGGCGCCACCCCAGCACCATTACCGACAGCGCCGGCAGAAAGGTCAGTGACACCACCGCCGTACCCAGCACGCCGAACAGCACAATGGCGCCGACCCCGCGATACAGCTCCGTGCCGGCGCCCGGCAGGAATACCAGTGGCGCCAGGCCACAGACCGTCGTCAGCGTGGACATCGCGATCGGTCGCAGGCGTGTCTGTACTGCATCGCTTACGGCCTCGCGGGCCGCCATGCCGAGGTGTCGAACGTTGAGCATGGCCTGATGGACGATCAGGATGGGGTTGTTGACCACGGTGCCCATCAGGATCAGGAAACCGAGCATCGCGATCATGTCGAACGGCTGGCTGAGCGGCGGCAGCCCGATCAATGGCAGCAGCGCACCCCCCCAGTTCATCAGCCACAGCCCGACGATGCCGCCGGCCACGCCCAGCGGTATGGTCGTCATGATCAGCAGTGGGTAGCCCCAGTGGGTGAAGATCGCGACCAGCAGCAGATAGATGATCAACACGGCCACGAGGTAGTTGCCGCTCAGCGCCTCGCGGGTGGCGTCCAGCTGATCGCCGGCCCCGGAGATCTCCATGCGGACGTTGGCCGGGACCAGGCCGGCGGCACGCAGATGCTCGACCACCTGCTCGCGGACGATCTGCACGGCGCTCTCCAGCGCCACTGATTCCGGCGGGATGATGCCCAGCGTTACCGTGCGCCGGCCGTCGACCCGGCGGATGGTGTTGGTGTCCACGGTCTCGATGATGGTGGCGATGGTCGATAGCGGGACGATGGTGCCGGTCGGCGTGTAGATGGGCAGACGCCCCAGGTCGTCCAGCGTGGCCTTGGTCCCGGCATCGCCGTAGAGGTAGACGTCGATCTTGTCGTCGTTCAGCAGGAATTCGTCGACGAAGGCCCCGTCGGTGAGCGCCGAGACGGCGAAACCGATATCGACGGCGTTCATGCCGAGCTCGGCGGCGCGCGACCAGTCCGGGCGGAGCTCGACCAACGGCTGGGACAGCGAGAGTGTCGGCGGCTCGGCGCGGATGCGGGGGTCGTCGAACACCGCCTGGGTGCGGCGGTAGGCGGCCAGCGCGACGTCGTAGATCACGCTCAGATCCGGGCCGGCGATGTCGAGGTTGACGCTGCGCGTGCCGCCGTCGTTGCTGGTGATGATGGAGCCGCGGGACACGAAGGAGCGCATGCCCGGGTACTCCGTGAACTTGCTGCCCAGCGCGTCCATCAGCGGCTTGATGTGATTCGGGTCCTTGGGCTCGGCGATGATCCGCAGACCATTGGCCTCGACCCGCAGATTGAGATATTTCAGGGCCGGTACCGCGGTCTCGCCGCGATCGAAGCGTGTCGGCGCGTCCCCCAGGAAGGGCAGGAAATACTCCTGTATATCCTCGCCGATGCCGCGCATGGTCTCGAGGTTATAGCCGGGCGGGGCGTTCATGCGGGCGAAGGTCTTGGGTTCCTCGCCCTCGGGCAGATACTCGGCGGGCGGGGTCAGCCAGACGAAGGCGGCCAGGCTGGCGGCGGCGGCGAGGGTCACCGTGGACAGGCGTCGC
>JBATKF010000538.1:0-12418 GCA_049669185.1 Sedimenticolaceae bacterium | reverse complement strand
AACAGGTACTGATCTTTGTCTCCACTGTCCCAGCTGCCACCATGGATGAAAACCACGACCGCTTTGTTCCTTGTCCGCGTGCTGGGCAGATACAGATCGAGTCGGTGGCGCGGGTCCGGTCCGTACGCGAGGTCGCGTTGCACGACAAAAACATCGCGTGGTGTCAGTTGGTTGAGCACAAAGGTTGGCTGGCAACCGGTCAAGCCTACAAGCATGACGAGCGGCAGCCAGGTGGTGATTCCCCGGCCCGTCAAATTGCCCAATCCGAACAGTTCGCGTGTCGTCATTTCCAGTTGGCAACCTGCAGGGCGAATTGAAAACGAACGGCTAAGTGCCTGCCATTGAGTGAGTGTAGCCATTTGCGCACCTTTGCTCAGCTTCGGTACCGTAGACGGGTTATTGCCTACCCCGCATTGTGTGTCGCAGCGCCTACTGCTTGATGTCGAGCGCCCCAACGGCCCGCTGGGTGAAGGCGCCATCAAGCCCCGAGCTCGCCCCCACTGACGTAGACCCTGGCGCGGCGCATCGGCCGGTATCTGGAGCGGCAGGGACTGCTGTAGCGGGACGCGGAGAACAGCTATCAGACCGGCGATACCCGCAAAGCCGGGCCGCTGGATCAAGTCCTCGGTTTTTCGATCACGAACCGCATTGCCGTTGGGCCACAGCAGGGCCGCAATGTCTACGCGCTGCAGACGCGCCGTCGGGTGACGAGCCGCTTGATGACGGGGTCGGTAGGGTAGCCGCATTTCCGCTGCACGCCGGCGTGGTGGCCCGGGCGAGTGAACGCAAGAAGCTCGAACGGCAGTACCGCTACGTCAGCGGGCCGGCAATTGCGAAAAAGCGCCTGTCGCTCACCCCAAATGCTGACGTCCGCTTCAAAATAGATAGGAAGTCGACCAGGTTCGCTGCCTTTTGTCTGCAATGTGTTGACACCAGTCATCTGACTAAATTGCTCAGGTATCTCTGCGAGATTTCTCTTGTCGGCCAACAACCGAAAAAGGAAACGTCACCGCATTGCGGCCCTGTGGGTAAAGCAAGAAGATGCTGACGCCACTCGCAGTGCAATGATAAATCTCACTGAAAAAACATCGATCCGCTGTCGTACTTGAGTTCCATGATCAGTCGGCCTCGGCTGGTGAAGAAGAATGAGTTGATGTCCCGCAGCATCTCGATGAACTCCGCCTCTTGGGAATCCGCGCAAAACACCCGGGTCATCGCAAAGTACTCGTCGAACTGTATCTTATGCTTTTCCACCGACACTCTACCTTGGAAGCTATTGCAGTCGGTGGTTCCCGACACAGGGCCGTGTTCATCGAAGGTGAGTTTAAAGACCCCCGCTGTTTTTGGCTCATTTACTGTATCGTTATTGAAGACCGTTCTGATCCAGGTCCAGGTGTGCATCTGCAAGGTAATACGATTCGGATCGGCCTCCCCTTCAAAGTCGATGGCGACCTCGGCCAACCGCCTATCTTTGGCGACATAGATCACATCTATCTGCCGCGGCACTGTCGGATCATCGGCGAAGGACTCGCCATAGCCACGAGTCAGAAAACTGATACGAGCCTTGGTAGCGTCGATATCGATACTCTGTGGCTTGACTCGGTCACCCAGTAAGACCCCTGCCGTGCCCTTGTAACACGTTGGCTCGGCGATAGCGGCAGCTGCATAGTAGAAGGTGCCGCTGCCGCCGGTAGATTGGGTCAATATCAGTACGGCATCGTCGATTCCGTCCCCGTTCAGGTCCGCCGCGACTGGCGCGCCCCAGATACGGGTAATGATCTTGCTGCTCGAGCCAGGCGCGGCTGGCTGCTCATCCTCGCCATGAATCAGGCGGACCGGCCGATCGCCGATGACGAAGGTGGTGTTGAGCGGGTCGGACTGCGGCTGTGCCGGTGGCCTGGCAACAAGTTCCGCGTTGGCGGTCGCTTGGCACCCGACGAGCAGCGAGGCACTGATTAAGGTTAGGGCTGGGGTCAGTTTGCTCCTCTGGCGACATAGCAGCCGGCTTTGGGGGCGAGGATGGGATGTCATAAGAATTCTTTCGCTGGTTCAGGAAGAGACTCGGTCGGCTTCGCCGCTAGGAGAGCTGCCGCTAATGCTTTGGCGTAAAGGCCATCAGCTATGGAAGTCCGCAGTCTCCAGTACTTCAATCACTTCTTCTATTTCGTGCGCATAGGAACCAGCCAACGCCTGATTCTTGGCATCAATTGCAAGGCCTGTTTTATGGGATATGTACTGCATTGTTCCCATATGACTGATCAGGTCGAAGTCATCGCCCGAGTATGCGGGCATTGGCAGACCCAGTATCATTAAGACCTACGCCGTAGTCGCGTGAACTCGCAGCGCAGTGCTCTCCTTTGGTAAAAGCCAATATAGTAGAGCCAATGAGCCGTCCGACAAGCACAATCATGGCAGCGGCGGCTTTTTCGCCCGTAGTCGGCCAAGAAGCCGTCACCCGTCGCGCTTGTCTTGAGGGCCGGCTCCTGTCCTGGTCGGTCAGGTAAAACCGATTGGAAACTCGCGTTGCTGCCAGCTGGCATCGTCCGTGCGGCTGTGCTCGACAAATCGCCCGCGGCCCTGTGCATCCAGCAGCAGCAAGCTGGCGCTGCGCGTACCGTATTGTCGTCCCGCAATGGCTCCGTCGATGGCTATCGTGCCCAACAATCGTTCGCATTCGAGACCGACGCCGGTATCGGGCAGCATCTCATCGACCGGTTGTGTCCGGTCGCACAGCAGTTCAAAGATTTGTTTAGGGCTCGGCTCGGTGCGATCAACGGCCTTGGCCAGCAACTGGCGGCCGCGCTTCACTTTGGGCCAATCGCTGTCCAGCGGCCCGTTGGATACGCCATGCAAACCGGGCGGCAAGTGGCGGATCGGCGCGCCGCGGTTGCTGGCGCAGTAAAGTTTGCCGCCGTCGGTTAGTAGCAGATTGTAGCCCCGATAACGATTGGCGCGTTCGACTAACTCCGCGAGATAGCTTTCGGGGGAGGCATCGCCCAGCAGGTAGTCAGTCACCAGCTCGCCGCGCGACCGGGCGTCCGCAGGACCTTGCTCCAGCTCACGGAAATTGGTCACCGCGGCAAAGCGGCCGGCAGCGTCGACCCCCATCCAACTGCCGCCGGCTTCCAGATCCTTTCCCGCAATCATGCCGCTAGCTCCCGGCCAGCGCTGTGCCGGCAGCGTGGGGCGGGCGTAGAACTCGTCGCGATTGGCTGCGACGATCAGTGGATAGCGGGGATGCACCCGCCAGGCGATCAAGATCAGGCACATTCTGAGAACGGCTCGCTGAAGACGCAGAAAAACCACTCCGGGCAACATTTTTGGCCCAACCCTCTGCTCGGACGGTGGTTCATGAGGTCAAGCGATTTGGTGCTCAAGTGCGTCTACTCCACTCTAAACACTAAACATGGTGTGTATGGCGAATTGTTATGCAAGTTGCTCCGGGTGACTGGTACAGCTGGCGGCAATGAGATGTCCACTGCAATTGACTGAAGAACAGAGACAGCTGTTTTATTCTCGCCAAAGGGGTTTAGCGATTGTTATCAGTAAATGAAGGAGGAGTATCAGCAGATCCTTCATGGCAGTGCAGGGTAGGGGACGCTGCGATCAGGGGCAAGACTATCCGAGTCATCGATCTTGGGTGAAAATTGCGAATTCGCCATAGACAGGCGCTTCGCCGGCTATTGTGCGCACCACTGACCCCGCGTGCGACGATCCGCTGGGCAGCTCAAAAAGTACCCCGTGAAACAGGGTGTGCGCTCAAAGAATTGAATCTATCGCACGCCCCAAGGACGCTCGAGACACAAAGACTGTGGAATGGACCCGAATGTTGAACCAACAAGGTCAGCATAGAGATTGAGCAGCGTATCAGGCATTTCCCAAATACTGGGACAGCACAACAACGCTGACATTCATTCTCTTACGGCGCATCCGGTTAGGTTCAGCGAAACACCGGGTCCATTCCACAGCCTTCGCATTGATAGTTGTATCGTCCTCACTCGTCGACACTTTAAGCACATCCTGATCGCCCTAAAGGCTCAGCTACTGAGTGAGCGTGCGCCAGAGACCGTCTTGACGGCTCAGCCTTTGATTTCGTCAGTGCAGATGTCTTGTTCGAATGCCTTGCTGAGCGTGTGTATGGCGAATTATTGTTCAAGCGGCTACGGGTAACTGGTATGGCCCGCGGCAATGAGATTTCCACTGGAATTGGTTGAGGCCGGCACGGCGGCTGGTGGTTTCGCCAGTGATGTCTGATGGTGTGTCGCCGTCGAGCGAGGTGTGCACGCGATGCGCGCTGTAATACTGGCAAGAACCTTCCAGTTTTCGCGCCAGATCATTGGCGTCCCAGAAGAACACAGGGTCAAGCATTTCCCGGCGCAGGGTTCCGATCAGTCGCTTGACGAAGGATGCGATAAGGGCACGTAAGGAACGGTCTTGATCGCCTGAATCTCCAGGATGCGCAGATTCGCTTGGAGGGGTAGTACCGGAATAACGGGTCATTATCAGAACTCAGAGAGTGCGGAGCACCCTGGGTAGAAATTGCGGTGTTTAACCTACGGCACGGTGCAATATCACCGGCGTGCACACCGAAACAGGTCAGCGCGCCAGAGGCTGTCCTTTGTGTTTTCCAGGAAGGCCAGCCATGACGCTCCACTTCCCCCGGAACCAGGCCGGTAGTGTGCGGCCAAGAACCGCCGCACCAAGGCTTTATTGATGGCGCTACCGAACGCGTTATTGATCTGATGTGCGAATCGAGGGCAACCGAACTCTGAGTTGCGCTGCTTCATTGCAACGATTGCTTGGATCGTTCGCGCGGTCCCTTGGAGGTTGGCGATTGTTGTCAGTAGATGAAGCAACAGAACCAACAGATCTTTTATGGCAGCGCAGGGTAAGGTAGGGGTGGTAGCGTTCCGGAACAAGACTGCCTAAGTTGCGTTTTTCAGGTGAAAATTAGGCAACCGCCACAAACAGCTTCTTCAACGCGCGGAACGGACCATTGGATGCTATCGATGCCACAATTCGACGTTGTACCACACAATCCTTTCGGAGGATGTCTGCATGACCACATGTTGTCGATCCCTGCGGCCTAGCTGGCTGCTGCCGGTGTCGATCTTCCTTGTCTGTCTGATTGGGCCTGCGGCGGCGAATGCTGATGACATAACCAATCTGCTAACCGGAAAGGCGGTTGAAACAGCGCCGACCTCGGATCGTGTGATCTCTGCCGGAAACACCGAAAAAGACGATGCGAAGATTGACCGGCGGCTGAGATCGATCTTCTCTGAAATTGGCGCCTTGCAGGGGCTTTCGGTGAGCGTAAAAGGGGGAGTTGTCGCCTTGCAGGGCGAAGTGGACTCGGCCGCCACGGAGGACAAGGCACTTCAGTTTGCGCGCCAGGTTGAGGGTGTCGTCGAAGTACAGAATAAGATGACCGTTAACCGTGATTTGCAGCCACGCTTGCGGGCCATGTGGACAAAGATTCTATCGCTCGGCCAAGAGCTGCTCGCGGCCCTGCCATTGTTCATTCTGGCACTCGCAGTGTTTTTGGCCTTCTGGTTAACGGGTCGCTGGGTGGCTGCTCGACAGAGTCTATTTCGGCGTATCAGTCCAAATTATTTCATTGCTGCGCTACTTAGTCAGTTGATGCAACTGTTATTCGTGGTGTTGGGCCTCGTCCTGGCGTTGGTTCTGCTCGACGCGACTGCATTGCTAGGGACCATCCTTGGTGCTGCTGGTATCATCGGTCTTGCCGTCGGTTTCGCCGTGCGCGATACGGTGGAAAACTACATCGCGAGCATTCTGCTCAGCATTCGGAATCCGTTCGAGGTAAACGACTTCGTCGATATCGATGGTCATGCTGGCAATGTCGTAAAGCTGACGTCGCGGGCGACGATTCTGCTATCCCCCGACGGAAACCACATTCGTATTCCAAATTCGCTGGTGTTCAAGGCGGTAATCACCAACTTTACCCGCCATCCGGAACGCCGGTTCGAGTTTGACGTCGGCGTCGATACGGATCAAGACCTGGTCGCGGCACAAGCTTTGGCGCTGCGTGTGCTTGCCGCCGTTAGGGGCGTACTCGCTGATCCCAAGCCGATGGTGATCGTGCAGTCGCTCGGCGATTCCAACGTTGTCCTGCGTTGCTTCGGTTGGGTCGACCAGCAACACGTCAGTTTTCCCAAGGTTCGCAGCGAATCGATTCGCTCGGTCAAGCAGGCGTTCGATCAGGCGGGCATCGTGATGCCGGAGCCTGTCTACAAAGTGCGCCTGTTCGATGCGAGTGCAACGGCTGCGCAGATTGACCTGGGTAGTACCGAGTCGGCGTTGGCACGCAATGCAGGCCCCCTTCCGCGGGCGTCGAGCGATGAGGGCATTGTGACGGGCGACGTATCGGTAGACCGGACAATCGAGCAAAAAGTTGCCGCCGAAGACGAGGCGGCCGGTGGCGAGAACCTGCTTAGCCCTGAAACGGCTGGCGAACTCTGATGCATGGCCAACCTTTATGCAGCGACCGATCGGCCGCGAAGGGCGCGATAGTATAACTTGATCGCTTTACGCGATGGATTGTTGGTTCCCTACTATTTCGTCGCCGCTGTTTTCGGGAGTTGCAGGCGGATATCTGCGTGCGAGATAAAAGCGTCGCTCAGTGGTGCATTATTGTGCTTGGTTGCGTTCTCTTTTTAGCAATGACTGCTATGCGGAAATTCTGCGCAACATATGGCGCCGAGTGTGCATGCCACCAGGATCGTTACAGCGCAACGGTCTGGTGTGCCTGCCGTACCGGGAGAAGCCCTCGTTTCCGGGGGGGCGATTACCAATTCGCCTACCAGGTTTTGCTTCTTGGCGTTATGCGGATCTACAAATAATTCAGACGCTTTTTGCAGCCCCTTCACGAATTCGCTCCTGCCGCTCTTGCTCTTCGGCGAAAGCCGCTTTGATTTCCTGCATCACAAGATCCACGTCAACGGCTTCCGTGCTTTCCGCAAAGCAGCCTGTCAGCTCGACTTCTGGATGCAATTCGCCGTCTTCGTAGAGCGACCAGATTTCCTTGGCGTATTTGCTGTCCAGCAACTCTGGTGCGAACTGCCCGTAGTAGGCAGTCATGTTGTTTACATCCCGTTCCAGCATCGACTGAGCGTTGTTATTGCCGGCTGCGTCCACCGCCTGTGGCAGATCGATGATCACCGGGCCAACGTCATCCATCAACACATTGAATTCTGACAGGTCTCCATGCACCACCCCCGTACATAGCATGCGGGTCACGTATCTCATGATGACGGCATGGTCCTCCAGCGCCCGCTCGGCGGTCATGGAAACATCGCCCAGACGAGGCGCCACACTGCCTTCCTCATCGGTGATCAATTCCATCAGCAAGACACCATCAAAGCAGCCGTAAGGCTGCGGTACGCGCACGCCGGCATTGGCCAAACGATAGAGTGCATCCACTTCGGCATTCTGCCAGGCAGCTTCCAGCTGATGACGACCAAATTTCGAGCCTTTCTCCATGGCGCGAGTGCGGCGGCTATTGCGCCCTTTACGGCCTTCCCGATACTCCACGGCTTTTTTGAAACTGCGTTTGTTCGCTTCCTTGTAGACTTTGGCACAGCGGATCTCGGTGCCACAGCGAACCACGTAAACCATGGCCTCTTTGCCGCTCATCAACTGGCAGATGACTTCATCTACCTGGCCTTCGTCGATCAGGGGTTGGATTCGTTTTGGGGATTTCATGCCGCATTTTACACGTTAACGAGGCACACGGTATCGACCGGGGCGCACACGCGCACCTTGCCTCGCAAGTTGCGCGGCCGGATGACACCGATCAGGACTCGTTCACATAGACTTCCACGCGCCGGTTCAGGGCACGCCCATACGGCGTATCGTCATCTGCGACAGGGCGTATCCGGCCCACGCCGACGGCCTGCAGGCGCTTAACCACCACGCCGCGATTCGCCAGGTCCTTTATGACGGTCTTCGCACGCTGCTGCGAACGCTTTAGGTTGGCCTCTGTCTATCCGGTGTTGTCGGTATGACCTTCTATGAGCGCCGTGAGCGACGGGTTTTGGGTCCCACAAAAAGGGAGCATATTGATTCTATTGCACATTCTCGGGTGATGGACGCTCCTGTGAATCGTTTGGCAGATTTTCCGGACAGCGGTCGAGTCGTTCCGGAGGTGGGTATTCGGCGAATCAGAGAGTTGATCTTCGGCGCCTATCGGGTGATCTACAGCGTAAAGGATAAGGTCGGGATCCTCACCGTGCGTCGGGGAAGCCAGCTGCTGCAGTTGAGCGAGATCGACGACGAACAGGCAATTCACGTGGGTCCAGGATGATTGTCATGTTCGAATACATGACATTTTTCACGGCTACAATCGCTAAGACTTATCGACTATTGGCCAGCAGTAGGCCCTTGGCCTGATTAATCTTCGCAGCCAGGAAGGTGGAACCGCCGCGGTCCGGATGGACTTTCTGCATCAGTCGCCGGTGCGCCTCTATGATCTGTTCGTCGGTGGCCCCCTCGTTCAGACCCAGAATCTCATAGGCCTCGTGACGGGTCATTTCGCTTGAAAATCCCGCGGCGTTATCACCTGCTTGCGGTTGTTCCCACTCCTGCCATTCGTCACCGTGTACCCGGTCCAAATAGGCGCGCACAAGTGCTGCGGATTCTTCGTCTTCCCGGGTGCACTCCGCGAGCAGTGCAATCAGCTGTTCGAGTGGAAGTTCCTTCAAATCGTTGCCGGCGAACCGGCCTTCCAGCACGCTACCATTCATCTCGCCCGTGTCGTGATCGAGTGTCATTCTGACAAACCGGGTTTCAACTGTTGACTGCTGGCCGGTAGGCCGGCCCGCTGCGGATGGTGCGTTGTTGAACTGCCTGTACATGCGCTGAAAGACCGGCAGGTAAGCCACCAGTGAAAGCAAACGGCGCAAGAACGGCAGTAGGGCACCGAAGAGTGCGAATACCCAGTTAAGGCGCCCGGTTGCCGACAGTGCTATGAGCGCGACGCCGATGGCCACTGCAGCCGCCTGAAGCTGGGTTCTACGCGGTTGTCTGACGAACCAATGAAAAACCAGGTAGAGGCCGGCAATTGCCGCCAGGGCAATCAGTGCACGCACTGTGACTAGCCCTTACTGATCTGTCGGGTAAGCAGTTTCGCCTTCTCGCCCCGCGCCTTGCTGAAATTTTCCAGGGCACGTTGTCCACCCGCCGCATAAACGGCCACCGCGCTGAGCAGGTCGCGAAGCTGCTGGGCGCTGCCTGCGTCGAACGGGCAATAGGCCCCCTTTGTCAGTCTTGCGATCTGTTTGAAAGCACGTTCGGCGGCACGATCGCTGCCTTCGTGAAACAAGAATACAGGGACGTTGTGAATGCCCAGTTCACCGGCAAGCCCACAAAGTTCGTCAATGTTTTCTTCCATGCAGTCACCGACAAAGACGAGCGCGTTGACCTTTTTTTGTTGGGTCTCCTTGCTCGCGTGCTGAAGCACCTTGCCTATCTGCGTGTGCCCGCCCAGGCATCGTACCGCCGCCATCCGGCCTTGAAGATCTGCAGTGTTGGTCAGCCAGTCAGTAGCCGTGAACTCGTTGAATCCACGGTAATAGCACAATTGGATCGCCAAGCCGCCGAGGCCTGTGGTCTCCTCAAACATCTCGCCCTGCACATGGCAGGCGTGGTCCCAGGTGGGCCCACGGCTCGCAGTGGCGTCCAGCGCAAAGATCAGCCGTCCCAACTGAGTTGACGACTTCATTACGGGCGTCGTTGCCACCTTGCGCAGAAACGCGTCGACCTCTGCACGACTGGATTCTTGGGGTAGCTTCTCTGTTCCCATAGCCTAAGCGGAGTGAATGCTATTTGTTCGTAGATCTGTTTGTGTTTCAGGAGTCTTTCTGACTTAGGCTGATTCTACTGCGACGGTGGGGGAAATGGCCCAAATGTTTGCGATTTCAGCACGGGGCCTTGTTTTGCATTCGAATCTGGCCCGGGGTTTGTATCCGCAGATGGCCCATCCTAGTCTCATCGAATGCTTACAGAAATGCGCCTTTTTGCTCAAGACTATGGGTCATCTCTCAATGCAACTAACTGGCTCTATTGGAGCAATGTTCGGCGCAAATCAGCACCGATAGGTTGGGCGCACGTCGCCGAGCGCGATCGATCACCAAGAGCTGCTGTTTCATGAGCGGGCTGTCGGCGACGACTGCCTTCGCGCCACCCGGTCCGAGTAGCTTTGCGATTGTTATAAGTAAATGGGGGGGCAGTATCAGCAGATCCTTCATGGCGGAGCAGGGTAGGGGTGGTAGCGTTCCGGAATAAGACTGCCTAACTTGCTGCTTTTCAGACGACAATTGGAAATCCGCCACCCACAGGACCTCGCTGCAGCGCAGCACTTTGCATTCGATGTCGGTTGGTCCGCCCGCCGATGTCGTCAATCCCGGAACGGCCCTGGCCTGGCCGTGCGGGCCTATTGCGCGCGCAGCGCGTCGAGCAGCGTGTCGGGTTCCAGCCGCTGCGTGTAATCCACGTTGACGAAGTGGTAGCGGATGACGCCGTCGCTGTCGATCAGGTAACTGGCCGGCACAGGCAGCGTAAAACTGTCGTCGCCATTGTAGGCTGGGACATCGATGCCGAGCCTGGCGTAGATCGGGCGCAATTGCTGGGGCAGCTCGAACACCAAGCCAAAGGCCTCGCTGATCCGGTTGCCGACGTCGCTGAGCACGTCGAACTCGAGCGCGTGACGGGCCTGGGTGTCATTGGCCCGGTCCGGCAGTTCGGGCGACACCGCGACCAGCGTGGCGCCAGCGGCACGGATCGCGGGCAGGGCCTGTTGCAGCGCGTTCAGTTCCATATTGCAGTAGGGACACCAGCCGCCGCGGTAGAAATTCAACACCACGACGCCGTCGTCCAGCATCCGGCTCAGCCGGCGCGGTTGTCCATTGTGGTTGGGCAATTCGAAATCCGGCACCTGGTCGCCAGTCCGCAGGCTGTGATCGGTGAAGCCCATCGCCGCCAGCTGGGCCGTTGCCCCGGCCATTGTCTCAAGGACCTCGGTGGGCACACGGCGTGCCTTGGCGGCATCGTACTCGGCTATCTTTTCGCGCAGATCGGACACGCTCATCTCCTAGTTGTTGAACGAATGCTCCATAATTTATAGCCGTTATGGAACGGTCATTCAAGTTTGCCGGCGACGCGGCTATACTTGCATTGCAATTTACCGGCTGGAAAGTCATGGCGAGACCCGTCACATTTGATCGCGATGAAGTTCTGGGGCGCGCCACCGAGGTGTTCTGGGAACACGGTTATTGCGACACCAGTGTCAGTCAGCTGGTCGAGGCGACGCGGCTCAAACCGGGCAGCCTGTATGCCGCGTTCGAATCTAAGGAGGGCCTGTTCCTGGCCGCGCTGGACCAATATGCGCAGAGAAGCCGCCAGCGGCTGCTTGCGGTGCTGGCCGAGGCACCTGATCCGCTGCAGGGTGTAGAACGAGTATTCGAGCAGTTGGCCGAAAGCAGCCGGCGGGAGGCCCAGCGCGGCTGCTTGCTGGTTAATAGCGTGCTTGAGGTAGGGCGTCTGAATCCCACGGTTCAGGCACGGGCCAGGGCTCACCTGGCCGACATTGAGGCGCTCCTGCGGGAAGCTCTCGAGCAGGCCCGGGCCAACGGACAATTGGCGATCGGCAAGTCGCCCGAATCACTGGCCAAGTTCCTGATGACAACCATCTGGGGTTTGCGCGTCCTCGGCGGTACCGGTGCCGACCGGGAAAGCGCGCAGCTTGTGATTGCCGAGGCGCTGAGTTTGCTGCGAGACTGAGGACTGAGGATCGTTACCCGGCCCGCGGTCCCCGTGAACATAGCCTTTTTTCTCGCGCTGATCCTGTTGGTTACGCTGTGGGGCGGGTCTTTCTTTTTCCTGCGCGTTGCGGGTACTGTTCGCCGGCCTGGTGCTGTCGTATGTTCAGCGTAAATCAACAAATCGGGCACCGCGCGCCTTCTCGCGCCCAGACTGTCCCCACCGCATCAACATGATCTGCGCGGAGATCGGTCACAACCCGACTACTCGCAAGGTGACAGCTAGTCTCTCGCCGCGCATGAACAGGCCGAGCCAGCCCGCGGCGGCGCCGATTATGACAAATTCGTTTAGGCTCGTTGGTTCCTTGTTGAGGCTCTAGGCTCGGATTACTTGAGGCCGATCTTCTCGGCGCCCGACTTGGTGTTGAGGCCGAGCAGGGAGTACAGCGGGCAGACGCCGACGATGGCGGTTGCCAGGAGGATCACGCCGATCCATCCGACTGGGTGCTGCAGGGCGAAGAAGACGTTGCCGATCAGCAGCACTCCGAGGACGGCGCGAATGATGCGATCGGTCTTTCCCATGTTGTATTTGAAGAGTTTCATTGGTTGGCTCCGGTTGTTGAACTGAATTCGCCTCGCTG
>JBATKF010000537.1:0-25977 GCA_049669185.1 Sedimenticolaceae bacterium | reverse complement strand
GCGATCGCTTGGCGCGCCGCGACACCGATCAGTCGGCACGCGGTATCGGCGACTGCCGCGGCATCCACTTCGGTCTGCCAGGTCGTCATGACGGCGGATCCACCAGCTGGCGCCAGTAGTGGTGTTCTTTGTTGAATATCCGGCTCACTTCGCCCGGCTCCCACTCGCCGGCCGGGTAGGTCGGGATGTAGTCCCGTTCGCTGGCCCAGACGCCCAGCACTGGATCGACGATGCGCCAGGCCCACTCGACCTCGTCGTAACGCAGGAACAGCGACCGGTCGCCCTCGATGACGTCCAGCAATAGGCCCTCATAGGCATCGGTGCGGGCGTGATGTTCGCAGCGGAACGGCGCGTCGAGGCTGATCTGACGGGTATTCATCTGCAGGCCCGGTTCCTTGACCGAGATCTCCAGGCGCAGTGATTCCTCGGGGGCGATGCTCATGATCAGCCAGTTAGGGGGTGGGCGTTCGATATGCGCACTGCGAAAGAAATGCTTGGGCGGCTGCTTGAAGCAGATCGCCACCATGGTGCGTGCCTCGGCCATGCGCTTGCCGGTGCGCAGATAAAAGGGAACGTCACGCCAACGCCAATTGTCCACATACAGGCGCAGCGCTGCATAGGTCTCTGTCACGCTGCTTGGGTCCACGCCGGGCTCCTCCAGATAGCCGGGTACCTTGTGGCCGTCGACATAGCCCTGCGTGTATTGCGCGCGGTAGGCCTGTGCCGGCACCGCGGCCGGATGTATCGGGCGCACCGTCTTGAGTACCTTCACTTTCTCGTCGCGCAGGTCGTCGGCGTCCATCGACACCGGGGGCTCCATCGCGACCAGCGCCATCAGCTGCATCAGATGGCTTTGCAGCATGTCACGCAGTGCGCCGGTGTCCTCGTAGAAAGCAGCGCGACGGCCCACGCCGAGGGTCTCAGTGCGAGTGATCTGCACGTGATCGACGTAATTGCGGTTCCATAGCGGCTCCAGCATCAGGTTGGCGAAACGGGAGACGAGCACGTTTTGCACCATCGCCTTGCCCATGTAGTGATCGATGCGGTAGGTCTGGTCTTCGCGCAGGTGACGGCTGATCTTGCGCTGCAGGTTTTGCGCACTCTCCAGGCTGAAGCCGAAAGGTTTCTCGATCACCACCCGCCGCCAGGCGCCGTTTTCCTCGAGCATGCCGTGCCGGTCCAGAGATTCGACCAGCGGGCCATAGGCGCTCGGCAGTATCGAGGCGTAGAAGACGTGGTTGTCAGGGAACTGTTCGCCGCGCAGCAAGTCAGCCAAGCCGCGTAAGGTGTCGTCATCGCCAAGATCGCCGCGAAGGTAGTGCATGCGGTCGCAAAAGTCGTCGCAATGCTCGGTGGTTAGCGGGTCGCGCGCATGCTCGGCGAGCACCTTACGAACATATTGCCTCCAACTTTCGCTGGTGAAGTCTTTGCGCCCCGAACAGACGATGCGCATAGCCGGCGTCAGCAGGCCCGCACGCTCCAGATGAAACAGCGACGGCAACAGTTTGATCTGCGCCAGGTTCCCGGTGGCGCCGAAGATGATCAGGGTGCAGGTGTCAGTCATTCAGCGCTGCCTCGTCGCGGTCGTCGATGCCGCGATTATGCCAGCGTAGATCTGGGGCAGGGTCATTGCGCGTATACAGGTGCGGGCCGATTCGAGGCCGATATTTAGCCCCATGGCTAGGCCGAGGACGGCGATGTCGGATGGCATAGTCGATTCCGTCGTTTGGTTTGGGGCAGGGCCCGCGCTGAGACGGCCCTGCGGGCTGCAAGATTCGTGCGCAGTGGAGTCTGTCGCTGCGCTGCAGGGTTGCCGGCACTACGGTCACGAGTGCACAACTTTGGCACAATTTGCCGCACTCTGTGCAGTGGCTTTGTGCTAAAGGGGTGCGTCGAGGCTAGCCCCGTGAGGATTCGGGCGCCGAGTTTCGTTACTATCCATGCCCTCAGGCTCTCGACCCCGGGCGATGGCGTGTCCCGTCCGTCCAGACAGAATCATGCAGCGCATCAAGATCACCCACGGTACCCGGTATCTCTACCCCGAGAAGGTCCGATTCCTCGAGCACAAGCTGCACCTTCGTCCACGCGAGGGGCATGACATCCGCATCGAGTCCTCGGGGCTGCGCATCACGCCGGATTACCGCATCAGCTGGCAACGCGACGTCTACGGAAATTCGGTTGCCATCGTCACCTTCGAAGGCATGCACCAGAGCCTGGAGCTGGTCAGCACCGTCGTGGTCGAGCACTACGAAGGGCCGGTGGCGTCACTGGCGCTGGCCGCACAGGCGCGGCAGTTTCCGTTTGCCTATGACCCCATGGAGCAGATCGATCTGGTGCCATACCAGACCGTGGTGTTTGGCGCTGACCGGGCGCACGTCAAAGGTTGGATCCAGGACATCTGGCAGCCTGGCAGCATCACGAACACCATGGACTTCCTGGACGCGTTGAACCAACGCATCGCCAGTGAGATCACTTACATTGTGCGCGACGAGCCCGGCGTGCAGTCGCCCGCGCGAACCATGAGTCGAGGCAAGGGCTCGTGTCGCGATGTCGCTACGCTGTTCATCGAGGCCTGCCGCAGCTGCGGCCTGGCCAGTCGTTTCGTCAGTGGATACCTGGTGTCCAGCGCGGCGGTCGAGGATCTCGCCACCACGCACGCCTGGGCGGAGGTCTATCTGCCGGGTACCGGCTGGCGCGGTTTCGACTCCACTGGCGGACAGCTGGTCGGCGGTGACCACATTGCGGTCGCGGTGCACCGCCACCCCGAGGCCATCCCTCCAGTATCGGGCAGTTTTATCGGCCCGGCGGAGCCGAAACCCAAAATGGAGGTCCAGGTGCAGGTGCAGCGCCTATGAGGCGCGTCACAGTCAGGAAGCGCAGTGCGGCCGCAGGGTTCGCGCGATAGGGGGGCCTCTACTCGAACTTGGTACGCGCTCGCAGATCTTCGATTGAGATCGACACGTCACCTAAGCTCTCGCCATCCTCCGTTGTGCCTGCTAACACGCCTCGGCCGGCAACGGGGATGATGCTGTCGATCTGAAAGCGCCCCGAAGCACCGCGGATGAAGCATTCCTCATCGAAATACAGACGATCCCCGTCGGCGCCGACGGCGTCCGACTCCAGGGTCTCAAAACCGATCAAAGCGGCGATGTCATCGGATCCGTCGATCTCGACCGGCTGGATCGATTTTTCCTCGGGAGCGATCAAGAAAGCGCGCATGTCAATGCAGTTCCAGATGGTGGCAGAAGGTTAGGGGATCAACGTCGGGTACGCTGGAGATGGGTCTCCTCCGTGCGCACCCAGCCATCCCAACCCAGCCATGCGGTCTCTGGCGCCACCGTCTGGCTATCTGTACGTTCAAGCCAGCAACGCTGGCCGTTCTCCCAATGCCGCCTTGCAGCACTGCCTATCGGTGCGATCCAACGTCTGAACATAGCGGCCTCCGGCGGATGCTGCGGGTCTTGTTTCGTCATGTCGGACCTCCCCAGTTGACGGTGCAGCCGTAGGTTGGCCGCGATCTAGGATCTCAACTACCGCTGCGATTCAGTTCTCTGCCTCGGGGCTTCCTGCTTTGCGAAAAACAACACCGCCACGCCCTGGTCCGAAATACGCGTTACGTATGCGGACCGCCTGTATAGTCTAATAACCTGCTTCGTGTACATCCGTGTAAACGCCAACTCGATCGCAAGTCCGCGTGGCAGGAATGCATCGATCTCGATAAACAGTCCTGCACGACTGAGACTGCGAATCTTGCAGCGCTGCGTGCGCTCTCCCCGGACAAACAGGTAGGCCTGCACGCCGTCGACAGGCCGGCGGGGAAATCGGCGCCTCTCCATTACAGCTCTCTCATATGTTGCAGTCGTTGGCTAACGTCACGAGAGAGGCAAGTAATGTGCCGTGCGGCAGAATATCCTTAACTGCCAGTTGTTTGCGGAAAACCAAGTTGGGCCTCGATGTGTGAAGTGTAAAGCTAGCTGACACCATCAGGACCGCGATTCCCGGTCCCTGGGCGTATCGCCGCCCTATTCGATGACCGACTACCGTGACACAGGCAGCGTAGCGCGCAATTACTTCCTATCCGAAACCGTGCGCGGCGACCTGCTCAGTCGAGCCGGATCTCGGCAAAATCGTGAACGGTCGGATGCGACGACGGCGAGGTGGCCGTCTCGCGCACCAGCCGTATTGTCTGCATGCCAGCAGCGCGTGCCGCATCCAGTTCAGCAGGGATGTCGGAGAGAAACAGGATGGCGCCCGGAGCCAGACCGATGCTCTCCTGGATGCGGCGATAGGCCTCGGTCTCTACCTTGGCACCGACCTTGGTGTCGAAGTAGCCGCTGAACAGCGGTGTAAGGTCGCCGAACTCGGTGTGGCCGAACAACAGTTTCTGCGCATGCACTGAGCCGGAGGAATACACATAAAGGTCGACACCCGCCGCGTGCCACGCACGCAGATATGCGACGGCATCCGGATAGACATGGCCATGGAAGTCTCCATCTTGATAACCCGCCTCCCATATCATTCCCTGTAGCGTCTTCAGCGGGGTGACCTTGCGGTCCTGGTCAATCCAGGCGATCAGCCGTTCGATTGCCTCGTCGACGCTCAGCAGCCGGCCCACCTCGTTATCGACATCATCCAGTACCTGTCGGACCGAGGGTTCATCGAGATGGCAGGTGACGTAGTCCGCCATGTGCTCTCGCGCGTAAGGGAATAGCACGTCCTTGACGAACGAGATTGCCGACGTGGTGCCCTCGATGTCGGTAAGGATCGCCTGGATCATCGCAGGCTGGCGACATGGCTGTCGAAGTCGGGGAAGCGTGTCGCTATATCGCTGCCGGTGAAGTGGCCGACCCAGCCGTCTGGCGTGGTGAAAAACCGAATGCACTTGAAATGCGGGCTGGTACCCATATCGAACCAGTGGGTGGTGTTGGCCGGGACGCTGATCAAGTCGCCTTTTTCGCACAGCACCAGGTAGACCCTGTCGTCGATGTGCAGATAGAAAAGGCCGCGACCGTCGACAAAGAAGCGCACCTCAAAGTCGGCATGGGTGTGCTCGGCGAGAAACTTCTGGCGCATCTCGGCCTTTTGCGGGTGGTCCGGCCCCAGCGCTACCACGTCGACCGATTGAAAGCCGTAGTCTTGGTTCAGTCGGTCGACATCAGCCCGATAGGCGGCCAGTACGGCATCTTGATCGGCATCATCCGCGACCACCTGGCCTGCTTCCCAGCGTTCGAACCGCACGCCGAGGTCCCCGAGAGCCGTGGCAATGGCCGCATGGTCGCGGAGCGTCTCCAGCGTTTGGCCCTCGGCCGACTGGATAGTGAGTGCAGACATTGGGTTACCCTCCCGGTTGGCGGCGCAGCTTAATCTCGCAGGTGAACAGAAACTCGAAGGCCTCGATGTGACGCAAGGCGTCTTCGATCGATGCCCCCCAAGTGTAGAACCCATGGCCGCGAATCAGGTAGCCCGGTGCATCGCAACCCGCAGCGAGCCGGGCATCGACCACGGCAGCCATACGGGCCATGTGCTGATCGTTGTCGAACACCGGCACCGCGACGCTGCAGTCATGGCTGACGACGTCCGGAAAGGCCTTGAGTAATTCGTAATCCTGCAGCACCAATGGATCTGCGCACAGCAGCGACAGCACGGTCGCGTTCACCGAGTGGGGGTGCAACACCACCGCGGCGTCCGCGAAGCGACTATACAGTTGGGTATGCAGCAGTGTCTCAGCCGACGGTCGGCGCCCGTCCAGCGACTGACCCGCCACATCGACCCGCATGATGTCGCCGGTACACAGTCGGCCCTTGTGGCGGCCCGATACGGTGATTGCGATGCTGCCGTCGGCGAGCCGCGCCGAGAGGTTGCCGCTGGTCGCCGGCACCATGCCGCGGGCGTAGAGATGGCGGCCGGCCTCGACCAGTTCCTCGGCGCGTAGCAGAAAATCGCTCATCGGCGCAGCCAGGCAAGTATCAGGCGCCGCAATATAGCAACAATCGCGGCTGCGTGGCGCGCGCCTCACAACTCAGAACAATCGCGCGTTGACCCAGAAGTGTGTGGCGATGCTGGCTGCATAGCCAGCCGCGATCACTGGGCTCCATTTCAGATGGCCGAAGAAGGTGTATTTGCGGCGCGCCTGCCCCATCAATGCTACGCCCGCGGCCGAGCCGATCGACAGCAGCGAACCGCCGACGCCCGCGGTCAGAGTCACCAGAAGCCACTGCCCGTCGGACATGCTGGGGTCCATCTCCAGCACTGCGAACATCACCGGGATGTTGTCGACGATCGCCGACAAAACGCCGATCGCTATGTTGGCATTGGTCGCTCCCCACTGCCCGTAGATAACCTCCGAGGTGAGGGCGAGATAGCCGATGAAGCCCAAGGCGCCGACACAGGCCACTACGCCGTAGAAAAAGAACAGCGTGTCCCACTCGGCGCGTGCGACCGGACGGAACACATCGAAGGGCACCAGGTCGCCGATCTCCTCGCAGTCCGCGGGTGCGAAGCGGCAGGGAGTCTTCTTCAGGTAGTAGCCGAACAGGCCGAGGTAACCCATGCCGGTCAGCATGCCGATCACCGGCGGCAGATGCAGAAAGTTCTGGAACGAGACCGCCGTTGCGATTGTCAGCAGGAACAGGCCAATGATGCGCCTGGCGCCGCGCTGCATGATCGCGCAGTCTTCCCCGGCATGCGGTCTGCCTGTCGGCACCGCGAAATGCATCAGTGCGGCCGGCACCACGAAGTTCACCAACGCGGGCAGGAACAGCGTGAAGAAGAGCCAGAAGTCGACTTTGTCTTTCTGCCAGACCATCAGCGTGGTGATGTCGCCGAAAGGGCTGAAGGCGCCGCCCGCGTTTGCCGCGACTACGATATTGATGCAGGCCAAGGTTACAAACCGCGCATTGTCACCGCCGACTGCGAGTACTACCGCACACATCAGTAATGCCGTGGTGAGATTGTCGGCGATCGGCGAGATCAGAAATGCCAGGGCGCCGGTGATCCAGAACAACGAGCGAAAACTGAAACCGCTACTGACCAGGCGCGAGCGCAGCGCCTCGAATACCTGCCGCTCCTCCATTGCGTTGATGTAGGTCATCGCCACCAGCAGGAACAGCATCAGCTCGGCGTATTCCAGCAGGTTGTGTCGCAGCGCTTGTTCTGCCGCGTGAGTGTAGCCATGCGCCTGATAGACCCAGGCGACAACCGCCCAGATCAGGCCGGCTGCGATGATCACCGGCTTGGACTTGCGCAGATGCGTGAACTCCTCGGCCATTACCAGCAGATAGGCGATCGCAAACACTGAAATACTGAAAACACCGGCCCAATGCCGGGTGAGATCGAGGCGATCCGACGCACCGGCGGCGAGCGTGATCGCCGGGAGCATCAGCGACACCAGGCAAAGCATCAGGCCGGCAAGGGAAATCGTGCGGGCTCGCGACATAGCATTGACAGAGGACATCGGGTCTCCCAGTCAGCGAAGCGGAGGGGGCGGACCGGGCCCTGATCGGGTGCCGGTCCGGTAAGTCAGAAGACCAGCTGCATCATCAGCATCATGACCACCAAGAACAGAATCGTCATGATGCCGCCGGCACGCATGAAGTCGGGCACACGGTAACCGCCTGGGCCCATGATCAGGGCGTTTACCTGGTGAGTCGGGATGAGGAACGAGTTGGAGGTGGCAATCGCCACGGTAAGGGCGAACACCGCGGGGTTGGCACCGGCGCCGATGGCGATGTTCACCGCCAGCGGGACCAGCAGTACCGTTGCGCCGACGTTTGACATCACCAGGGTGAAGAAGGTCGCCAGTACCGCGACCGATGACTGGATTACCCAAATCGGCATGGTGCCGACCACGCTGAGGGTCTGCTCGGCAATCCATTTCGCGGTGCCCGAGGTCTCCACGGCTAGGCCGAGCGGGATCAGCGAGGCGAGCAAGAAGACCGTCTTCCAGCTCACAGCCTCATAGGCCTCGTCGATCTTGAGCACGCCGGCGATGATCATGCCAATGGCGCCGGTCAACAATGCGACCGACAGGCGCAGGTCGCTGAACAGCACCAGACCCAGTGCGATCGCGAAGAACAGGCCGGCATAACCGACTTTCTGCGGGCGCAGTTCCTCATGCGGAAACTCGGTGGTGACGACGACGAAATTGCGGTCCTTCTGAAGTCTCGCCAGCGCATCCCAGTGCGTGTGAACGATCAGGGTATCGCCGCCTTGAAAGGGGATGTCGCGTATGCTGTCGCCCTCGCGCATGGTCTCGCCGTTGCGGTGCAGGGCGATCGTAGCGAGGCCATAGACCTTGCGCATCCAGACGTCACGCGCGCTCTTGCCGACCAGGTTGGAGCCCGGCGGGATGACCACCTCGGCCACGCCGGAACGGGTCGGAGAGAGGATCTCGCCGAGGTCCTCGAGGCTGCTGTGCAGGAAGAGGTCGTATTTGTCGACGAACTCTAGCAACGGCTTCGGAGAGGCGATGATGCCCAATACCATTCCCTCCCGGATGTCGGTGTCGCGCGAGATGGCCCCCGGGCCGTATTTGAGACTGCTGCCGCTCGCCGAAGCGATGACCCGAATGCGGTCTTCGTGCTCGACATCGTCAAGTGTCTTGCCGATGAGTTCGCTATCCTGCGGCACTTCGACCTCGAACAATTCGTAGTCCAGGCCGTAGATGTCGCGAAATTGCGACATCGCGTCGTCCCTGCCTTTCACCGCCTGGCTCGTCGGCAGGACGAAGCGACCGGCCACGACAAAGTAGATGATGCCGGTGAAAATCAGTGCGATACCGACCGGAGTGACCGAAAACAGCGACCAGGTGTCCATCTGCTGCGAGGGCGGGAGCGCCTTGTTCGAGGTCAGTATCAGGTCATTGAGCAGGATCAGCGGACTGGAACCCACCATGGTCATGGTACCGCCGAGGATGGCACAGAAGCCCATCGGCATCAGCAGGCGCGACATCGGCAGGCCGGACCGCGCCGAGATACGCGAGACCACCGGCAGAAACAGCGCGGCCGCGCCGACGTTCTGCATGAACGAGGAAATGAAGCCCACGGTGCTGGAGATGATCGGGATAATGCGCGCTTCCGTGGTCCCCCCAACCCTGAGGATAAAGCTCGCGACCTTCGACATAATGCCGGTCTTATCCAGCCCTGCACCGATGATCATGACCGCGATGATCGAGATCACTGCGTTGGAGGCGAACCCGTCGAACAGGTGTTTGTTGTCGACCAGTCCCTGCGACAGACCCATCCATGGTGCCAACAACGACGTGAGACCGAGCAGCACCATGATGGAGGCCGCGGCCACATCGACGCCAACGATCTCGAACGCGAACAGGTAGATGGTCAATAACAGGATGGCGGTGACCCAGGCGATTTCCACTGAGGGCACCACGGACGCCAGATAGATTGCCACCAGCGCGAACAACCCGCCAGCGATCAGTTGCTTGAGATTCGGGATCAGGCGTGGCTTGCTAACCGGACCCTTATCCGGTGCGGCCTTGGGCGTGTCAGGCGTCTCGGTCGATTCGCCCAGCCCTGCGGGTGCCGTCTGTTCTGATCCATTGCTCATCTTATACCTCATTGGGCGTCCGGTGCGTTGCGCGGCGACGTAGCTGGCGGCCGTGGATCAGCGCAGATGGTGCGTGTCGGCAAACAGCCGGCAAACCGGCGTCGCGCAAGTCCGGCACGGCAACGCGCTAAATTCCCTACAGGAAACCGATACGAGGCCCGTTTTGACCCTCCGGATGGCGGGTTAGGGCCTGCGGCACTACGTAAGCACGGTTGATATTCAGGGAAATCCCTGAGTATTGCTAATGAATACTTACAGGCTAACATTCCAATATGGAATATAGAGATCTCCCGGATCTGAAGACCCTGGCCACCCTGCGTGAGATCGTCGAGCGCGGCGGTGTCGCCGAGGCGGGTCGCGCACTGAACGTGGGTCAGCCGGCCGTGACCAAGCGCCTGCGCGCACTCGAGCGCAGCTTCGGCCTCGAGTTGATGGTACGCGAGGCCGGCCGACTGCGATTGACGACTGCCGGCGAGCGTGTCTATCAGTTTGCCCGCCTCGTTATGGATCACCAGCTCGAACTGGTAGGTGACCTCAACCAGCTCAAGACCGGACGCGATCGTCTGCGCCTGGCGGTGACCCAGTCGATCGGCGAGCACTTGCTCCCCGAGCTGCTGCTGGCATTCTCTGACGCCTTCCCCGATTACCGCATCGACAGCCGAGTCGGGTACAGCCGGAGCATACACACCCGTCTGGCGACCGGACTGGCCGACCTCGCGCTGACCGAGATTCAGCCCGATCATCCGGACGTGTTGGTACAGAAATGGCTGGATGACGAACTGGTGCTGGTATGCTCGCCAGGCCACCCGCTCGGTACTTGTGAGCTGCTGGCGGTGGCCGAGATCCCAAAGTTGACCTATGTGCTGCGAGAGCGCGAATCATCGATGCGCATTACGCTGGATCGCACGCTGGACGACATCGGGATCAGCGAGCTTCCGGTCGCCATGGAGGTCGGTTCGACGGACACCATCGTCGAAATGCTCGAACGCGGGCGCCACGTGAGCTTTCTCCCCCGCTTTGCAGTGCGGGGCGCAATCGACGCCGGTGAGCTGCACCACATCCGCATCGAGGGTCTGCGCATCATGCGTACGCTATGGATCGCGCGCACCCGCGCCAACCTTGATAACCCGGTCGCCGAGGCCTTCATCAGGCTCATCCGCGAACGGTTGCCGACCGGCTGATCGACGACCGGTCGACAAGTCGCTGGACACCGGCGGCTCGAGCCTGCATATCTCACCGACTTCCTGCTGCGGCCCCCGATTCCCTCGCCCTGACGGGACGTACTCGTTGCACGTGGTTCGACCTGATGTCGACTATGCTTTCACCGCCTTCCACTCCGTGCGCCCCGCCATAGCGGTGTCTCGGCGCCCTCGTTACGAAAAACGGTGAGATTTCCAGGCTAGAAACTCACCATCTGCTGGCTGACCAGCCAGGCGTTGATCAGCAGCATGACGCCGCACAGATACAACACGGCAAGCAGCGTGTGGCGATGATGGATGGTGGCAACTCTTGGATGACGTTTCCGGCGTGGCATCGTTATCCTCCCCGGTAGTGGTCGTTGTAAGAAAGCATGAGTCATGCCATGGCAAAAATGCGTTTTTTGGCACTATTCCGCACCTGATCGGTGCAAACCGCTGTGGTGCGTGGCTAGCCATGGTGCAGCAGCGCTCGCAGAGGATATCCGGGGATTACAACGGTTTGATGAAGACCTTGGCGCCACGCCGCCAGTTGTAGAGATCTCGTTTGCGCCGCGGCACGCGTTCGACGGACGCCGTCTCGAAACCGCGCTCGCGAAACCAATGCGAGGTCCGGGTCGACAACACGAACAGCGCGCCGAGATCGAGCTTGCGGGCCCTGTCTTCGATGTGCCGCAGCAGGTCTTCGCCCCGCCCGGCGCCGCGATAGTCCGGGTGCACGGCGACACAGGCCAGTTCGGCCAGGCCGTCATCGGGATAGGGATACAGTGCGGCGCAGGCGATCACTGCGCTATCCCGCTCGACCACGGTGAACTGCCTAATCTCCTGTTCCAGCAGCTCACGGGAGCGTTTGACCAACACCCCCGAGGCCTCCATCGGCTCGATCAGTTCGAGGATGCCACCGACATCATCGATGCCGGCCTCGCGGACCAGCTCGTAGGGCTCGGCCGTGACCAGCGTCCCGGCGCCGTCTCGGGTGAACAGTTCGGACAGCAGAATGCCGTCCTGGTGCCGATTCAGGATATGCACGCGATGCACCCCGGCGCGGCATGCCGTCGCCGCATTGTGCAATACGCGGGCCTGTTCTTCGGGGATGCGCTGCTGGCGCCGCGCCCGCAGCGCATCGACCTCGCGCGGTACCATGCTGCTGATGACTCGCCCTCGTCCATCGGCGGTCTTGTTCTCGGTGAGAAAGATGAGTTTGTCGGCGCCCAGCGCGGCCGCGACGGCGCCTGCCACATCCGCGGCGCTGAGGTTGAATACCTCGCCGGTCGGCGAATAGCCCAATGCGGGCAACAGTGCGATGCTGCCGCGATCGAGCAGCTCGCGCAGCGCAGCGGCATCGACCCGGCGCACCTCGCCAGTGTGGCGGTAGTCCACGCCATCGATGACGCCAAGTGGCCTGGCGGTTACAAAGTTGCCCGAGCCGACGCGGATCCGCAGCCCAGCCATGGGCGAATTTGCAAGCCCCATCGACAGCAGGGCCTCGATCTCGACGCGCACGGCGCCGTTCGCCTCCTTGACGCAGGCCAGCGCTGGATCGTCGGTCACGCGCAGGCCGTTCACAACCTGCATGGCCGCACCACGTGCGGACAGACGCTGTTCGATTTGCGGGCGCGCGCCGGCGACCAGGACCAGGCGGATGCCCAGTCCGTTGAGCAGGGCGATGTCGTGGATGAGGTTGGCGAAGCCGTCGTCGCTGATGGCCTCGCCGCCGAACGACAGCACGAACACCTTGCCGCGATGTGCATGGATATAGGGTGAGGACCGGCGGAACCAGTCGACGAAACCCGGATCGGTATTTTTCTTTCTGCTCACGGCCGTTTGGCGCACCCGGTCCTGCCAGCTGTGCAGAATAATCGGCCGCGGGTTGCAAGTGAAGCGGCGCCTGTGCGCGAGCGCAGGCGCGCCGTTGGCTCTAGTGGGCATAGCTTTGGTGCTGCGGTTTGCTCATCACGTAGAAATTGTTCTGCACATCGTGCGCGAGCTGGTGTACCTCGACTTCGTCGAATCCGGCATCGCGCAGCATTTGCCGGGCCAGTTCCTCGCCCCACATGGTGCCGAGCCCGGCGCCGCCCTGCGCCAGCGATACCGTCATGCAGTGCATGGTCGAGAGGGTATACAAGAGCGGCGCAATCGGATGATCGAGATTGTTTTGCAGATGCGAAGAGGCACGGATGTCCTGCATCAGGAAGGTCCCGGCGGGCTTTAGGGAACGGTGGATACCCTTGAGTACGTCCTGTGGCGCCGCCTGGTCGTGGATCGCATCGAAGGCGGTGATCAGGTCGAACGCCCCCGCGTCGGCGCTGTCGGCGAAGCCGGTCAGGTCACGGCATTCGAAAATCAGGTTGCGCAGCCCGCGTGCCGCGGCCCGCGCGCGTGCTTGCGCTAGCGCCTGGTCGGACAGGTCGTAGCCGGTGAACTGAGAGCGTGGGAAACGCTCGGAGAGATGCAACAGGGCGTGGCCGCGGCCGCAGCCCACATCGAGCACGCGGATGCCTTGCTCGAGGCGGTCGATCAGACCCGGCACCAGCGGCAGGATGTGCTGATCGAGGGCGCCGAGCACCGTCTGGCCGCTGTCCTCGGCCATGATCTCTTGGAAGCGTGGAAAATGTTCGTAGGCGACGCCTCCGCCGTTGCGGAAACAGTCGATCACGCGGTCCTCGACCTGACCGAGGAGCCCGATGTATTGCGCAAACACGGCGAAGTTGTCGGGCGTGGCGGCGCGCGTCAACAACGCCGCGCGGAAGGCGGGCAACCGATAGTGATCGGTCGCCGCGTCGTACTCGATGATGCCGCCGGTCACCATTGCGCCGAGCCATTCACGCACATAGCGTTCATTCAGCCCGGCCTGGGCGGCAATGCCGGCGCTGTCCGCCGGCGGTAGCTCCGCCAGCGCGTCGAACAGGCCGGTGCGATGGCCGATCGAAATCATCAGAGACAAAGCGCCCTGATTGAGTGTGCCGAGCATTTGCTCGGCGAAAGCCTCAGTCGCGGCGACGTTGCTGGGGGTAGGAAGGCAGGCGTTGCACATGGTGATCTCCTTACTGAAATGATTGCTGGGCGAGCTGCAATAGGCTGCAGACAAAGCCTAGGCGTTCGCTATTTAGGGCATCAATACAGCAACAGAAATAAATCGATGAAGCGTAAGGCGTTGGCGTAAATGAATAAAAATTAGCCACCGTGCGGCGCGCTGACCGCTATGCAGGCCGCATCCATGGTTTTTCTGACCGGCGGTACAGTTACCCGCTGTCTGGTGGGGCTCAGCCCGCTAGACTTTCGTTGATTGAGGACGGAGAACGCGCAGCATGCCCAGAGACGGAACACAGACGCGGACACGGATCATGGACGTGGCGCAGCAGATGGTGCTGGATGTGGGCTTGGGCGGCACTTCGGTGGAAAAGGTGATCGACCGCGCAGGGGTGACCAAGGGCACCTTCTTTTATCACTTCAAGACCAAGCATGACCTGGCCGCCGCGCTGATCGAACGCTATGCAGATCAAGACGAACACCACTTCGCCGGCGCCATGTCCAAGGCCGAAGAGCTGGCACGTGATCCGCTGCAGCAGCTGTTGATTTTCGTTGGTCTGTTCATCGAGATGACCGAGCAGCTGGAAGAGCCGTTTCCGGGCTGCCTCTATGCGTCCTATTGCTACCAGAGTGGCGCCATCTCGTCGCAGTCAATGGCGCAGGTCGAACGCATGATGCACTTCTGGCGCGATCGCCTGACGGCCAAGGTCCGAGAGGTCGCGGCCGAATGCCCGCCGCACATTCCGGTTGAGTACCACCAAGTCGCCGATCATGTGCTCACGACCTTCGAGGGGGCCTTCATTCTGTCGAAGGTCATGCACGAGCCCAGGCTGGCAGCGGAACAGCTGGTGCAGTGTCGCAATTACATCGAGCTGTTGTTCAGGCCCGCGGTGCGAAACGGCGGCTAGACATTCACACAGAAGCGTTCGACCAGTTCACGGATGATGCGCTTGGCCGGTTCGATCTGATCCAGCGCCAGGTACTCGTCCGGCTGGTGCGCCTGGTCGATGTTGCCTGGCCCCATAATCAGCGTCTGAACGCCGAGGCCGTTGAAGTAGGGCCCCTCGGTGGCGAACGCGACGGCACCGGCGCGATGGCCGGTGAGTGACTCCGCGGCCCTCACAATGGGTGAATCGGCCGCGGTATCCATTGCGGGGATACCCTCGAACAAGGAGATGCGTTCGAACTGCAGCCCGCTCCCCTGCAGGCGCTGGCTGATGCGCCGATCGATTTCGCCGCGCAATTCGTCCAGGTCCATGCCCGGCAGCGGGCGGATATCGAAATGCAGCTCGCACTCGGCGCAGATGCGATTCGGATTGTCGCCGCCATGGATGTGGCCCAGATTGAGCGTAGGGACTTCGACTGCAAACAGTGGATTGCGATAGCGCTTTTGCAGCTCGGCGCGCCAATCGAGCAGTTCGCCGATCGCTTGATGCATCCCGTCGAGGGCGCTGACCCCCAATGCTGGATCACTGGAATGCCCAGACCGCCCGGTCAGGCGGATTGCCTCCATGCCAATACCCTTGTGCAGCCGGACAGGCTTCATCCCGGTCGGTTCGCCGATCACCGCGTGCCGCCCGAGCTGACGGTGGGTATCGAGCAGTGCCTTGGCGCCGCACATGCTGCTCTCTTCGTCCGCGGTAGCGACCATGATCAGTGGGTGACGCAGGCGTGCCGTATCCAGATCGCGGATCGCGTCCAGGACTATGGCGAAGAACCCCTTCATGTCGCAGCTTCCGAGCCCGTACCAGCGGCCGTCGCGCTCGGTGAGCCGGAACGGGTCGCTGTCCCAGCGCTTTTCATCAAAGGGCACGGTGTCGGTGTGCCCGGACAGCACCAGGCCTTCCGGGCCGCTGCCTGCGCTTGCCACCAGGTTGAACTTGCCCGGATGGTCGGCGATCGGAAGACGCTCGACGGCGAAGCCGCGTGCCTCGCACCAGTCCGCCAGGTGGTCTATGACCTGGGCGTTGGATTGATCCCAGGCGGGGCTGACACTGCTGACCGAGGGCGAGCCGATCAGGCGCTGCATCATTTCGTAGAGGGTGGGTTCGCGCATCGGCCAAGAGTGAACCACCCGCTGGCGGTCGTCCAGTCGGCGGCTGACTTCGCCCGCGCGGGCTGTCTCAGACTAACGATGGTGTCGCTCGAATCCGCGCTCGCCGCGGCGTTCCAGATGGTCTTCAGCCAGCGCCTCTATCGGCGGCCCGGAGACCAGTCGGTACGCCGATCAGGCGCAGGCGTCATTGCCTTCGGCCAGTTGGTCCAGCCAGCGGCCGAGGTGTTCCTTCTCACGGCGCAGCAACCCGGCGTCATTGTGGACGTGGGCCATCACGCTGATGCCTTGGCCTTGTGACATCAGGCGCAGGGCGAGCTCGCGGGCCCGACCCGCATAACCCAGTTCGGCGAACTGATCAGACAGCCAGTTTTCGAACACCTTGAACAGGGTCTCCGCCTGTCCCTGCAGACCGTCCTGGCTCTTGCCCAGCTCGGTATTCAGCGTCCCCATCGGGCAGCCAAAGCGCATGATCGCATCGGCACTGTCGCTCAGGATGTCGATGAAGCGATGCAGCCGCTCGATGGGAGTGCGGTATTTGCTTGACCAGTTATCCAGCATCTGGCGGATACGTTCGGTGCGGTATTTGATCGATGCCTCGAGGATCTCATCCTTGGTCCTGAAATAATAATAGATGTTGCCGCGCGGCACGCCGGCGGCCAGCACGACGTCGCTGAACGACGTCTGGTTATACCCTTTGTGGTAGAAGAGGCGGTTGGCCGCCTCGACGATCCGTTGGCGCGTGCGCTCGCTTTTCCTGGGCATGGCAACTCTAAATCAGACGGACGTACGAATTATTCCTCTTGCGTCTTCAGTATAGACGGCTACCGGACTGGCGTACGAAAGCCTCTAGCAGTTCCCTCACCCTTGGCTAGACGCCATAATCGACGGCTGTTCAGACCACCGTCGGGAGACAGCGATGCCCCAGTACCGCTCACGCACCACCACGCACGGCCGCAACATGGCGGGTGCACGCGCCCTGTGGCGCGCCACAGGTATGAAAGACGGTGATTTCGACAAGCCGATCGTCGCGGTGGCCAACTCCTTCACCCAGTTTGTGCCGGGACACGTCCACCTCAAGGACCTCGGGCAGTTGGTTGCGCGCGAGATCGAGCGATCCGGCGGGGTAGCGAAGGAATTCAATACCATCGCGGTCGATGACGGCATCGCCATGGGTCACGGCGGCATGCTGTATTCCTTGCCGTCGCGCGACCTGATCGCCGACAGCGTCGAGTACATGGTCAATGCACACTGCGCCGACGCGCTGGTGTGCATCTCCAATTGCGACAAAATTACCCCCGGCATGCTCAACGCCGCATTGCGCCTCAATATCCCGACGGTGTTCGTCTCCGGCGGCCCGATGGAGGCCGGCAAGGTCAGCCTGGCCGAAAAGGGCGAGGTCAAACTCGACCTGGTCGATGCGATGGTCTCGGCGGCAGATCCCAACGAGTCGGACGAAGACGTAGCGGCCATTGAGCGTTCGGCCTGCCCGACCTGCGGTTCCTGCTCCGGGATGTTCACCGCCAACTCCATGAATTGCCTGACCGAGGCGCTGGGCTTGTCGCTGCCGGGTAACGGCTCGCTGCTCGCGACCCATGCGCAGCGCAAGGAACTGTTCCTCGAGGCTGGCCGGTTGGTGGTGGCGCTGGCCAGGCGCTATTACGAGCAGGACGACGACAGCGTACTGCCGCGCAGCATCGCCACCTTCGCTGCGTTCGAGAATGCAATCGCGCTGGATATCGCCATGGGCGGTTCGACCAACACGGTACTCCATCTGCTGGCCGCCGCGCATGAGGCCGGTGTCGATTTCCGCATGGCCGACATCGACCGGATGAGCCGCCGGGTCCCCAATCTGTGCAAAGTGGCGCCGGCGACCCAGCAGTTTCACATGGAAGACGTGCACCGCGCCGGTGGTGTGATTGGCATCCTCGCCGAGCTCGATCGCGGTGGCCTGATCCATCGGGACTGCCGCACGGTACACAGCGCCGATATGGGGGCGGCGATCGATGTCTGGGATGTGATCCGCGGCGAGGCGGGGCAGGCGCGCGTGCGCTATCTCGCCGGTCCCGGGGGTGTACCCACCCAGGTCGCCTTCAGTCAGGACAGCCAGTGGCCGGATCTGGATCTGGATCGCGCCGAGGGCTGTATCCGCGACATCGATCACGCCTATTCCAGGGACGGGGGGCTGGCCGTGCTATACGGCAACATCGCGGAAGATGGCTGTATCGTGAAGACCGCAGGGGTGGACATGAGCATGTTCGACGCGGAGCAATTGCGCTATACCACCAGTGTGCCGACCTCGGTGCTGCGTGGATTTGTTGGACCGGCGCGGATCTTCGAGAGTCAGGACGCCGCGGTCGAGGCGATCCTGGGTGATCAAATCAACCCGGGCGATGTGGTTGTGATCCGGTACGAAGGTCCAAAGGGTGGTCCGGGCATGCAAGAGATGCTCTATCCCACCAGCTACCTGAAATCCAAGGGCCTCGGCAAGGCCTGCGCGCTGGTGACCGATGGGCGCTTTTCCGGCGGCACCTCCGGCCTGTCTATCGGACATTGCTCTCCCGAGGCCGCCGAGGGCGGCAATATCGGTCTGGTGGAAGAGGGCGACATCATCGAGATCGATATCCCGAACCGCTCGATCCGCGTCATGCTCGATGACGAGGTGCTGGCAGAGCGCCGCGCTGCGCTGCAGGCGCGCGGCGCCAAGGCATGGCGGCCCATCGATCGCCAGCGCCCGGTCTCGCAGGCGCTGCGCGCCTATGCAGCGCTCACTACCTCGGCCGCGCGCGGCGCCGTGCGCGATCTCGCGCAGCTCGAGGACTGACCCACGGTGCTGGTTGTGGCGCCTGGCCGAGCTGTGCGTCGGCGTTCAACCTTCCGCCGTCCATGCCGTTAATCCGATCTGTGGAACAACGCGGTCGGACTGGCCAGAAAAATGGACCGAACGACATTGACGGTGCTGGTGGTCGACGATATGTCGTCGATGCGCATGATGATCAAGGCGGTGTTGCGCGAGATGGGTATTCTCCTCGTGCAGGAGGCGGGCGATGGTGACAAGGCACTGGATCTGCTGACCGCGCAGTCCTTTGGTCTGGTGGTCTGTGATTGGGATATGCCCACGGTCGATGGTCTGGCGGTGTTGCAACAGGTCCGCGCCGAACCCCGCACTAGCACGCTGCCGTTCATTATGTTGACCGCCAACTCCGCTCGCGATCACGTCAGCCGAGCGATCGAGGCGGGTGTGTCGGATTACCTGGCCAAGCCGTTCAAACCGGTTGATCTAATGGCCAAGATCAAGCGCGTGATGGGTTAGAGTGACCCCCAGGAACTCTTGCGCCGTCTTACCCGCAGATGCGGCAGTATCAGGCCGAGCAGTATGCCGCCGACCACGACGCCGCCCCCGATCAGGAACCAATTCTGCGCGGTCTTGTTCTCCAGTTCCCGATTCTGCTGTTTGATGTCTTCCACCTCGCGCGTCATCGACGCGACCTGTTTGCGCAGTTCATTGCGCTCATTGGCGATCCGCACCGTATTGCTCGCCGTCCGCTTCAGTGCCGCAAACTCCTGGTCGACCTGGGTCTTGGCCTGCTTCAGCTCTTCGTGTTCCCGCATCAGTGCCTTGTGCTGCTCGAGCAGCTTGGCCAGGCGGCTGCTGAGTTCGCCGGGGGCCGCCTTGAGGGCATTGACCTCGGCCTCGGCAGCTGCTAGCCGGTCGCGCGCGACCGGTTGATCCATCAGCTGTCGGGTAAGCACGAAGCCTTCGGCCCCGCTGCTGGTGCGGACCTTGCTGTAGCCGGTATCGGGGTTGCTCGACAACACGGTAACGCGTTCGCCGGTCGGGAGCATGCGCAGAATCCGGTGCGTCGCGCTCTCGCCGCTGCGCAGCGTGATCTTGAACTCGTCGGTGATGTAGGCCGTTTGTGCGAGCACTGTGGTGCTGAGAAACATGAGACAAAGCGTGACGATTTTCTTCACTGATATCGATTCCGTGCTGCTGAAGTTTTAGCCGGGGAAGCAGATCAAATGCTCTGCATCCATCCTCACACGCACCGTGTCGCCGAGGTGGTGATCATAGTGACTCGGAAACAGCGATAGTAGGCGTGTTCCGGTCGGCAATTCCAGTGTGTAAAGGATTTCCGCACCCTTGAATGCCTTGTCTTTCACCTTGGCTTCAATCTCGCCGTGGTCGTCCGGCACCAGATCGTCGGGCCGTATCAGTATCTCCACCTTGGTGCCGATCGCCTGGCTGCAGGCGCGGTTGCCGTGCAGCAGGCCGAGCTCCGTCTCGAACGCCTGGGGGGTGCGCACGATGCCGGGGATGAAGCGCCCCTGACCGATGAAATCCGCGACAAACCGCTCATTGGGTTGATGGTACAGGTTATAAGGCGTGTCCCATTGCAGAATCCGGCCGTCGCGCATTACCCCGACCTTGTCCGATACGGCGAATGCCTCATGCTGGTCGTGCGTCACGAGGATGCCGCTAATGCCCTCGGACTTGAGGAGGTCACGTACCTCGACGCTTAGCCGCTCGCGCAGTTCGACATCGAGATTGGAGAACGGCTCGTCCATCAGCAGAAGAGTCGGGCGCGGTGCCAATGCCCGGGCTAGGGCGACCCGCTGCTGCTGCCCACCGGACAGCTCATGTGGATAGCGTTCGCCCATATCGCCGAGTCCGGTTGCATCGAGCAGGTGCCTCACCTGGACCCGGCGGTCGACGGCCGCCAACTTGCGCAGGCCGAACGCAATGTTGTCGGCTATCGTAAGGTGCGGGAACAGGGCGAAATCCTGAAACACCATGCCGATCGAGCGCTGCTCGGGGGGTATTGTCATGCCGGGTGCCGACGCCGGCTTCTGGGCGATGAGGATCTGGCCCTTGCTGATCGGCTCGAAACCCGCAATCGCACGTAATGCTGTGGTCTTGCCGCATCCGCTGGGCCCCAGCAGACTGACGATTTCGCCCCGATTTACAATGAACGTCAGCGACTGGATGACGTGTGCGGCGCCATAGCCCGCGCTGACGTCTTCAACCTTGAGCAGGGGCATCGCTGATGTTTGCGTGGTGCCGGCGGTTCATGGGTGCAGCAGAAACTCAAGCAGGGCCTTTTGCGCATGCAGGCGGTTCTCCGCCTCGTCCCACACCACGCTGTCCGGCGCATCGAGGACGTCTTGCGTTACCTCCTTGCCGCGATAGGCCGGCAGACAATGCAGAAACAGCGCGTCCGGTGCGGCCCGCTGCATCATTGGCCGATCGATACGGTAGCCGGCGAACGCCTTCTCGCGACGCGCCTTCTCTTCTTCTTGACCCATGCTGATCCAGGTATCGGTTACCACTAGGTCTGCGCCAGCCACGGCACGCTGCGGATCGCGGATGATCTCGCAGCGAGCGCCCGCCGGGTCAATCATCGCCGGTTCCGGATCGTAGCCTTCCGGGCAGGCGATGCGCAGACTGAAATCGAATTGCTGCGCGGCCTCGATGTAGGAGTGACACATATTGTTGCCGTCGCCGACCCAGGCCACGGTCTTGCCCGCGATGTCACCGCGATGTTCGCCGTAGGTCTGCATATCTGCCAGTAGTTGGCAGGGGTGGCAGCGGTCGGTCAGGCCATTGATGACCGGCACTTGCGAGTGCGCTGCGAAGATCTCCACGTCGCTGTGCGCGAAGGTTCGGATCATCACGCAGTCGACCATGCGCGACAGCACACGTGCGGTATCCTCGATGGGTTCGCCGCGGCCAAGTTGGGTATCGCGCGGCGAAAGAAACATCGCAGAGCCGCCGAGCTGGGCCATGCCAGCCTCAAACGAAACCCGGGTTCGGGTGGAGCTTTTTTCGAAAATCATCGCCAGCACCTTGTTCTGCAATGGCGTATGCCGCTTCCCGGTGCGCTGCAGCTGCTTCAGCTCACCGGCACGCGCGATCAGGCCCCGCAATTCCTTGGGGCTGAGGTCCATCAGGGTAAGAAAATGCCGGGGTTGCTCGGGTTTCGTCATGCCGTGACCTCGCGCGGCGAGTCAATGGTGGGCGAGAAAATCAGCCACCAGGGCGCTGAGCTTGGCGATGAGCAGATCGGCCTGTACTTCGCTCATGATCAGCGGCGGAAGCAGTCGGATCACCGTCTCGGCCGTCACATTGATCAACAGGCCGTCGTGCAGCGCCGCGCCAACCAGATCGTTACATGGCCGATCGAGCTGGACGCCGATCATCAGACCCTGGCCGCGGACCTCAATCACGCCGCCGACATCGGCCAGCGCCTCATGCAAGCCGCCAACAATACGGTCTCCCAGATTGCCGGCCGCTTCCCACAGACGCTGTTCGTTGATGACCCCGCATACCGCCAGCGCTGCGGCGCAGGCCAGCGGGTTGCCGCCGAAGGTCGAGCCGTGGTTTCCCGGTGAGAAAAGCGCGGCTGCTTCGCCTTGCGCCATACACGCGCCGATCGGGACGCCGTTGGCAAGGGCCTTGGCGACCGTAATCACATCGGGCTTGAGATCGTAATGCTGGTAGGCGAAGGGCCTGCCGGTACGCGCCATGCCGGTCTGAATCTCATCCAGGATCATCAGCCAGCCCTTGGTGCTGCAAATTTCACGCACGCCAGGAAGAAAGCCGGCAGGGGGCAGGTTGATGCCACCTTCACCCTGAATCGGTTCGATCAACACGGCCACCACATCCGGCTGGTGATCTGCCACGGTCTGCAGCGCCTGGAGATCCCCGTAGGGAATCCGGACGAAACCTTGCACCAGTGGTTCGAAACCCGCCTGCACCTTGCGGCTGCCTGTGGCACTCAGCGTTGCCAGTGTCCTGCCGTGGAAGCTGTTTTCCATGACGACGATGGCCGGCGCCTTGATGCCCTTGCGGTGGCCATACAGTCGCGCGAGCTTGATCGCGGCCTCGTTAGCCTCGGCGCCAGAATTGGCGAAAAACACCGACTCCATCCCGGCGAATCCGGTGAGGACATCACCCAGGGCCTCCTGTGCGGAAATGTTGTAGAGGTTCGAGGTATGTATCAGGCGGCCGGCCTGTTCGCAGAGCGCCGCGGTCACCCTGGGGTGAGCGTGTCCCAGGTTGCACACCGCGATCCCGCTCAGTGCATCGAGGTATTCCTTGCCGTCGGTATCCCACAAACGCGCGCCTTCCCCGTGCGAAAATGTCACGGGCAGACGTCGGTAGGTGCTCATCAGGGAGTGGGTCATCGGCTGATACTCGCCTTTGGGGAAAAGGCGTGCTCGGTGGTCCAGAAACGAAATTGACGGAAAGCTATCCGCGCCTCGAAAAAACAAAGAGGCAGCCCCGGTCAACGGGGACCACCTCCACCGCTTTGCGCGCTCTCGGCACAGCAAAGGCGGAAATGTAGCAAGTGTCGTTATCCCTGGCAAGTCGCGCGCCGGGAACGAAAAACCCGGCCTCGGCCGGGTCGGTATCTGCCAAGAGCGCTTGCCTCAGCCCGCGTAGTTGCTTGACACGAAGTCCCAGTTGACGATCTTCCAGATCTCCTCGAGGTACTTCGGGCGCGCGTTTCGATAGTCGATGTAGTAGGCGTGTTCCCAGACGTCGATCGTAAGCAGCGCGGTCTTGCCTTCGGCAACCGGCGTGGCGGCATTGGATGTGTTGACGATCTCAACGCTGCCATCGGTATTCTTAACCAACCAGGTCCAGCCGGAACCGAAATTGGTCGCCGCGGATTTGCTGAAGGCCGCTTTGAATTCCTCGAAGGAACCAAAGGCGCTGTTGATCGCATCGGCCAGCGCGCCGCCCGGCTCGCCACCGCCATTCGGGCTGAGGCAGTGCCAATAGAAGGTGTGATTCCACACCTGGGCAGCGTTGTTGAACACGCCGCCGGAAGACTTCTTAATGATATCTTCCAACGACATGCCCTCGAACTCGGTACCTGGTATCAGGTTGTTCAAGTTAGTGACATAGGTGCTGTGGTGCTTACCGTAGTGATACTCGAGCGTCTCCTGAGATATCACGGGTTCGAGGGCATTCATCGCGTAGGGCAGGGCGGGTAGTTCGTGCGCCATCTGAAAACTCCTTGGTCGGCTTGGTGGTTGGGGCGTTAGCCCACCTTAGGTAGACGGAAATTCTAGGGACTGGACGATGACGCTTTCAACCACGCGGCACCTGCGGAAGTACGACAGCGCCACTGGCCCGATCTTTACGGGCAATTGCTGACTGCGAAAGCATTGTGCTTCAAAAGGGCAGCCCGTGCATATAGCCCGTCATTGCCATCAGCATCGGGATCGACAGCAGCGTGTTGATGCGCGAGGCGTTCAGGGCCGTCACCTTGGCCTGGGCCACCGCTTCTGCTGTGGCTGGTATCAGGCCGAGGATTTTCTGTTGATTGGGCCAGATCAACACCCAGACATTGAACAGCATGATAGTACCCAGCCAGGAGCCCACGCCAATGACCGACATGCCGTTGCGCAGCAGGAAGGCATCGACAATACCCTGAATGCCGCCGCCGAGCTGCGCCAGTGCGATCAGGCCGGTCAGCCAGGTCAGCAGTGCGGCCCAGCGGAAGTACAGCAAGGCCCGCGGCGCTACATACTTGTTGATCGCCGCCGGTCCGGGGTCGCCATCGACCAGCGCGACGTTAACCGCGGGCACCTGCACGAAGTTGAAGTAGTACAGGAGTCCGATCCACATGATGCCGACGACCACATGAATCCAGGTGACAATCTGCAGACCGTTGACGCCACCACCACCCCCGAGCAGAAGGTTCAGGATGATGGCCAGGACGATACCTGCGCCAGCGGTCTGCCAGGGGTTTTTCAAGATATTCATCGCGTGGACTCCGCCGGAGGTCTTGTGCACGCCGGGCGCGGCGGATTTTAGTCGGCCTGCGTCGGTCTGGGCAAATCGCGGATCGGTGACCTCAGCGCAGAAAACGCTGGATGTGCGGCAACCTTTTTGCCTAAGGTGGTGGAACTGTCTCGAGCAGCGGCGAGGAGTACATGACACCCGCGAGCCTGAGTATCTTTGCCAGCCGCCTCGATGCCGTGTGCGAGGAGATGGGGCTGGTGCTGCGCAATGCCGCTTTCTCGCCGAATATCCGCGATCGCCTGGATTTCTCCTGCGCGGTGTTCGACGCATCCGGTCGGTTGTGTGCGCAGGCAGCACACATCCCGGTGCATCTCGGCAGCATGGCCTTTGCGATGCAGGATATCGTTGCCGGCATAGATTGGCAGCCGGGTGATCAGGTGATGCTCAATGATCCCTACCTCGGCGGTACACATCTGCCGGACGTCACGCTGATTGCGCCGGTCTTCGCGGACTCAGGATTACAGGCCTTTGTGGTCAACCGGGCCCATCATGCGGATATCGGTGCGGCGTCGCCCGGGTCCATGCCGATCTCGTCTCACCTCGATGAAGAGGGGGTGGTGATCGAACCCACCCATCTGGCGCGCGGCGATGTGATGGTTGCCGAACAGCTGCGTCGGGTCACCACGGCGACCCGCAACAGTGCCGAAGCGGCGGGTGACTTCGCCGCACAGGTCGCGGCCAACCGCGCCGGCGCCGCGCGTCTCGGTGAACTGATCGCGCGCTATGGCAGCGCGATCTTCGCCGATGCGATTACGGCATTGAATGCCTATGCCGAGCGCCTGGCCCGTGAATCGCTCGGTGACATACCCGATGGTACCTACCGGTTCACTGACTATCTCGATGATGACGGCCAGGGACATCGCGACATACCGATCTGCCTGACGCTGGAGGTGTTCGGTCAGCAGGTGCTTGCCGATTTCACCGGCACCGCCGCGCAGGTCAGTGGCAACGTCAACTGTCCGCTGGCGGTCGCGGCCGCGGCCGTGTATTACGTGTTCCGCTGCCTGATGCCGCCGCAGACGCCGGCCTGTGCCGGTGCCTTCCGGCCGATCGGCCTGCATGCGCCGCAGGGCTGTCTTCTCAACGCCCGCAAACCCGCCGCGGTGGCGGCCGGCAATGTGGAGACCAGCACACGCGTGGTCGACGTCGTGCTGGGCGCACTCGCCCAGGCCATCCCGGATCGCGTGCCGGCGGCCAGCCATGGCAGCATGAACAATCTGGCGATGGGCAATGCCGGCCCTGCGGCCGCCTGGAACTATTATGAGACGATCGGCGGGGGCATGGGCGCCGGTCGCCACGGCGGCGGCCTGGACGGCCGA
>JBATKF010000536.1:0-3576 GCA_049669185.1 Sedimenticolaceae bacterium | reverse complement strand
ACTGCATCACGGCGATGTCGATCTTGCCCGTAGGTTTGCGTCTACCACCACCGATGGTGCCGACGACCCCTTTTTCAATGCCGAGGAACGCATTCAAGCGTTCCTGCCATTGCCTGAGCAGTTCAGTTCGATGCACCAGGATAAGTGTGTTGACGCGGCGACGCGCAATGATCGCGGCCCCTGTGACGGTCTTGCCGGCCGCGGTCGGTGCGCAGAGTACGCCAACATCGTGGTGCAGCATGGCGGCAACGGCATCTTCCTGGTCTGATCGCAAAGTTCCGGCGAACTCCACGTCGACAGGCGTGCCGTCTATTCGTTCGTCATGTATGTCGCAGCGGATGCCGTTGCTTCGAAGCAGTTCCTGCGCGGCGTTCAGGCAACCGCGCGGAAGGTCGATGTGTTGGGGGAAGTTCTCAGCGCAGCCGATGACCCGGGGCTTGTCACTCGGGCCATCCTTGGCCCTCGCCCTGCGGGCGGCTTCGCCGTGCAAAACGGCAGTCCTGCCGTTTTGTCCCAAACCGACATGCGCATGGCCTGTGCCCGGTAGAATTCTGGGTTCTGAAAGGCCGCGAGGCGAATCAGCCGGTTGGTCAACGGTTGAGTCAGTTGCGACTTCTCGAAATAGACGAGGTTCGCCAAGGTGATAGTCAGGGAGTGAGGTAATGGTTCAGTAAGCGTTGTTTTGTCGGGAGCCGTGCGCTTCCAAGGCGCTGCGAGGTCCTCTTCGTCGATGAAAGTGACGTCGGGCGGGTGCGCGGGGCCGGTGGCACGCAGAATCGCGGGTTCAATATCCTGTGGTGACATCGGCTCGACCGCGGCCAGGAAGGCCCATTGGTCGGGATAAGCGCTTAGGTCGTCATCGACGAAAACACTGTGGTCGGTCTCGCGCGGTTTCTTCTGCAAGGGCAGGGCAACGATGTGCAGGATGCACAAGTGCCGTGGGCGCATGGATGCGCAGGAGCGGCCCAGGTTGCCGAAGCCGCCCTTGGGCATGGTGTCCTGGTTTGGAAACAGTCGGTCGTACGAGGTCAGGTTGAGTTGCCGGGTACGGCTGCACGTTTTACTGATGATGGCCGTACCCAAACGTCTGGCATCGCGCGCCGATACCGCTGTGGTGAAGAAGATCCAGGCGTGCGCGCCGTTGCCAGAGCGTGATATCTCCAGTGAAACGGGCACATCCAGTTCGCGGCAGGATTGAACGAAGGCTTGAGCGTCCTCTCGCCATTCGGCCTTGTCGAAGTCGACGGCGAGAAAATAGCAGGTGTCGTCGGGCAGGAGAGGGTAGACGCCGATCGTCGTCTCGCCGGCAAGGTGGTTGTAGATGACCGCATCCGATACGGGTATCAACGAACGATTGCCGCAGTTGGCGCATTTGATCCGTGGCTTCTCGCACATACCGGGGCGCCACTCGTTGGCGCACGCCGGGGAATAGCCCGACTTACCAGTGGTCGCACTTTCCCAGCGCATCGGATGCACATCTGTGCGTCCCCGAAATAAGCGGCGAAACAGCGCGACCTTTTCCGCTGTCGAGAGGCTTGATGGCTCGGGTGATAGGGGTGTAGATGCGGCCGTGGGCGCCGGATCGTGCCGCCAATCGATGCCGTGAGATTCGAGTAGAGCGATCAGACGGGCATTTTCGGCTCGTAACCTTGTCAGCTCATCGGATTCGTGTGACATCGAGCGAGTTCCCTTTTTCAGCCCGCCGCTGGAGCCCAGGGGCCACCAGCCGGCCAGAGTTTCGGGAAGTAGGTGTCGGCGTTCGCTGCGGCGACGGGCGGTAGCAGAAAACCCCGAAGCGCTGCCACGATCACCTCGAGTTCCAGCGCTTCGAGCCTGTTCTTTCCCAGAAATGCCTGCCACTGCGTCTGCTTGTGCGTGTCTCGTGCGAAGTCGTCGGTCAGGCCGAAGGGGATGTGCGCGGGCAACGTCGTCTTGCGGCGATCGAAGGTCGCCCGGATCGCGCGTCGCAGGGTGTCACCGTCGAACTCCGTGTAGCGCGACAGTATCCAGAGATCGAAAAAGTCTTTCATTCGGCTGTTGGCGATACCGAGCGCGGCGATTGCCTCCAGCTTTTCCGCCACAACCGTATAGCGCGGATAGACTTGCAACTTCGGCGCCTGGAAATCCGGGAGCATCACGGGGTACCGGACCTCCACGGGCCCGGGTGTTACGGCGTCGCCGAAACCGATGTCGATCTGGACCGGGCAACGCGCACCATCGATCAGGCCGAGCAAGGTGACACGGACGCCGGCGTAGTTGGCATCCTTGCGAATCTCTGCTGCCTGGACGGTGTCTGGTCGAAACGTCACCCCGTCCCTGGTGTCCACTCTGCAGATATCTCTGAAGATAGTTTCGAGGTGCGGCAACTAGGCCGAGCCAAGACCCAGGAAATCGGCGTCACGCGTCGGTCGATGCGGAACGTCGAACCACAGGTCGAACAGCAGTGCCCCTTTCAACAGGAACTGATCGGCGTGGGGGGAGATGCTGAGCCGGTAAAGTAGGCGTTCGAGGGCATAGCGAGTCAGGATGAGATTGAAGTCCTGCCGGGTCTCGCGCGCGCGGTTGAGCAGGCGGGCCCGCACGGAAGCCGCGGGGTTTGGGCCGTTCATGGCGCACATCCCTGTGCGCCACCCTTCGGGCAGCTTTGCTGTGCAAAACATTCATCCTGATGTTTTGTCATGACAGGCTTTCCATGTAAGGGCGCATCACGTTGGCTACCCGGCAGAGCGTGGCGTAGCGCCAGAGCTCGTCCATGCTGGCGCGTTTGGCACGCCAGGCCTCCTGTAGCGCCTCGAGTGCGACATCGAGGCCGATCTTGTTACGGAACTTGAAGCAGTCAGCCACTGTGCGGGCGACACTGGTCACGCGCACCGGCACGCCATCGATGACATAGTCCTCGACGCCGCGCGTCAGTGCGACGCCCGAAAAGCGCACGATGCGCAGCGGAGGGTAGTCCATCTTCGGCGCACGTGCCTTGTTGGGGATGGCCAGCCAGACCTCGAACGGCGACTGTGTCGTGAGGCCGTGGAAGCGCAGCGCCGACAGCAGGCAGACGATGGCTTGCGGGTGTTTGCGCGCTACCTCGGCCAGGGCGTTGTGTTCTGAGACCGGTCGACCCGGAAGTGCGTACAGGCCGCGTCCGACGCGCTGGAGCCGTCCTTGCCGGACTAGGCGGGTCAGCGCAACAGTGGGCAGCCCGTGCTCAGTCAGATCGCGGGGTCGAATGAGGCCGCGCGCTGCGGCGAGATCCAGAATGTTTTGATGCGAAGTGGCCATGTGGCCATGGTGTTGTGAAATGCCGGTAATAGTCAATAACTACCGACAAAAAACAACACAATTCGCCGCTGCCCGCTGCCCGCTGCCCGCTGGTCGGCGGGCGATCGCCAGCCGGCTTCCAGCATCGGATGGAGGTATTTTTGATGAGGTCGCGAAAGTACCCCTAAAAATATCCCCAGACTGAGTTGATAGGGGAAGGTAGGGAGCCGAGACGTGCAGGTAATCGGATTTCGCTCGCCCTGGACCTGAAACCCTACGAAAACGTTTATGAATCAGGCTGAATCTTCGGCAAATCAGAAA
>JBATKF010000535.1:0-5563 GCA_049669185.1 Sedimenticolaceae bacterium | reverse complement strand
AAGGCACAAGCAGCGTGGGCTGTGTTGCAGTCCTTGAAAAGGGCGGGCCATTCCCTGCGGACTGCGCCTTGCACACAATGCTTGTGCCTTGGCTGAGCATTACACAATTAACCGCTTGGCCCACTAGCCCGCTTATCTCACCGATTACCTACTGCGCGGCCCGATACCCTCGCCGTGACGGTGCGTACCCGTTGCGGCCGGCTCGACAACCCACTGGTCGTATTGATGGTCGCGTGCCGGGTTGTCGATGGGCGAAATGTATTTATGCTCCCCATACTCAATCCGATTTCGCGCCCTTTTTTTCTTTACCCGTTTTAGCCCATGCTGCCTTGCAGGCTTCTACGCCATCGGCGGGGGCTTCTTTGGTGAAGATTCGTCGTACCGGCACATGGAAGGGACTGGTCACGAATGATACGACCTGCCCGGCCATACGCAGCGTCCCTATCTTGAGGCCGAAGTCATCAAAGCTTCCTCTGACCTGGATGGGGATCGCCACACTGAAGAACTCGGGCTTCTTGGCCTTGGGAGCCAGCTGGATCTCAAGCTCACGGGTTTTGAAATTGATCTCGGACTGGCCTGCAATGCGCATGTTGCTGGTATCGAGGTAGATGGCCTTCTCTTCCATCAAGCCTTCTTCGATGCCGAAGCGCACCACGACACAATTGATCTCCGACTCGTCTTTCTCGGTCGACTTGTCCATGATGGCGGACAACAGGTTGACGGCCCAAAGATCAATGACGCCCGAGGAAAAATTTTCCGGTACCAACGCGAAGTCGAAATGGCCGTTTGCATGTGCCATCACCGCAGCCAGATCGGGTGCCTGCGAATGCAGTTCGGCATCCAGCGTGAGGTTACCCCCCATATCGGTGCCCGGTCTCGCCCGGCGTGCCATGACGCCGACATCGAATTCTTCGACATCCGCCTCGACGTTGAATCTGACATCCGTTGGTGACGGGGTGTAATCCATAGTGACCTGGATGCCCCCGCCGGGTAGCTTCATGTCCAAAGGCTCCACCGCCAGCCGGGCGTCCTTGAGTCCCACCTGCATGAATGCCGAACCCAGCTTGTCTGCACCGGACCGGACATCCTGTGCTTCGATCGTGATATCGGCGTCGAAGGCACTCAGTACCTCATAAGACAGCAGGTTCTTACGGTCACCGGTCTGCGTTTCCGGGGTCGCCTCTTCAGGCGCCTGCTCGGGCACCTCGTCTTGCGCCTTGGCTTCGCCCTCCGTTTTTTCGGTTTCCGTTGGTTTCGGTTTGCCGGTGTCAAAGTCCTCCAGCTGGATCAACTCAGATGCCAGCGAAATATCCAGTTTCGGCTGCGCCCGCAAGGCACTCAGCTTCAGGGTGCCATCCAGGCGGCTGTCGCCGACCTGCACAACCAGTTTCGAAAGGTCATAGCCCGCGCCAGTCACACTGAGCTTCGACTCCAGCGATACAGGACCGATGGGGGGCAGGTCGAGCCGCAATAAATCGTTCAGGTGATCGATCCGTTCGCTGCTCGCTTTTAGAGCAAGCATTATGTCGCGCTCAGTAAGCGGCAGCTTTACCTTACTGGCAAAGCTGATTCGCGATTTCGCGAGTTCCGCATCGATGGTCAGTGGTATCTCATCCTGATTGGTAACATATTCCACCAGTGGTGCACCGGTAATCAGCAGTTTGACGGGGGTTCCATCGATGACGCCATCCAGCGTCATGGTGACGTTGTTACCCTCCTCGACCAAGATGTCACCGTACAGATCGGCAATATCGAAGCCGGCCTCCGAGTTGGGCACCGTTACTTTCCAGCTTCCACCCTTGACTTTGAAGACCATACTCGATCGCTGCAGAATCTCCTGGAGGCTGCCGCCCTTGACCGAGACCTTGATGCTGGCATCACCCAGTGATGCCTGCATGCCTTCGACCAGACCCAGTGCAGACAGGATGGCGCCCACCTCCACATCGCGTAGCCCAAGCGCCAGATTGATCTCCGGCTTGTGATCTCGCACCACCATGTCACCCTTACTGGCGATCTCCTTGCCGAATACTTCGCCCTTCAAGTCGAAGCCCCACGGTGCTTCCTTGTCCAGCAAGTCAATAATCGGGCCGCCCTGCACGTTGAGATCGTATTTTTTGTCCTGTAGCTTGCCCGCCAGGTCCAGCACGATAGGTTGGCCTTCCGCGGCCGTGCCTTGCATTGAGTCCAGCACGAATGACATGGACTTATTCAGCGCCGCGTCGCGGTAATTGACGGTGATTTGTTGCAGAGAAAGCTGATCGAGGGCAGCGAACGTGATCAGCTTGCCATCATCCCCCGCCTCAGTGTTGACCGGCTGTTTGGGCTCGGGCTCTGCCGCCTTGCCGAACACCCAGTTTGGCTTGCCCTGGGCGTCGGTTTCGAGATTCAGGGTTACGTTTTCCGCCGTAATCTCGGCAATATTGATCTCGCCCCGCAGCAGTGGAAAAACACCAATCTGCATCCGCGCAAGTCCCGCGTCCAAAAAGTCAGGCTGTGCCGCACCTGGCGCATTGGCGATTCGTACGTTGGTCAGCTCCAGGGCCGGCCAGTTGGAAAACTCCAGCTCGACCGGACCGGCGATGGTCACCTCCCTGCCCAGGGCCTTACCGGCAGCGACCTCTACTCCCCCACGCAGGTGGCTCAGATCGAGCTTGACTCCCACCAGACTCAAGACCAGAACAACAGTGACAAGGAGAACGAGCAACCAGGCGGTGCTCTTGAAAAGAATATGGAAGAACCTGCGCATATTTCTGATCCTCGTGATCAAGCCTGTCCGTGGCGAATGGATCTACCATGTTCTTCGCGCCCGTTGACGCCCAGCAAGGCGTTCGAGGGCTCCCCGGCTCAAGCACCGAACAGCAAATCAGCTGCGATCGCCGCCGGCCCGGTATTCGTCCAGGGCGCGATGCAGCCAGATGCCCGTGGGCTCTTCTAGGCCGTCGCAATTCACCGTGTATGGCTTGCCGGTCCAGGAGCTCTCGCTCGCCAGCCGGTCGATGAACTGCTCGGCCGAATTCACATAGGGTTTGCCGCGGTCGTACTTCAGGCGCAGGTGGTCCGCCGCTGACACCGGATCATGCCGACTGTCGTTGCGGTGAAACTCGCAGCCGCTGGCCGCGACAAAGTCCAGCAGGTAGCTCACCTCCGCATCCGCATCCGTGCCAACCGCAGCGACCAGTGGGGTGACCAGCAGCATCGCGATGATCGAAGCGCCGCGGAGGAGTAACGGAATCACAGGATTTCCAAGTGGACCAGCAGGGCGTTGTGGTCGGAGCTGGACACCGGCGCGACGCGCGCGGATCCGGCACGGATTCCGCGCACATAGACGTGATCCAGGGCGTTGCCAAAAAAGGTGGTCCGCAGGTCCGGGGCGAAAGCCACGGGCTGCAGACCGTGCTTGTGCATAAAGGCATCGACCAGCGCCTGTCGGCCGGCACTCCAGGTATTCAGGTCGCCGGCGAAGATTACCGGTCCGCGATGGTTGTCCATCACGACGTCCAACGCGTGGACCTGCTCGCGAAATTCCTGCAGACCCAGCGCGAAGTTCACCGCATGCATGTTCACCGCCAGCAGGCGTTCCTGGCGGCCGCGAATCGGGTGTTCGGTGATGCTGGTGGCCTTGGGTGTACCCAGCCAGGGTTCCCGCGCCGTGAAGTGGCAGCGCAGGCTGGGCGCGCCGCTACTCAGCGTGAGGACGCCGGTTTCCCTCTCGGCGGTGCTGTAGCCGGCGGCAAAGGCCTGGTGCATACGCACCGGCAGCGCACCCGTAATTGATGCCTGAACCGCAGCCTCCTGGATAAAGGCGAGATGAACATTGCTGGCGAAGTTCCGCAGGTCCTCGCGCCATCCCTCGTTACTTGCCTTCTGAATGTTCCAGCTGAGAAAGTCGAGCGAGGTGTCCAGCTGCTCCTCGGTGCCGCTCACCTCACCGCCGAGCGCAGCCGCACAGCCTTGCCCCTCCGCCGGGATCGATGCCGGAAGAGTCGTCGGTAGGATCAGCAGCAACGCAAAGACGCCGGCGATCGAGCGGCGGGGCAGGGCGGTGATCCGATCAGGCAAGAGATGCATGCGTGAATTTTAGAGAATGCAGGGTTGTCTTACCATCGGCGGTTAGGGCGGCACGCCGAAGGCGACCTTGCGGCACATATCCTCGAACAGGAATGAGTTGTGTATATGCGTAAGAATTCAACGTGTTTTCCGATTCATCTGGAATGGAATCGCACGGTCGAGACACCCAGATAGCCACATGAATAAGAACTGCCTTCCTTTGTGCGGCCTGATGTTTGCGGCGACCCTGGCTATCGCGCAGAGTATCCCCGCACAGACCATTCCAATCTATTCCCTGGCCAATGCCCCCACGGTCGACGGTCACGATGGAGACTGGGACGACGTTCCTGCGACCATCGTTCCCCTGAAGGAGACGAAACCAGACAGTGTGGTGAAGACCAGGAGCGTCTCGATCAGAGGTGGGACGCATACCGACCGGGTGTTTCTGTTCGTCGAATGGGACGACGATTCAGAAGACACCGTGCACAAGCCCTGGGTCTGGAAAGACGAGCTGAACAAGTACGTAAAGGGACCGCAGCGTGAGGACCGTCTCGCCGTCCAGTTCTCAACCGACGAAAACTACTCGACCAACTGGCGCTCGGGCGAGGAATTCACCGCCGACACCTGGCATTGGAAGGCCTCCCGTTCCAACCCATTGGGACTCGCTCACGACAAGAGCCTGGTAGTCAGCCGCGGCAAGCTGTTACGGGCGTACAAACTGAGTGTCGCGGATGGCGGCAACGTCTACATAGCCCGCCCGAGCGACTCTGGCGACAAGATCTACAAGACGACACGCTACAGGCGCTTCGATCAGCCGCTGATGCCCAAGTATCTACTCACCGAGTCCCCACGCGGCTCAGTTGCGGATGTCGCGGCGCGTGGTGTGTGGTCGCAAGGAAAATGGCGTCTGGAACTCAGCCGAAAGCTTTCCACGGGCAATGCCGATGACGTCGTGCTGCCTCAGCAACCCGGCAGTGTCGCCGGCGGGATTGCCGTATTCGATCATTCGGAGAACGACGATCACGCCATTTCCGACACACTGACCTTCGATTTCGTCCACCAACCCTGGCGCACGAACTGATAACTCCCGGGGAACTCAGTGGATAGCAAAAACAGCCCGGACAACTCCTCCACCAAGAAGAGGCTGCCAGGCATTCACTGGCTGATGGTCGCCGGTATCGTGCTGATGGCGGTCGGAAGCCTGGCAGTCATCCGCTATATCGTCTACGAGATCGACAACAACATCAGGCAAAACGAAGTGTTGCTCGGGCTTTCCCAGCACATCGAACTTGAGTCACAACTGGTCTCACAGCACCTGCTGCCGGCGTTCAAGTTGCTCCATTCGCTCGATATCACCGTGAGCCGCCACCTGGCAGAGTTCGAGCTTTATGTTCTGGATGCCGATCGAGGCCGTGAATCGTTGACCAGCAGCCTGTCCGACATGCAATCGGCCTTTGACCGGTTCCCGCGCGACCTGCATGCCGCTACCGCCATCGATCGCGACGAACTCGAAGAG
>JBATKF010000534.1:0-18376 GCA_049669185.1 Sedimenticolaceae bacterium | reverse complement strand
GTCTGCATCACCCATTCGCGGATCTGCTGCCCGGTCTCTGCAAGTTTCCGGACATCATCGACATTCAATCGACCCAGCGTCTGATTGATGCGATCGGCCAGACCTTCGTGGGCCAGGAACTCGCGGTAGGCATAGGCCGTGGTCGCGAAGCCACCCGGAACACTGACACCCCCCTCTGCAGTCAGGTTGCGAAGCATTTCACCCAGCGAGGCATTCTTGCCGCCCACGCGATCCACATCGCTCATTTCGACTTCATGCAGCCACAGAACGTAATCGCTCATGGTTATCCTCTCTCTCGCCCGATCAAAGGCTCTTTTTTATTTGTGACGCCAGTTCTTCGATCGAGTGCGTCGTGGAATCGAGCACCGTCATGCCGTAGCGATGGAACATATCGTCGGCCATCTGCACCTCCTTGTAGCATCGCCGCAAGCTGGCGTAGTCGCTGTTGGGGCGGCGCAGCTCGCGAATCGCCGCCAGTCGTTCTGGCTCGATCGTCAAGGCGAAGATTTTTTTTCGGTGCGAAAGCAACTCGTCGGGCAATTCGCCCGCCTCGAAATCCTCTTCGGTTATCGGATAGTTCGCTGCGCGCATTCCGAAGTGCAGCGCCAGATACAGACAGGTCGGTGTCTTGCCGGAGCGTGACACGCCGATCAGGATCACATCGGCTTGATCGAACTTGTTGAGGCGCATGCCATCGTCATTGTTCAGCGCATAGTTGATGGTATCGATCCTTGCCTCGTAGTTCTCGAGATTGACCAACCCGTGACTGATCCCGGACCTTCGCGTCGGTTGCAAGCCGGTCGCAACGATGAGTTCCGGCAGAAAACGATCGAACAGCTCGAAGTAATGGCACTCGGCATGCTTGAGCACAACATTGATCTCTTCGTCGGCCATCGTGGCGAACACGATCGGCTTCGCGCCTTCAGCCTCGGCACGGTGCGCAAGTTCGTTGGCAAGGGCCTGGGCCTTCTCGCGGGTATTGATGAACGGCGTGTAGCGGGTGCTGAAACGCGCATCGCCAAATTGCGACAATAGGCTTTGCCCATAGGCCTCCGCAGTGATGCCCGTGCTCTCGGAGACGAAATAGACGGAACGGCTCGCGCCTTCAGTCATACAGATACTCCAGCCAGTGCCCCTCACTCACCAGCTTTGATTTGGTTTCCTGCCACCGCCCTGCCAGGCGAAGGTGGCGTGACATTTCGTCATCCAAGGCCGCCGCCACTGCACGATAGCCGGCGACATAGACGTAAACGCTGCCCATGCCCAACAATCGCCAGAACGCCGCCATATTCGCCTTGCGACCCTGTACACCATCGAATGCCATGGCCGAATAGCGGGTCTTGAGTGCGTCGAAGGCATGCTGCGTCGCCTGATCGAAGTACTGGTCCAGGTCGGCGCCATGCTGGTTGAGATACAAGTGCTCCAGTCCGGTCTCAGATCCCTCGACCATCAGTACCTTGCCCATCCAGTCGAGCTTCCGTGCCTGAAGCCTGCGCGCCAGCCAGCGGAATGGCACCATGCCGCAACCCGCGCCAATCAGCACCATATTGCTGCGCGAGCCCGTCGGTGTATAAAAGGGATAGGGAAAAGGCCCGTAGAGTGATACGAATTCCCCCTGATCCAAGGCGCACAGTCGCCGCGCGACACTCGACTCCGGGCCGTCGCTGTGTGCCCGCACATAGATGGTCACATCGATGGTGTCTTCGAATGGCACCTTGCCGACGGACTCCACCGTGTACATCCGCAGCCCCCCGGCCGCGGTTTGTTCGCCGACGTCAGAGGCGCGAAACGCGATGTCTACACCGGCTTCGAAATCGTTTCCTTCCGATGCCAGATTGAACATCAGCTTGACGACAGGCCGCATCCCGGGCTGGTCCACGACCATCGATCTATGCACCACCCGCGCCCGGTAAGGGTCGCCAATCGCTGCATCCACTCTGCTCATCGCCCCTGACCCTGGTGTTTTGTCGAACCCCGAATATCCCTGTCAACGACATCATCCACCGTGCAGGCCGCCATCGACAAACCCCTCAAGTGTAGACGGCATTCGATCGCTCAAGGTGGCGAGCGGCCCAATACATCGAGACCACTCAGGGGTCGCCGATAGGTAATTCCGCCGGGCTGCACAGGATGCCGTCTTCGTCCGCGTACAGATAGGCGCCCGGAAGAAACTCGACCCCGCCGAAGCGGACCGGGACGTCGCGCTCGCCAATGCCTTTCTTGACGCTCTTCAGAGGATGTGTCCCCAGGGCCTTGACCCCGATCGGCATGGTCCCGATATCCACCGAATCACGTATCATCCCGTTCAACAACACGCCCGACCATCCGTTCTCTACGGCCTTGGCCGCCAGCAGATCGCCGAGCATCGCACAGCGTCGGGAACCACCCGCATCGACTACCAACACCCGCCCTAACCCGGGTTCGCCGACCGCCTCGCGCACCAGGGAGTTGTCCTCGAAGCATTTGATCGTCGAGATCTGGCCGGCAAAGCGAGCAAGCGCACCGTAACTGATGAAACCGGGCTCGCAGATCTGCAGCGCATCGGAAAACTCGTCGCATAGATCTGCGGTTTTGAAATGCATGGCAGCAGATCACGCCCCGCCGTCGAAATGCTGAAACCGCTTGCTCGGCGAATACGGAAACACGTCGCGCTGAAGGCCTTCGTGGATGTCCTGCTGAATCCCTTTCCAATAGTCGGCATCGAGCAACTCACGATGATGCTTCATGAAGGCCTGGCGCAGCTGCGGGTCGATCAGCAGGAAACTGGCAAACTCCTCCGGAAACACATCGTTCGGGGCCACCGAGTACCAGGGTTCCGCGGCCATCTCATCTTCCGGCGTGCGTGGCGGCGGGATGTGTCGGAAGTTCATGTCCGTCATGAACTCGATTTCGTCATAATCATAAAAGATCACGCGTCCGTGTCGCGTAACACCGAAATTTTTGAACAGCAGGTCCCCAGGGAAAATGTTCGCGGCGATCATTTCCTTGACCGCATTGCCGAACCCGATCACCGCATTCTCTTTCTGCTGTGGCGTTGCATGCTGGAAAAACAGATTGAGAGGATCGAGGCGCCGCTCGATATACAGATGCCGGACTATGACCTTGTCTCCCTCGAACTCAAGACTCTTGGCACATTTGTTCTGAAGCTCCGCCATCAATTCATCGTTGATGCGCGAGATCGGAAAAGCCGCGTAGGAATACTCCAGCGTATCGGCCATTCGCCCGACGCGATCGTGCATCTTGACGATCTGGTACTTGCGCTTGACGGTCTCGCGGTTGACCTCCTTGGGTGGCGGAAAATAGTCGTTGATGACCTTGAATACATAAGGATAGGACGGCATGGTGAAGACGGTCATCACCATCCCCTTCACCCCGGGTGCTATCTCGAGCTGGTCCGTGGAATGCGACAGGTGATGCAGAAAGCCCCGATAGAAATCCGTCTTGCCCTGCTTCTGCAGGCCAATCGCCGTATAGAGATCGGCCTTGTTTTTGGTTGGCAGCATTCGCTGCAGAAAGTGCACGACGGCGGCAGGTGTATCGGTCTCCATCATGAAGTAGGCACGCGCGAAACTGAACAGATTGGCGATGTCGTCACCATCCATCAGCAGGGTGTCGACATAGACGGCGCCGTGCTCATTGTTCAGCACCGGGATAACAAACGGAATGACATCGGCGCCATTGATCGCTCGCCCGACAATGTAGGCGGCCTTGTTGCGATAAAAAGGGGCACGCAATACTTGCAGGTGAAAATCCCGACGCAGCGCCTTCTCTGGCAGCCCGGTCGCCCTTGAGGCGCGGACCAGCCGGCGCACATCGCGACCGAGATCCTCGAAGGGCAGACTACCGGGGAAGGCCTTGAGGATCTCGCGGACCGACCGCGTCAGGCCGTGACGAATTGGATAATAGCTGTCGTAAACCGGATCGACATCATCGAGGTACTCCGTCGACAGACCCGGCCTGACGAAGATGTTGTCGTTGTTGTAGTAACGACGGTGAAACAGATAGGTGAAGACTGAATTGTAGAAAGTCTCAGCCAGCTCCGGCTGCTTGTGCTCATAGAGCAAACCGATATAACGCAGCTTGACCTCGCGCCAGAGCTCTTCGTCAACCTCGTCCGCCAGGTCAAACTCTCTCTTCAGCTGCTCCGTAGCCTCGCTGACTCGTTGGGTATAGAGATTGATGCGATCACTGGCCGACTGACGCTGCGCCGGCCAGTCGCATGTCTCGAAGCGATCGCGGGCCGCCGCTGTGATCTCGAGAAAGATCCGATAATGCCGGTCGAACCCATTCAGGATGGTCTCGGCGATGCGACGTGCATTAAGCTCTATCATACGCTCGCGACCTGCAGGCGTAGTCGTTGGAGTCACCGATGATGCAGGCTGCAAAGGGTGAACACCAGCCTCGGCTTTCAAGCCACCGATATTATGCGCTTCGATCATGTGCTGAGACATCAGACATTTACCGATTCACGTGCCGTCCCAGCCATTGAAACTGGCCAGGCGCGGCATGGAATCAGCCAAACTGCTCCTCCTCCGTCGACCCGGTCAGCGCGGTCACCGAAGAGGCGCCGCCCTGGATGGTCGTGGTCACGTCGTCGAAGTAACCCGCGCCGACCTCCTGCTGATGGGAGACAAAGGTGTATCCTTTATCGCGCGCCGCAAATTCAGGCTCCTGGACCTTCTCCACATAGTGCTTCATGCCCTCACCGCGCGCATAGTCGTATGCGAGATCGAACATGTTGAACCACATGTTGTGGATACCGGCGAGGGTGATGAATTGGTACTTGTAGCCCATGTCCGACAATGCATCCTGGAACCTGGCGATGGTCGGATCGTCGAGGTTTTTCTTCCAGTTGAACGACGGCGAGCAGTTGTAAGCCAACAACTTGTTCGGATTATCGGCCAGTACGGCCTGCGCGAACTCACGGGCAAAACCTAGATCGGGCGTGCCTGTCTCGCACCACACCAGGTCCGCATAAGGCGCATAGGCCACGCCACGGCTGATCGCCTGTTCGAGGCCGTTCTTCACCCGGTAAAAACCTTCCGCAGTGCGTTCACCGGTCAGGAAGGGCTGATCGTTCGGATCGAAATCATTGGTCAGCAGGTTCGCGGCCTCAGAATCTGTCCTCGCCAGCACCAGGGTCGGCACACCCATCACGTCCGAGGCCAGGCGCGCGGCGATCAGCTTCTCCACCGCCTCCTGTGTTGGCACCAACACCTTGCCGCCCATGTGGCCACACTTCTTGACGGCCGCCAACTGGTCCTCGAAATGCACGCCCGATGCACCGTTGGCGATCATGTTCTTCATAAGCTCAAAGGCGTTGAGCACGCCACCGAATCCCGCCTCGGCATCCGCGACGATCGGCAGAAAATAGTCCACATATTCTGCATTGCCCGGCTCGACGCCACGCCCCCATTGGATTTCATCCGAGCGCTTGAATGCATTGTTGATGCGCCGCACCATGGCGGGCACGGAGTCATACGCGTACAGCGATTGATCCGGATACATGGTCTCTGAGGTATTGCCATCGGCAGCCACTTGCCAACCGGACAGATAAATCGCCTCAATCCCAGCCTTGGCTTGCTGTACGGCCTGACCGCCGGTCAGTGCCCCCATGCAGTTCACATAACCCTTCTTTGCGCCGCCGCGGACCAGTTGCCAGAGCCTCTCGGCGCCGCGCTTGGCCAAGGTGTATTCGGGTTGCATGGACCCGCGCAGGCGCACTACGTCAGCCGCTGAGTAGCCGCGCCTCACGTCCAGCCAGCGCGGGTTCTCCGCCCAGTCCTTTTCCAGTGCCTTGATCTGTTCTTCTCGGGTCATGAGCTAACTCCGTCGTTGCCTTATTGGTATGTCGAGAATGCGCCGCGCCGGCTTTTAGCCCGGATTGGCCGTGCCTAATGTTGCATTGCAACAATTCTGTAAAAGTAACCGCACAGCCGTCAGGGATCAATTGCCGACATACCCGTCGGCAGACCTGGCCCTTACCCGCGGGGGAAATATTTTCTGTTTTATAATCAGTTGTTTAAGGATAGCTCAATCGTTTTGTGCGACGCACAATAAAAACCCAATTCAAAGTATTGACAATGCCTATTGTCGAGAACGCGTTCGTGCCGTGAGCACCACGGAAAACAGGCTGCTGGCTCAACGTGCACCCTCACCGAGCACATAACGCAGATAGACCGGATCCCACATACGCGACCGGACATATTCCGCCAGACTGGCCGGGTCGAGGTCGGCCAGGTCAGGCCGATCCGCCGACCCGTCTTTCAGCGCCACGGCCAATACCCGGGTCGCCACCGCAACGCTGACTTCTCGTAGATCGTTGATAGGTGGGAACATCAAACCACGCGATCCGTAGTGACGCTCCGTGTAAGCAGCGAGTGCGAATGCTGATTCGATGACCATTGCATCGCTGATGCATCGACAACGCCCCACAATTGCGGCGAAACCGATGCCGGGAAACACAAACGCGTTGTTGCCCTGCCCCACCGGGTAGCGCTGCTCAAGATACTCGACGTCCGCGAACGGACTGCCGGTCGCGACCATCGCTCGACCGTCGCTCCAGGCGATGAGGTCCTGTGGTATGGCCTCGCTGTTGGCGGTGGGGTTCGAGAGCGGGAAAATGATCGGGCGTGCGGTATTGGCGGCCATCCGGCGCACCAACGGCTCTTTGAACAGGCCGGCCACACCCGTCAGACCCAGCAATACCGTCGGGCGGGCCTGTTCCAGCACCTCGAGCAGTGAAGGGATCTCGCCCTGCAGCGACCAGTCCGCATAGGTGGCTGCGAGCTGACTCACCGCGAGCTGATAGCCCTGCGCAGATACCCCTTCGACCACCAACCCGGCAGCATCCAGCACAAACATCTGCCGACGCGCCTGCTCGCGTGAGAGTCCCTCGTAAACCAATCCGTCCTGGATCGCTTTGGCGACGCCGACGCCACCGGCACCCGCACCGACCACAACGATCCGTTGATCGACCAACGACTCTCCCTTGGCCTTGCAGGCGGCAATCAATCCGGCCAAGGTTACCGCGCCGGTCCCCTGGATATCGTCGTTGAATGAAGCAATACGTCCTCGGTATCGCTCCAGCACCTTGAACGCGACGTCCTTGGCAAAGTCCTCCCATTGAATAATCGCCTTCGGCCAGCGCTGCTTCACGGCCGCGACGAAGCGATCGAGCAACGCGAAATACTCGTCTCCCTTCAGCCGGGGCTCGTGTACCCCGAGATAGTCCGGATCTTCCAGCAGTTCTTTTCGATCAGTGCCGACGTCGAAATTGACGGGCATGGTATGAAACGGGCTGACGCCGGCACCGGCCGTGTAGAGCGCGAGCTTGCCGATGCAGATAGCGAGTCCGCCATGACCCTGGTCGCCGATGCCGAGGATCGCTGACGAATCCGTGGCGACGATCATGCGCACATTGCACAGCGGATAATCGGCCAGTATCTGGTCGATATGATCAATGTTCTGTGAAGATATAGTGATCCCGCGAGGCGCCTGATACAGATCGCTGTACTGCTGTACCGCTTTGCCGACCGTAGGCGTGTAGACGATCGGCATCATCTCCTCGAGGTGCTGCTGCAACATGGCGTAGAAGCGAACCTCGGAACGCTCCTGCATAGCACGCAGATATTGATACTTCGCGATATCATCAGACTGGCGGCAATAGCCACGATAGAGGCGGGCGACTTGTCGTTCCAGGGTGCAGACCGACGGCGGAAGCATCCCCTCCAGGCCGAGCTCAAGCCTTTCACGCTCGGTGAACGCGGTCCCTTTATTGGTGGCGGCCATGCGCAGCAGCGGGTTCCCGCGCAGGTAGACCTCGAGATACTCGCCGCCCGCTGGATCGCGCTTGTAAGCGAAGTACGGGCTGAGTCTGGCCATGAGCCCTATGGTATCAGGTGACGCGCTGCGGGCGGGCTTTCAATTTGGCACGCTGCGCGTGCAGCACCGGCTCCGTATAGCCGTTCGGCTGCACTCTCCCCTGGAGTACGAGATCGAGCGCGGCAAGGAAGGCCACGCCATCGAACTTGGGCGCCATCGGCCGATAGTTGGGATCGCCCGCGTTTTGCTGGTCCACGATGACCGCCATTCGTCGGAAGGTTTCGATCACCTGCTTCTCGTCACAGATTCCGTGATGCAGCCAGTTCGCGATATGCTGGCTGGAGATGCGCAGCGTGGCGCGGTCTTCCATGAGACCCACGTCGTTGATGTCGGGCACCTTGGAACATCCCACGCCCTGATCAACCCAACGCACGACGTAACCCAGGATACCCTGCGCATTGTTGTCCAGTTCCTGCTGGATCTGCGCATCGCTCAATGCCTTTGGATCACTCATCAACGGCGGCGTGAGAATATCGTCGAGACTCGCTCGCGGGCGCGATGCCAATTCCGCCTGGCGCTGCGCGACATCGACAATATGATAATGCATTGCGTGCAGCGTGGCTGCGGTCGGCGAAGGGACCCACGCACAGTTGGCGCCGGCCATCGGATGCGCAATCTTGGTCTCCACCATCTTCGCCATCTGGTCCGGAATCGGCCACATACCCTTGCCAATCTGAGCGCGTCCGGCCAGTCCGCAGGCCAGGCCGACATCTACATTCCAATCCTCGTAGGCAGCGATCCACTTCTGATTCTTGATCTCGGCCTTGGGTAGAAAAGGACCCAGCTCCATGCTGGTGTGTATCTCGTCGCCGGTACGATCGAGGAAGCCGGTATTGATGAAAATGACGCGCTCGCTGGCGGCACGGATACACTCCACCAGGTTGATCGTCGTTCGCCGCTCTTCATCCATGATGCCGACCTTGAGGGTATTGCGCCTCATACCCAGCACGTCTTCCACGCGGCCGAACAGCTCCGTGGTAAACGCCACTTCGTCGGGGCCATGCATTTTGGGTTTGACGACGTAGACGCTGCCGCTGCGTGAATTGCGGAAACGCCCGCCACCGCCGAGATCGTGCAGCGCGATCAGGCTCGTCAGCATCGCATCCAGGATGCCCTCGGGCACCTCCTGTCCGGCGCTGTCCAGAATCGCCGCATTCGACATCAGGTGCCCCACATTGCGCACCAGCATCAAGCTGCGTCCGGGCAGCACCAGCGCCCCGCCGCGCGCGGCGGTGTACTCACGGTCCGGGTTCAGCGCGCGTTCCACAGGCTGGCCGCGTTTGTAGAAGCTGACTGCCAGGTCACCGCGCATCAGCCCCAGCCAGTTTGCATAGACCTGGACCTTGTCCTCCGCGTCGACTGCCGCCACCGAGTCTTCGCAGTCCATAATCGCGGTAACAGCTGCCTCGAGCTGGATATCCTGGATGCCGGCCGGGTGAAGCTGGGCAACCGGGTGATCGGGGTTGATCACGATATCGATATGCAGCCCGTGATTGCGCAGCAGCACATTACGGAGACGATCATCACGCTGGCGATAGCCGACAAAAGCGGCTGGATCAATCAGGCCGGTCGTCCGGCCGTCTGTCAGGACTGCTGAGAGACCGAGGTGATCGTTGAAGCTGGCCAGCGCATACTCGGTGACATCGGCGTGCGACCCGTCGGTCAGCGGCACGACCGCATCGAGAAATTCGACCGAACGCTGCACTACCGCCGCACCGCGGCTGAGATTGAATTTCTGGCCTTTCTTCAGGTCGCCTTCATCAGGAATCACGTCGGTACCGTAGAACGCGTCATAGAGGCTACCCCATCGCGCATTGGCGGCGTTCAACGCATAGCGCGCATTATTGACCGGCGCCACCAGTTGCGGCCCCGCTACCCGGGCGATCTCGGGGTCGACATTACCGGTCGTGATCTGAAACGACTCGCCCTCGGGCAACAGATAAGCGATGTCCCGCAAAAAGGCCTTGTAGGCCGACATGTCCAAGGGCTGGCCACGGTGCGCCTTGCACCAGGCGTCGATCTGCGCCTGCATAGCGTCGCGCGTCTCGAGCAGCGCCCGATTGCGCGGCGCCAAGTCTGCAATCAACGCGGCAAAGCCATCCCAGAAGGTCTGCGGGTCGACACCCGTGCCAGGAATCGCCTTCTGCTCCACAAAGTCGTACAGCGGTTTCGCGACCTGCAGGCCGCCAACTGAGACGCGCTCGGTCATCACACCCTTCTCCGTGCTATGCATTTCCCTGATCTAAGCCTAAGAGTCCGGCGGACGAAATTCTTATAGGGAATCCGCCGACCTCATCATAGGCTGGGGCAATCATCCTGCTGCCAACCGTGCGGCGATGAGGGCACGCGGCACAGCGCAGACAACAAAAAACCGGTCTGCCGTTCGCTCGGCAGACCGGTTTTTCCGTCGCGAGAATCCTACTTCAGCGGTCGTTCAGCCAGCGGCCGATCGCTGGGGGAATCGTTTTCTGCGACTTGCCGCTGACATAGATCCCGATGTGTCCGCCAGGGAACGAGAGCTCCGTGTAATCCCTCGACCCGACACATTTTTTCATCGCGCGGGATGCATCCGGTGGCACTAGATGGTCCTGCTCGGCGAATACGTTGAGCACCGGCATGGTCACATCACGCAGGTTCACCGTGTATTCGCCGATCTGCACCTGCCCCTTCATCAGTTTGTTCTCCTGGAAGAAGTCCTTGGCGAACTGCCGGAAGGTCTCGCCGGCCTGATCCGGGCTGTCGAATATCCACTTCTCCATGCGCATGAAGCTCTTCAGCGCCTTGGGGTCGTCCATCAGGTCGACCACACCGAGGTACTTCTGCGCCATTAGCTGATAGGGTTTGAGGTTGAGGAAGGTCCAGTTCAGCATCTCACCGGGAATATTGCCCTGGGTGTCGACCAGCAGGTCGATATCCACGTTCTGCACCCAGTGGCTGAGCATATTGTCCGGCGTCTTGAAGTCGACCGGGGTCACCATGGTGACGAGATTGCGCACCTTTTCCGGGTGCATCGCCGCATAGCACAGGCTGAAAGCACCCCCCTGACAGATACCCAGGATGTTCAGCTGGTCGATGCCATGGCGCGCGCAGATCACGTTGATGCAGCGATCGATGTACCCGTTGATATAGTCGTCCATGGTCAGGTATCGGTCTGCGGCATCCGGATAACCCCAATCGATGAGGTAGACGTCTTGCCCGGCCTCGAGCAGGCCCTGGATGGTCGAGCGGTTCTCCTGCAGGTCGGTCATATAGGGGCGATTGACTAGCGCATAGACGACCAGAAGTGGTGTCTCGTTGGTCGCCGGCTTCTCGCCCTTGAAGCGGTATAGAACCAGCTTGTCTTCCTTATAGACCGGCTCTTTGGGTGTCACCCCGGTCGGGATTTCACCGACGTCCATTAGATTGCCGACACCCTTGGCCAGTTTTTCGTTGAAGCCGCGGGCCTCATTCAGGACTTCGTCGGGACGCATTTTAAACGGAATCATCTTTAGTAAATCCTCTCTCTCGGTTTGCGGTTAGCCACGCAGCTTCTTGGCCTGCCCAACCCAGTCATCGCGCAGCAACCGCCCCTGCGCATTGAGTGTCTCGTCCAGTTCTTCGGCAAATCTCTTGTTGATCTGCGCCAACCGGGCGAAGTTTTTGATGCCCTGGGCGTAGAGTTTTTCCATCATCTTCGGCCCGATGCCACGGATGGCGGTCAGATCCTCTTCGACGTCGTCGATTTGCAGACGATTCTGCGCCGGCGCCTTCGCCCGGGTCCTGGCCCGGGCTGATGATGCCGCAGGCGGCTGTGCACTGAGCTTTTCAACCTGTTCGCGCAGCAGAGCGATCTCGTGCCTGAGCAGGCGGGCCTCGCGCCGGTTCTCCTGCTGGCGGTGTTGCATGGTGTCGATCTCCGATCGGGTCGGGATGTGCATCAGCTCGTATTGATGCTCGGCCAACTCGTTCAGGTCCTTGCGCACCTGCATCAGGCTGTTCACCAGATCACCGTAAACGACCTGGTATTCGTCGCTCATGGCGAATTCGGCATAGGCCTCCTCGCTAGCATCGACCCACAGGTCGTAGAGGCCGCGCAAGGATTCGATCTTCTCGCCTCGCTCGTGCATTGCCCCCAGGCGCTTGCGCGCCCAATCGAGTGACGCCAGTGCGGTCTTGGCGAACGCGAGCTTGTACGCCCGAAAGGCGTCGTGATAGGTGAGCAGGTGCCGCGCAAGGTTCTGCATACGATCCTGTTGTTCGCGCGTGTACCCGAGCCCCGGGATCGACAACGCGCGAAGGAACTGCTCCTGTGCGGCGCCCACCCCGGGCATCTCGATGCCGCCCGGCAGATGGCCCTCGGCGACCTCCTTGAGAAAGTGCTGGGACATATTCAACCAAGGCGCAATCGAGTCGGCCAATTGGGCCCAGCTGCTCAGCGCCGTCCCGCTCACACCCGGCAGGTCGGGTGTCGCGAGGTCCATGTTGTTTTGTATCTGGTTTATCCATTGCTCGAGCACTGTATGCATCGAGTTCATCCACATGCTCATCGCGGCCTCGGGCTGCTCCTGCCCTGCCGCCCCGAACAGGCCCTCGGCCATGGACATAAAGTTCTTGCCCATATCGTAGAAGCGCTGTGCTACCGTTCCGACGTCGCCCTGGAGCTGCGGCTGAATCGAGGACCACCATTGCTCCACAGCGCTATTGAGCGGATTCGCGCCGGCGGTGAACTGGGCAAATGGATTCGGCGAAAAAGGATTCGACGACATAAAAGGATTCTTCGCAAACGGGTTCTGCATCATTGGATTGGCCGTGAAGTTTCCGAACGCGGCGAAGGGGTTCATAGTCGCGCCCAGTGTGTCGCCCGCGCCGTTGCCGCCCGCCTGCCTGGCGAAATCGCTCCAGGTTTCCCAGTATTTGCGCTGGGTCGCCATCCAGTCGTTCATCAAAGATTCGTTCCAGTTATTCGCATTCGTACTCATAATCGGAGGTCCAGGTAGTGTGTTGCGGTTGCTTCTATTGGCCGGTCAAGCGGCGTCAGCACCGAATTTGTGCAGTGCACCAAAAGCACGCTACCACGCAATCTTGTGCAGTGCAACAAAGTTCGGCGAAGGCCACCGGGCGCGGCAGAATTGCCCGGGGCGACGCTGACAGTCTAGTCATTTTAGGCCCACTTGGGAGAACCGCGGGCCGATCGAATTTGGAGGAGTTCATGAATCAAGCAGTCGTAATCGCCGCCGCCGCGCGCACCGCCGTGGGTTCTTTTGGCGGCAGCCTAGCCGCTATTGCCGCTGACGAACTCGGCGCGACAGTAGTCAGAGACCTGCTGGCGCGCACCGGGCTGAAGTCCGATCAGGTCGACGATGTAATCATGGGTCCGGTCGTCACCGCCGGTGTCGGTCAGAATCCCGCGCGCCAGACAGCGATCGGGGCCGGTCTTTCCGAAGAGACCCCGGCGATGACCGTCAACAAGGAACTCGGCTGGGATACCGCAAGGGTCAACATCTCGGGCGGCGCGATAGCGATCGGCCACCCTATCGGTGCCTCCGGCGCGCGCGTGCTGGTCACACTCCTGCACGGCATGCAGCGGGAACACGCCCACAAGGGATTGGCTACACTCTGTATTGGTGGCGGCCAAGGAGTCGCCATGGCCGTGGAGAGTGTGGACTGACATGATTGATTTAAAAGACAAAACAGCACTGGTAACCGGTGGTACGGGCGGGATAGGCAGCGCGATATGCCAACGCCTGGCCGATGCCGGCGCGCGCATCGTGAGCACTTATCGCAATGAGGAAAAGGCCAAGGCCTGGGCCGCCGCGCAGGCCTACGATCCGTTGATCATGGCCTGCGACGTCGGAAACTACGACGACTGCGTGCGCATCCGGGAGGAACTCAACTCGCGAGGGGATCACATCGATATCGTGGTCAACAACGCCGGAATCACGCGTGACGCGAGCTTCAAGAAGATCACGCCGGAGCAATGGCGGCAGGTGATCAATGCCGACCTCGACAGCGTGTTCAACGTCTGTCACCAGTTCGTCATACCAATGACTGAACGCGGCTGGGGCCGAGTGATAAATATCTCATCGCTCAACGGCCAGAAGGGGGCGTTCGGTCAGACCAACTACAGCGCGGCGAAGGCGGGTGTGCACGGCTTCAGCATGGCATTGGCGCAAGAGGTCGCGCGCAAGGGTGTCACGGTCAATACGGTGTCACCGGGCTACATCGGCACCGAGATGGTCATGGCGGTGCGCGAGGACATTCTCGAAAAGATAATCGCGCAGATCCCCGTCGGACGGCTGGGACGGCCGGAGGAGATCGCCGGGCTGGTCGCGTTCCTTGCATCGGACGACGCCGGCTTTATCACCGGCGCCAATCTGGCCGCCAACGGCGGTCAGCACATGCACTGACCGAAGTCAGCGCCGGACTGCGGTCCGGCGCGTCCTTTGCCTACCGCCGTCGTTACCGATGGCGGCGCGGCTTGTTGTGACTGCCGACCTACCGGCACGCGGAGTTTCCAAGATGCCCGCTGAGCGATTAATCAAGAAATACCCCAACCGCCGACTGTATGACACCACCGAGAGCCGCTACATCACGCTGGAGGAAGTGCGGGAGATGGTCTTGAAGGAGATTCCGTTCAAGGTGGTCGATCGCCAGAGTGACGAAGACATCACCCGCAACATCCTGCTGCAGATCATCATGGAACAGGAATCCGGCGGGGAACCGCTCTTTTCCGCCGATGTGCTCTCGCGATTCATCCGCAACTACGGCGAGGCCGCACAGTCGGGGTTTGCAGAGTATCTGGACACCAGCTTGCGCTTTTTCAGCGAACAGCAGAGTGTTATCCAGGAACAGATGGGCAAGGCCCTCGAGACTACGCCAATGGACTATTGGGTCAAGCTTGGCGAACAGAACATGAAGATCTGGCAGGATATGTTCAACGCGGCCTCCGCCAGCCGCAAGAAAGATGATTGAAGCTTCTACCTGACGCGGTTTCGACCGTGCAGCGCGGCGACACGATAGGCCTCAGCCATAGTCGGGTAGTTGAAAGTTGTATGGATGAAGTAGTTGATCGAATTCGCCGCCCCCGGTTGGGACATGATGGCCTGACCGATGTGCACGATCTCCGATGCCTGTTCGCCGAAGCAGTGAATGCCCAACAGGGCGAAGGTCTCGCGATGGAAAAGCAGTTTCAACATGCCGACATTGCGGCCGGCAATCTGCGCGCGCGCCAAATTCTTGAAATCGGCACGGCCGACCTCGTAGGGGATGTTCTGCTCGGTCAATTCGCGCTCGGTACGACCGACTGAACTGATCTCGGGGCTGGTATAGATCCCAGTGGGGATATCGCCCAATAGTTCCCAGTCGTTGCTGCCATCGGCGATCAACTGACCGGCAAAACGACCCTGGTCATAGCTGGCACTCGCCAATGCAGGCGGTCCTATCACATCACCAACGGCAGAGATGTTCGCTACGCTGGTGCGGAAGGTCTCGTCGACCACGATCTGGCCCCGCTGATTGATGTCGACGCCGATGCCGCCCAGACCCATGTCTTCGGTATTACCGCTTCGCCCATTGGCCCAGAAGAGCACGTCCGAGCGCACCTCTTTGCCTGATCGACAGCGCAGCACCACGCCGCTTTCAGAACTGTCAACGGTGTCAATCGTCTCGTTGTGCACGATGACGACACCCAGGTCTCGCAGATGATAGCTGAGGGCATCGGTTATCTCGTCGTCCAGGAATGACAACAGACGATCCCGCGTATTGATCAGATTTACTTTGACATCGAGATTCGCAAAGATCGACGCGTACTCGCAGCCAATGACGCCAGCACCGTAGATTGTGACCCGTCGCGGCGTATGGTCCATTCGCAATACGGTGTCACTGTCGAGAATATTCGGGTCGGAGAAATCCAGCTCGGGCGGACGATACGGACGCGAACCGGTAGCGATCACAAAGTGTCCACCGCGCACCGGCAGCGCCGTGCCCGTCGGGCGCTCGATCTCCAGGGTATTGGCATCCCGGAAGCGGGCCCTGCCGTGAATCACATCGACTCGATTACGTCCGTAGAAACGGTGCCGCATGCTTACCTGGCGCCCGATGACGTCATCGGCGGTTCTCAGAAGCTGCGGCCAGGAAACATCCATGAATCCGACGGTGTGTTCGAACAGGGGGTGATGTCGATAGTCGGCCAGCAGCTGGATTGCGTGGCGCAGGGCCTTGCTGGGAATCGTACCTTGGTGGGTGCAACTGCCGCCGACCTGGTCCTGCATCTCCACTACGGCAACGCGTTTCCCTTGCTTCGCCAGCTTCATACTGGCGCCCTCACCGGCTGGCCCGCTGCCGATTACAACGACGTCATATTCCTGCATGCCGCTCACTCCGCTTCCGAGACATTATTCTGCCTGACCTGTGCCCGGGTGTTCGTGTTTCTTGCACAAAGCGCAGCCTCAGATCCGCGCAAGGCTCAGGACACCGCTTGATTTGATGTCGAATCCTCAAATTCGTCTACAGTTTTGAAGGAGCGGCCGATTAGCTATAAACACCGGCTGTCAAGGGAGCATGCACGTGTCATCGAGAGATTGGTTACAGCGACATATTCTTCCGCAATGGGCCGACGACCGGGTACCGGATCAAGACCACCCGCACCGACGGCGCTTTACGCCGCGCTATCGGCGCAAACAGGGAATCGTAAAGAATGTCTGGATCGCCAGCGGCGTAGTGATGATCCTGCAGGCGTCGCCGCCCATAATACTGGCCATGGCGCTGGGCACTACGTTTTTGTCCTTCGTTATCCTCGACGAAACCGCCTGATCAACCGGCAGTGGTGCCGGGGGGATCGCCCCGTTGTCCACGACAGCGCAACCCGCAGCCCGGTGTTAGCATCGGGTTTTGGCAGGTGGCTAAGCACTGGCGGGCCGCGGGCGCCCCAGTCAAGATCGACCGCTCGAGATCGTTATGCCCTACTTCGACGACAACCCCTTGCAGAAGCTCGCCCAGCTGCACGGTGCAGGCGACTGCGAGCTGGATCTTAGGGGAAAGACGGCCGACGAGGCGCTGCAGGCCATCGAACAGCTGCTGCGCACCGCGAACCCCGCCGACAGCTACCTCGTGCGCTTCGATCCGGCCAGTGACGACGGTCGCGAAACCCTTTTTCTACCGCTCGGACGGCGGCTGCTGCAGGCCCGCCGTGACGGCCATATCAAGCGCTGCCTGCCGAGCGCCGATGGCGCCGGCTACTTCATCGCTTTCAAGGACTAGCCTCTAGCCCGCTTACAGCGGGAGCTGCAGATTGCTGCCTATCTTCTGATGCAGTCGACGCAGCCGCGGTCGATGCTCACTGGGATCACAGTGAACCGCGAAGCTGAGCGCCTTGTGATAATCCCGAAGACGGTGTTCATAGAGCTTGCTGAGTGCCAAACTCGCCGCGGCATGACCACGCGCATGCAGCGCTAGCCACAGTTGCTCGGCACGCGCCCAGTCACCCTGTCTACGGTAAAGCTGTGCCAGCAGCAACTGCCCGTCATCGTCGAGATACCCGGCCGCACGTTCACAGACGTTGTGTGCCTGTCTCACTTGGCCGGCATCACACCAGGCGCGGACGATCGCCGCGTGATCGATACCGGCACGCGGCGCACCCGCATAGACCTCGATGAGGCGCCGATGCAGCAGCGCGAGGGAGACCACGTCCTGATAATTGTGCCGCATCACACGGGCGAGCTGCGTCGTCTCCCCGCAGCGCAACCAGGCCTGCCAGGCGTCCGGCGCCTGCGCGCCGGGCAGATCATCGACACGGTGCAACGCCAGGAGCTGTCGTTCAGCGGTCTGTAGGCGGCAATCGGGCCAGTGATCGCGGTAGGCACGCCGCACGGTATAAAGCAGGTCGAGATGCGGCAGCTCGCTCAACGCTGCATCGATCCGGTGCAGCGCCGATCGTGCACTCAGCACGGGCAGATCGAAGCCCTTACCGTTGTAGCTGACCAACACCGCCCGTTCTCCGATCCACTCGCCCAGCACCCGCAGCATCGCCGGCTCAGCGGCATAGTTGCCCAGCACATACTGGCGGACCTCGATCTGCTGTCTATCGGTGAAGCGGGCCACACCGACCATGAAGGCCAGATTCCCCACGCCGCCCGACAGACCGGTGGTCTCGGTGTCGATGTAGAGCCAATCGGCTACACCCAGGCCGTGCACCTCGGGAAGCATCGCCAGGTCGCCTGCCGTCGCACCGGGGCCCGCCAGACGATATGGCTGTCGACACAGCACCAGGCCGTCCTCGACGATCTCGCCACCCAATGCCTGCGCCAGCCGCTCTGGATCGATACGTCCGTCCGGCGGCGACGGTCGTCCGCGTCTCATCCGGTCGAGGCGCAGGGTAAGCCCGTCGCACTGCGCGGCGGCGGACGCATGACCACGCAGTCGATCGAGTCTGGTCGCCAGGCTCATCCGGGCCGGTCGCCGCCGCCGTCTGCAAACAGGCCCAACACGCTCAGTGCCAGCGCACGTGGGGAATAGC
>JBATKF010000533.1:0-3020 GCA_049669185.1 Sedimenticolaceae bacterium | reverse complement strand
GAATCTGGAGGTCACCGCCGAGGGCATCGAGACCGAGGCACAGCGTCGCCTGGTCGCCGAGGCCGGCTGCCAACTCGGCCAGGGCTTCCTGATGGCGCGCCCGATGCCGGGGCCCGACCTTTTCGGCTGAACACCGCAGGCTGGTGTAAGGCACCAACGGCCCGGCTGGATTGCGGTATGCGACCGGCCACCTGATTGCCAGCTGTGTCCACTGGGGCGTCGCTATCGCGCGGCGCCTTCTTCACGTTATCGGCCGTTGCGGCCAAATCCGTTGTTCCCGCATCCCGCTGGCCCGCCACGATCGCCGTCTGCCCGTTGCCGGACAGGAGCGCACCTGGGAAGGAAAGTAAAGATTGTGCCGCCACTGCCGCTGAGGCAGGCAGGAAGACGGCCGTGGGCGCGGCTTTTTGGGTACGACACCGAAAAAACGGCGCCGGTCGCTAAAGTCGACGCCGCGATAGGCCGACAGACGGGCATCATCATGGGAAATCTCGGAATGGCTTGCAAAAAGAATAACGCGCTGCGCACCATCGCGCCGGCGGTGACGCTGGCCGCCGGTCTGGCTGGCGCGTCGCCAGCGATGGCGGCGCAGCCGCTGGTCCTCGACACCTACCGTGTAACCGGCTCGCACCTGGGCCAGGTCGATATGGAGGGTATCGCACCGCTGGCTGTGTTAGACCGCGAGCATATCGATCGCTCCGGCGCGTCCACGGTCGCCGAACTGTTCCGCGATACCGTATTCATTACCGCCGGCGTCGTCGATGAGCAGTTCACCCAGGGCTTTGCCCCGGGCGCCGCTGGCATCGACCTACGCGGTCTGGGCGTCAATCGTACGCTGGTGCTGCTCGATGGTCGGCGCCTGCCGGTCTATCCCTACGGCCAGGAGGGTTATCAGAGTTTCGTCGATATCAACAGCATCCCGCTGGCGGCGATCGAACGCATCGAGGTCTTGAAGGACGGTGCCTCGGCGATCTATGGCGCCGACGCGATTGCTGGGGTCGTCAACATCATCACACGTAAGGGCGAGGAGGGCGTGTCCGGTATGGTCCAGCTCGGCGCGGCGGATGAGGGCGACGGCGAGGAGGGCCACGCGAGCCTGGTCGCCGGCAAGAACTGGGGGAAGACCCGCGCTACCCTTTCGATCGACCTCTTCAAGCGTGACAAGATCATGGCGCGCGACCGCGATTTGAGCGATTCGGCGAAGGGCCCCGTCGATGACCGCAGCGTGCTGGGTAGGCCGGGTACCTGGATCGGCGTGGGACCCGGGCCGCTGCCGCCCGGGCTGCCGACGGCCGATCCCAGCTGCCCACCCGGCAGCATCACGAGCGATGGCCCGGCGACCTTCTGCAGCTACGATTTCGCGCCCTGGGTGACGCTGGTCCCGGAGACCAAGCGCGTTGGACTGCTCGGCAACATCGAGCACGAGCTCAACGAGGACCTGCGCGTGTTCGGCCGCGCCTACTATGACTACACCTATACCGAACGCGACCTCGCGCCGACCAACAACGCGCCGAATCTGCTGTTCGTCGGCGAGGCCAATCCGACCAACCCGATCGGGCAGGACATGGTAGTGCTGTACCGCCTCGAGGAGTTGGGGCCGCGGCGCGATGAATTCGAGACCTACAGCGTCAACCTGCTCGGCGGGATCAGCGGTGTGACTGGTGACTGGGACTGGGAGACCGCAGCGGGCTACGGACGCGTAAAGGCCGATACGCGTGGGGTAAATGGCTATGCGCGCGAGGCCGATGTGCAGGCGGAGGTCACTGCCGGCACGCTGAATCTGTTCGGTCCCAGCCCGGGCTTCAACGCCGACAGCGTTTCCTACAGGACCAAGCGCAACGGCAAGTCGGAGCTCTACTTCGCCGACGTCAAGGCCAGCGCCGAGGTCTTAGAAATGGCACACGGCATGGCCCAGTTGGCGCTCGGGGCCGAGGTGCGGCATGAGGACTTCGAGGACAAATTCGACAATGCGACCGCCAACGGCGAGGTACTGGGGATCGGTGGCACGTCGGCGGATGGCGACCGCGATACCCGCGCGGTGTATGCCGAGGTGATGGCGCCGCTCACCGACGACCTCGAGATCCAGCTCGCCGGGCGGTTCGACGACTACAGCGATTTCGGCAGCACGTTTAACCCCAAGCTCGGAGTGCGCTGGCAGCCGCGCGCTGATCTGTTGCTGCGCGCGAGTGCCGGTACCGGGTTCAAGGCCCCGGCGCTGCACGAACTCTACAGCGGCGATATCGAAGGCTTCGCGTCGCTGGTCGACGGCGGGACACTGGTGAGCGACGTACCGGTCACCAGCACCGGCAACAAGAATCTGGATGCCGAGAAATCACACAGCTTCAATCTCGGCTTCGTCTGGGACGTCACGCCGCGTTGGAACGTCGGCGTCGACGGCTGGTACCTGAAGAACAAGGATGCGGTCGTCAACGACCCGCAATACATCCTGGACAACGAGGCCGAGTTTCCCGATCTGGTGGAGCGCGACGGTGACGGCAACCTGGTCGGCATCATCAGCCCGTTCCAGAATGTCGAGGAGCAGCGCCTGTGGGGCGTAGATCTGAACACCGAGTTGCGCAGCCGGCCGGGGCCGAACGGGGTCTTCACCGCAGGTGTCGTGGCCTCCTATCTGGGTTCGTTCGAGCGCGAGGCGGCGTCCGGCGACGACGAAGAACTGGCTGGCAGTGACGGTCGGCCGCGCTGGCGGGCGCGGGGCACCCTCGACTGGGAAAAAGGGCCCTACGAGGCCGGTCTGGCGCTCAATTACATCGGCGACTACACGCGCGAGTCGGCCGACGATCACGTCAAGGACTGGACCACGGTCGATGCCAGGTTCAAGTGGCAGCCGCCGTCACTCAAGGGTGGTGCGCTGAGCCTCGGGATCAACAACCTGTTCGACAAGGAACCGCCGAAGGATCCGTACTACGAGGGCTGGCCGTTCTTCAATCGGGCGCTGCACGACCCGCGCGGACGCTTCCTCTTCACGCGCTACGAACACCGCTTCTGAGTGGGTGTATGTG
>JBATKF010000532.1:0-2065 GCA_049669185.1 Sedimenticolaceae bacterium | reverse complement strand
CGGCAGCAGCGGTGATGCTGCGCATTGGCGGGCATCCCGGTGCAGGCCTACCAGGACCATCGACGCAACGCCTGACGCTCACCGCAGGCATCGCCGCTTTCATCCTGGTCGGCGTCGCCTCGACGGTTTCCGGACGAGCGTTTCTTCAATACCCGGACGACTGGTCGGGGATGCTGATCCTGTTGATCGAAACTGCCGCGACCCTGGCGATCGCGGCAACCCTGGCGCTCGCCTACCTCGGCGGCCGCACCGCTGGCTGGGGGCCTGAGGGATCACCGATGACAGCCCCGAAGAGCGGGGTGCGGGACTGATGTTGTTCGCCGAGGTCACCTATGCCCTCACCGGTGTCGGCCTGTTCGCCCTCGGGCTGCGCGGCGCTCTGCTGCGCCGCTCACTGCTCGGCAGGATCATTGCCATCAATGTCTGCGGCGCAGGGGTATTCATGCTGTTCGTCGCCATCGCCTACCGTGGTCCCGGACAGGCTCCGGACGCACTGCCACATGCCCTGGTGCTGACCGGAATCGTGGTCGCCGTCAGCGCCACTGCGCTTGCACTGGCATTGGGCCGGCGGCTGCGGGAGAGCAAGCATGAATAGCTTGCCTGTCTGGCCGATCATGCTGCCACTGGGCGCCGCTCTGCTCGCGGTGATCTGGCCTCGACGAGGCGCCTGGATCGGCATTGCTACAGGCCTCGCGACGCTGACCGCGGTCGGCCTGCTGATGGCGCAGGTGGCCAGTCAGGGAACGCAGGTACACGCACTCGGCGGATGGGAACCGGGGCTGGGTATCGCGCTGCGGGCCGATGCGCTGGCCGTTGCGCTGTTGCTGATGAGCAGCCTGGTGGCGCTGGCCGCAGGCTGGTACGCAACCGGCTATTTTTCTGACGCCGGCAGGCAATCGCAGTTCTGGCCGATCTGGCTGCTGATGCTCGCGGCCCTGCACGCCATGCTGCTGTCTGCAGACCTGTTCAACATTTACGTCACGCTGGAGCTGCTTGGCCTGAGTGCGGTGGCACTGGCCGCGCTGGGCGGCGGACGGGCGGCAATAGAGGCCGCACTGCGTTACCTGACCGTCGGGCTGCTCGGATCGTTGGCCTTTCTCGCCGGCGTCGCAGTGATGTATGCCCGCTACGGCACCCTGGACATGCTTGCCCTCGCCGCGCTGATCGAGCCGGAACCGGCCAGCTGGATGGCGCTGGCGCTGATGACCGCCGGTCTGCTGGTGAAGTCCGCGCTGTTCCCGCTGCACTTCTGGCTGCCACCCGCTCATGCGAACGCGCCGGCACCGGTCAGTGCGGCGTTGTCTGCACTGGTCGTCAAGGCTGCGGTCTACCTGATGATGCGCCTGTGGCTGGATCTCTTCGCGCCGGCCCTGGGTCCCGCACCGGCCTGGCTGCTTGGTCTGCTGGGCGCGGCGGCCGTGCTGTGGGGCTCGTGGAACGCCCTCAGGGCACAGCGTCTGAAACTGCTGGCCGCGTATTCGACCGTCGCGCAACTCGGCTACCTGTTTATCTTCTTCCCACTCCTGGCGGCCCTGCCGGCTGGTCCGGCTCGTGATACCGCGCTCGGTGCGCTGGTCCTCATGGCGCTGACCCACGCCTTCGCCAAGAGCGCCTTGTTTCTCGCCGCCGGCATGATCCAGCAGCATGCCGGGCACGACCGTATCGAGGAACTCGGCGGTACGGCACGGGCGCTGCCGGTGACCACCTTTACCCTCGCACTTGCGGGGGTGGCGCTGATCGGCCTGCCGCCGAGTGGCGCCTTCCTCGCCAAGTGGCAGCTGCTTTCATCGGCATTCGCCCTCGGCCAGTGGCTGTGGGTGCCGGTGGTGGCGGCCGGTTCGCTGATGGCCGCCGGCTATGTGTTCCGCGTGCTCGGCTTTGCCTTCGGCCCCGGCGATGGCGCCATGCAGAAACTGGCCGATGGCCGCGAGGAACTCCCGGCCCTGCTGCTGGCCATTGTTGCGACCGCCGTTCTCGGTCTCGGCGCCGCGGAGGTATGGGATTTCGTCGCCCCGGGCGCGCTGCTGATGGAGGCACAGCGATGAGTCTCGAAACCTGGCTGCCC
>JBATKF010000531.1:0-2815 GCA_049669185.1 Sedimenticolaceae bacterium | reverse complement strand
GGGATACGACCCTCCTCGGCGGCAGTCCCGGAGCCGTGATCAAGGTGGTGGCCACCGATGGGTTCCATACGGCAAGCGCCGCGTCCGAGCCCATGGTTTTGCCGAAAAAGCCACCCCATGCCGCCATCATCCATCCGGATGGTCCGAAGACCTTTCTCGAAGGCCAACGGGTGTTTTTGCGGGGTATGGGTTTCGATCCCGAAGACGGCATGCTCACCGGAAAGGGCCTGATCTGGCATGTCGACGACCGTGTCCAAATCGGAACGGGTGAATTTTTGGACGCTGCCGCGACCCTACCGCGCCCACTCTCGTCGAGCAGTCGGCGGATGCCGTTGCCGCCCGGCGAGCATACTATCCGCTTGACCGCCACGGACGGCGATGGCAACACCGCCTCGGATGTGGTGACCATCCGCGTGGTGGCAGACACGGACCGGGACGGCCTGTCCGACATGCTGGAAAAGGCCTGTGGCAGCGATCTTGCGGATCCGTTGTCCGGCTGCCCGACTCGGACCTACGTGGTCAAGTTCGTCTGCGGACAAGGACAGGACCGGCTGGCGGTGCGCGGGCAATACCTGACCGCCATCGATGTCCGCAACCCGGAAAGGACGCCTGTGACCGCCCGGTGGCGGGTGTCCTCGGCGGGTATGCCGACGGCACCTGTTATCACCGCGACCGAACTGATGCTGGAACCGGATCAGACTGTGGACATCGGCTGCCGTCAGATCGATGCCGCGGCTTACGCCGGTCTTCGCACCGGGTTCGTGATTATCGAAAGCCCCATTGCCGTGGACGTCGTGGCCGTCTATACGGTTTCTGGGGAGGACCGGCAGGCGGAATCGATTCATACGGAACGGGTGATGCCAGAAGCCGTCCGACCGTGCGCAGATCTCGTGGTCGACACCATCGAGCGCCCGCAATGGCAGTATCGCGAGCGCCGCTCCGTGATTCAGGCCCGTATCCGCAACGCCGGTACCGAGGCATCGCCGCCGACCGCTGCGCGTTTAGCCGATTACGCCCTGGTGGGTGACAACGGGGCTCTGACGGTGGTCGAGGCCGGCATTCCAGCCTTGCCCATCGGTGCCGCACACTCGGCCACCTTCTATCTGCCCTATTGGGTATACAACCGGGATGTCCATCTTCAGGTGACTGTCGATCCGGCCGATGGGGTCGCGGAGTGTTCGGAAACCAATAACGTGAAGACGTTCCGAGACAAGGGCTGAGCCTTCTGATCGGGCCGGTACGGGCATCGCCGCACGGTGTCAGACTTTCGCACCGGCGCCGGTTGAGTGCACGCAGATCCGACGACGATAAGGTCGAAACATCATGTCTAGAAGGCGGGCCTTTCCGGTGCATCTTGGTACATCTTGATGCTGTCCAAAATTTCTTGGGCTCTTCATCGGATCGAGTGGGTAACGTTCACCGGGTGATGGCCTGCGGATAGAGATCGAGTCCGCCCAGGTGGAAGTAGATGGCGTTGGCGAAACGCTGCTTGTTGCGGAAACCTCGGCTTCTCACTTTGATCGCCTTGATGCGGCTGTTGATCCCTTCGGCGGGCCCGTTGCTGACCTTCAGCATGATGGCGTTCAAGATGCCCCACAGGTGTTCCTTGATGGTCTGGGCAACCTTCTTAATCGGCTCAAGACGGCAGCGCATCGCCCAGGAAAGCCATCGCTCCCAGCCCTTGCGCGCCCACGTCTTACTGACGTAGTGCCACAGCGACATAGCCAACTCTTTGATGGCCCAGGCCCGGGCGGTCTTCAGGGTGCTGTCGCGCAGTGCCTTGAAACTCCGTTGCTGCTTGCGCGTCATGTTCTGCGGGTTGTACAACCAGTCGTACTTCGTGCCCTTGAGGTCTTCATAACCTTCAGCCATCAGCGTCTTGTGCTCTTGCCGGCGGACCTTGTCTACCGCCTCTCCGAGATACTTGGCCACATGAAACTTGTCGAAGGCGATCTTCTCCCCGGCTCCCGGAACGCTCTCTAATGTGGCGTTGATGAACGCCGGCCACATGTCCATGGAGATGCTCTCTATCGCTTGCAGGCAATCCTCCGGCAGGCTCTCATACCAGTTCTTGAGACCAGCCTTCTTGCGATCCTCGCCCACGTGCAGGACGGTCCCTGTACTTTGATCGGAGACAACCGTCACGTAGTCATGGCGCTTTCTGAACGCGGTTTCATCAACACCAAGGTGACTGACACGCTGGGTTTGACGGCGCGCCAAGCCGCGTTGCACCGCTTGTTGCATGATCCGGTCGATGGCGTTCCAACTCAGCCCCATCAACCGCGATACCGCCGAGGTGGGAGCCTCTTTCAACCAGTCGATGACCAGAGCTTCGAACATCGTCGTGAAACCCGAGCCCGGTTCCGCCCATGGCACCGAGGTGGTCACCACGCCGTGCTTGGGGCACTTCACCCTCGGGACATCGGCTACCAGGATGGTCTTGCACTGGCAGGTGTCTAGGTGGCGCCAGCGGCGTGTTCGCGAATCATAGCCCGGTGCCTGTTCTCCACAGGTCGGGCAACAGAGCTTAGACCCTTCACGTTCCACATGAACCGTCACCTCACCCTTCGCCATCTCCACTTCCACGCTGGTGACCTGCCAAGGCGCCTTGATACCCATAATTTGGGTGTATAGATCCGTGTCTCTCATGCCACCCTACGCTAAGCTACCCACTCGATCTGGGGAAGAGCCATTTCTTGTTTAGTCGTGTCTACGCTCTAGCTGGCCAATTGCTAAATTGCGCCGCGACCGGGGTTATTGCGCTGTGGTCGTGCGTGAGTTTTGCGTGACTCAGTCCTGCGTTGTTGTGCTTCGT
>JBATKF010000530.1:0-5057 GCA_049669185.1 Sedimenticolaceae bacterium | reverse complement strand
CAGTTCGTCTTCCCCTTCATGGGTGCTGCCGGCCACCCACACCGGGCGACCGCCCCAGTCGCGCCGCAGCACCTCGACCTGCACCTCGAGGCTCGCGGGGATCCGCAGGTCGAACTTGATACTGCCGGTCACCCGCACCCGCTCGGCCGGCAACCCGAGGGCGCGGAATCGGGCCGCATCGGCGTCCGACTGGGCGGCGACACAATCGATCTGCGCGAAGGTATCGCGGGTAAAACCGGCAACGCGTGCATAGCGTCGCGCCGATTTTTCCGACAGTCGCGCATTGGCCAGCAGCGTATAGATGCCTACTCGACGGCATAAGTGCAGCAGATTCGGCCATATCTCGGTCTCGACCATCAGCAACATACGCGGGCGGACCCGGCGGATGAAACCCGTCAGCGACAGCGGCAGATCATAGGGAAAATAGACGTGGAACACCTGATCACCGAGCTGCTCCCGCACCCGCGCGGAGCCCGTCGGCGTCGTCGTCGTCACCGTGATGGGCAGGCGGGGATCGCGCCGCAAGAGCTCATGGATGAGCGGCACCACCGCCTGCACCTCGCCGACCGAGACGGCGTGGATCCACAGCCCGCCCCATCCAGGCGGCGCGGTAAAGATACCGAGACGCTCCCGCCAGCGTCTGCGATAGCCCGGGGCCTTGAGGCTGCGCCAGAACAGGCGCAACAGCACCAGCGGCAACGACAGATAGAGCAAGACCGTATAGGCGCCTCGGATCATGCGGCAGCGGGCATCGGTCCGGCCAAGCGGCTTCGATAGAGCGGTTTCTGCATGACATCCCCGGGCACCCTACTGCGGCCTGCATGCTAGCATGCGGCGATCTGTGCAGGGCGCGGCCTGCTTACTCATGGGCACGCCTAACGATCTCCAGACACCGAGCCAAAGCACATGCAGTTCATTGACCTCAAGCGCCAGCAGGCGCTGATCCGCGACGACATAGACCGACGGCTCGCGAGACTGATGGATCACGGACAATACATCCTCGGCCCCGAGATCGGCGAGATGGAGTCCCTGCTTGCCGATTATGTCGGCGTCCAACACTGCATCTCCGTCGCCAGCGGCACCGATGCGCTGCTGGTCGCGCTGATGGCGCTCGACATCGGCCCCGGCGACGAGGTGATCACCACGCCGTTCAGTTTTATCGCCACCGCCGAGGTAATCGCGCTGCTGGGTGCGACGCCGGTATTCGTGGACATCGATGCCCTCACCTATAACTTGGATGCCAACCTGATCGAGGACGCGATCAGCGACAAGACCCGGGCGATCATGCCCGTCAGCCTCTTTGGTCAGTGTGCGGATCTGCCGGCGGTCAACGCGATCGCAGCGCGCCACGGCCTGCCGGTGATCGAGGACGCGGCGCAGAGCTTCGGTGCCCAGTCGGGCGGTCGCAGGTCCTGCAGCATGACCACGATCGGCTGTACCAGCTTCTTCCCGGCCAAGCCGCTGGGCTGCTACGGCGACGGCGGCGCCTGTTTCACCGACGATGACGCCCTGGCCGAGCGCATGCGCGCACTCAGAAACCACGGTCAGGATCGCCGCAATCATCACCCGCTGATCGGCATCAACGGCCGCATGGACACCCTGCAGGCGGCCGTGATCCTGTCCAAGATGCGTCTGTTCCCCGACGAGGTGACGCAGCGCGCGCGGCTCGGCGCGCACTACTCGGCGCTGCTCGCGGACACGGCCTGCACTGCGCCACACATCGCCGACGGCAGCCTGTCCGTGTACGCCCAATACACGCTGCGGGTCGCCGACCGCGACGGGCTGGGCAGACGCCTGGCCGCCGCCGGCATCCCGACCGCCCTGTACTATCCGGTGACCCTCGACCGGCAGCCGGCGTTGGCCCAGCGCAGCCGCGTCGCCGGCCCGTTGACTAACGCCCACCGGGTGGCGGACGAGGTCATCAGCCTGCCAATGCATCCTTATCTGAGCGAGGATGAGATGCGCCAGATCACCGACGCGGTGTGCGACGGGCTGCATTGACCGCCGCCGCAGATTTGCAGGCTAGATCATGCCTGCTGGAACTGGTTCTGGTAGAGCACCTGGTACTGCCCGCCCTGGGCCAACAGCGCCGCATGCGATCCGCGCTCGATGATCTGGCCCTTGTCGACCACCAGGATCTGATCGGCATGCACGATGGTCGAGAGACGGTGGGCGATCACCAGCGTGCTGCGGTCATGCGTTAGATTCTGCAGCGCAGACTGCACATAGCGTTCCGACTCGGTGTCGAGCGCGGACGTCGCCTCGTCGAGGATCAGCAACGGGGCGTCCTTCAACAGCGCACGCGCAATCGCGATGCGCTGGCGCTGACCGCCCGACAGCAGCAGACCCTCTTCGCCGATCAGGGTATCGAAGCCTTCGGGCAACTCGTTGATGAAATCCAACGCATAGGCGGCCCTCGCCGCTGCCTCGATCGCCTCGTGCGAGACGTCCTGCGCGCAGCCATAGGCGATATTCGCCGCCACGGTGTCATTGAACAGCAGCGATTCCTGTCCCACGTAGGCGATCTGGTTGCGCAGGCTGGTCAGCGTGACATCGCGGATATCGATGCCGTCGAGCAGGATCCGCCCGGCGTTCAACTCGTAGAAGCGCGGCACCAGTGACGCAATGGTCGTCTTGCCGCTGCCCGAAGACCCGACCAGCGCGACGGTCTCCCCGAGTGCTATCGAGAACGAGACCCCGCGCAGCGTGTCCTCGTTGGCCGTCGGATAACGAAAGCGCACATCCTCGAATACCAGCTCACCCCTGACCCGGCCCAGCACCTCAGGTCCTTCATCCCGCTCCGGGGCCTCGTCGATCAGGCCGAACACGCTCTCGGCACCGGCCAGGCCGGCCTGCAGCGGTTGATTGACGCCGACCAGCCGCTTGATCGGTGAGAACAGCAGGCCCAGCGCCGCCATGAAGGACACAAAGGTGCCCACGCTCATCGGCGCCTGACCCATCTGGCCCGTGCCGGCATAGATCAGGACGGCCATCATCACCGCGGCGGTGGCCTCCACCAGGGGCACGCCTGCGGCGTCGGCGACCTTTTCCTTGAACCGGTAGCGCCGCACCCAGTTGGCATGCCGCAGAAAACGCCGCATCTCGGCGTCACGCCCGCCGAACACCTTGATCACCTTGTGCCCGCGCACGCCCTCCCCGACCACCTGGGTGATCTCCCCTGTCGTCTGCTGAATCTTGCGGCTCAGGGAGCGCAGGCGACCGGCGATCACGCGGACCGTCAGCAGCATCACCGGCAGCAGCACAAAACAGAACAGGCTGAAGCGCCAGTCGAGATAGAGCATATAGGCGATCAGACCGACCACGATCACGCTGTCGCGCACCAGGATCATCAGCACCTTGGTTGCGGCATTGGTCACCTGGGTGACGTTGTGCGTCAGCTTGGTAATGATCATCCCGGTGGAGTGCGCGTCGTAATAGCTGGCGGGGAGCGTGAGGACCCGCTCGAACATCAGGCGGCGCAGGTCCAGGATGAGTTTTCCGGAGACCCAGGCGAACGCCACCTGACTGGCGAGGCCGCAGGCGCCGCGCACCAGAAACAACAGGATCAGCGCGATCGGCGACCAGAACAGGAGTCGCGGATCCCGTTCGACGAAGGTGCCGTCCAGCAGCGGCTTGAGGAGATAGGGGATGGCGGGCTCGGTGAGTGCCAGCAGTACCATGAACAGGATGCCCGCACCGAACTGTCGCCAATACGGGCGCACATGTTGCAGCAGACGCAGGTACAGCGCGCGGCTACCCATGACCATGGACCCCCGGCGCGGATGTGGCCTGCACTCCAGGCGGCCGGCGATCGACAGACAGTCTCATCTCAAGGGCACCCAGTGATCAATAGAAGGGCGGATCGGAACGATTCGGCCGCAGCCGGAAACGACGATGGATCCACAGATACTGCTCGGGATGGCTGCGTATCCAGCCTTCGATCAACCGGTTCGTCCGGTGTAGATCGGCGACGGTGTCCGGCGTGGGAAACCCCGCCAGCGCCGGCTCGACAATCACATCATAGCCGTCGCCGCTGGCGCGGCGAATACCGTGGAACGGCACCACCAGCGCCCCGGTGGCCCGTGGGATGCGCGAGATCGCGGTGTTGGTCGTCGCCAGATGTCCGAAGAACTCGACGAACACCGCCTGGGTACGCTGGGTGTTGCGATCCGACGCATACCAGACCGCGTGTCCCTGGCGCAGGCTACGGATCATCGCGCGGACATTGCCGCTCTGGATGGCGTTCTGGGTCACCCGGTTGCGCGCGCCCCCGATCACATGCTCGGCCACCGGATTGTCATAGCGACGGTACATCGCGTGGAAGGGCGCGAACAGCGCCAGCAGCCGCGCGGTAAGCTCGAGGTTGGTGAAATGCGCCGACAGCAGGATCACGCCCCGCCCCGTCCGAAGTGCGCCGAGCAGGTTTTCCAGCCCGTGAATGCGGGCCAGTCCGCGCAGGGCCTGGTCGGATTTCCACCACGCCATGGGCATCTCGAACAGACTGATCCCCAGCGACTCGAAGTGGCGCCGGAGCAGGGCGTCCCGCTGCGGCGCGTCGAGCTCGGGGAAGCAGGCGCGCAGGTTCGTAGCAGCGACATGGCGCCGCGATGGGGACACCCGGTAGGCCAACCTGCCCAGTCCGCGTCCCAAGCGCAGGACCACCGGGTAGGGCAGCATGATCAGCAGTCGCAAGAGGCCGAAACCGATCCAAGCCGGCCAAAGCCTTGGCGACCAGAGGTTTGCGTTGTTATTCGCTGCCGCCATCCGAGATCATTGCACTGTCGCGCACAGCCCTGCTGCCGATGCCCGCACCAGGGAACCGCGGCCGAGTTTACTGGATAAAGCCCAGCCCGCGTATCTCAGCGCTTACCCACTGCGCGGTCCGATACGCCACGCGGTTGCACCCTACGCTGGATCCCCGGCGATCCCGGCGCCGAGCCAGAGCGCCAGCAGGATCAGCGGCGCATAGGCCACTGCGGCGATATACAGGCCCATCGCCGGGCTCACCGCCGCCAGCAGCGCCATCGGCAGCAACCAGGCCGCGTTGATCCCCAACA
>JBATKF010000529.1:0-5847 GCA_049669185.1 Sedimenticolaceae bacterium | reverse complement strand
TGCGAAGCGTGCAATCTTACCCAAGTTTCAGCAGCAATCGGAGATCGCCGGCCGGCTCCTCGGCGTTGATCATATGGCCGCAGCCGGCGTTCATCGCGGAGCCGCACCCGCTCTCGTTCGAGACGGCTATGAACCGACCCGGTGTCGGGGCAGGCGGCTGCCTATCAATACCCGGCCAGAGTGCGAATAAAAAGCCGGCGTGAGCCGGCTCTTGAAGTGCCCGTATTACGGGGTCCCGGGTGTTCTTATTGTTGTTACTTTTTGTTGTTTTGATTACAGAGGCAGGTATTGGGCCAAGTTGGAGGTAATTAATAAAAACAGTGTCTTAAAATTTCTATTTTAGATAATAGATTAAGTCGAGTGTAAAAAGATCTGACACTATCGGCGCGGTTGTTCTAAGGTCACTGCGGCTTGCCCAGCGGTTTTTGTGCGAAACGGCTACGTCTGTTCTGGGCCCGGGGCTTTTGGCCCCGGTCGGCGCCCCCGGACGCTAGGATGCGACTTGCGCTTCTAACACCTCGCGCACCTCTCGGCTTTGACCTGCGTGGGTCATTCGGCAGATAATCGCGCGCCGTTTGAATTTTCCCCTCTGGATCGCACAAAGTCACCATGAAACTCGGGATTCCGAAAGAGCGGGTCGCCGGCGAGACACGCGTGGCGACCACGCCCGAGATCGCAAAGAAGCTCATCGCCGATGGCCTCGAGGTTTTGCTCGAGCGCGGTGCCGGCGAGGCCGCACACTACAGCGACGCCGCCTATGAAGAGGCAGGGGTGCAGCTGACCGATACGGCCGGTGCGCTTGGCTGCGATATCGTCGCCAAGGTGCGCAAACCCTCGACCGACGAGGTGGCCGCTATGCGCGATGGTTCGGTCTTTATCAGTCATGCCGAGACCTGCGACGACGCCGATCCGGTGATCGTGGCCATGCAGCAGCGCGCTATCAAGGCGATCGCCGTGGAGCGCATCCCGCGCATCTCGCGCGCCCAGTCCATGGACGCGCTGTCGTCGCAGAGCAATATTGCCGGCTATCGCGCCGTGATTGAGGCGGCCAGCCGTTTCGGCCGGTTCGTCCCGCTGATGATGACCTCGGCCGGTTCGGCCAAGCCGGCGCGCGTGGTGATACTGGGTGCGGGTGTCGCCGGGCTGCAGGCGATCGCGACTGCGCGCCGACTCGGCGGTGATGTCTATGGCTACGATGTGCGCCCGGAGACGCGCGAGCAGATCGCGTCGTTGGGCGCGAAACCGATCGATCTCGACATCGGCGAGACCGCCGCGGGTGAGGGTGGCTATGCCAAGGAGCTGTCTGACGAGGGCAAGGCGAAGCAGCAGGCGCTGCTGGCCGACGAACTCGCCAAGGCGCACATCATTGTTACTACGGCGCTGATCCCGTGCCGGCCGGCGCCGGTGCTGATCACCGAGGCGGTGGTCGAGCGCATGCGCGCGGGCTCGGTGATCATCGATCTCGCGGCCGCCAACGGGGGCAACTGTCCGTTGACCGAGGCCGACCAGGTGGTGACTCGACACGGTGTGATCCTGGTCGGGCACACCAACTACCCGGCCATGATGCCCTCGGATGCGAGCGCCTTCTATGCCAAGAACATCGCCAATCTGCTCGACATCATGCTCGAAAAATCTGCCGACGGCGTCAGCCTGAAGGACCTGGATGCCGATGAGATCACCCAGGCCGCGCAGCTGCGCCCGTCGGCCTGAGCCGCCCTGATAAACGCTCGATGCTGAGGTAACGGCAATGCCGGACACACTGATTGCACTCTACGTCTTCGTACTCGCCTGCTTCATCGGCTACTACGTCGTCTGGGGGGTCACGCCCTCGCTGCATACCCCGTTGGTGGCGCTGACCAATGCAATCTCCGGGATCGTGATCGTCGGCGCGCTGCTGGTGACCGGGCTGGACGCGGTCGGTAGCTTCGCCGAAATCACCGGCTTCCTCGCCGTGCTGCTGGCCTCGATCAACGTCTTCGGCGGCTTTTTGGTGACCAACCGGATGCTGGCGATGTTCAAGAAGAAAGACAAGTGAGGCCCTGAGGTATGCAGCTCTCCGCCAACACCCAGGCCGTCGTCTATCTGATTTCGGCCGTGCTGTTCATCTTCGCGCTGAAGGGCCTGACTCACCCGTCGACCGCGCGGCGCGGTAATTTTCTCGGCATGGCCGGCATGGCGCTGGCGATCGTCGCCACGCTGCTCGGCGGGGAGGTGCAGTCGTATGGATTCATCATTGCCGGGGTCTTGATTGGTGGCCTGATCGGCGTGGTTCTCGCGCAGCGCATTCAGATGACGGCGATGCCGCAGCTGGTCGCGGCGCTGCACAGCTTCGTCGGCCTGGCCGCGGTGCTGGTCGCGATCGGAACCTTCCTGAACAAGCGCGATGCCGGACTGCTCAACGCGGTGCTGATGGGTGAACTCTCGGCCGGTGCGATCATCGGTGCCATCACCTTTACCGGTTCGGTGATCGCGTTCGGCAAGCTGCAGGGCCTGATTTCGGGCAAGCCGGTCAAGTTTGCTATGCAGCATCAGCTGAATGCGGCGATCGCGCTGGCCACCATCGCACTCGGCGTGCATTTTGCGATGACCGGCAGTGTGGTATCGCTGGCTCTGATGACCCTGCTGGCACTGGTCCTCGGCGTGACTCTGATCATTCCGATCGGCGGCGCCGACATGCCAGTGATCATTTCGATGCTGAACAGCTACTCAGGCTGGGCCGCGGCGGCTACCGGCTTCACACTGCAGAACAACCTGCTGATCATCGTCGGTGCGCTGGTCGGGTTCTCGGGCGCAATCCTTTCCTACATCATGTGCAAGGCGATGAACCGCTCGATCATCAACGTGGTGTTCGGCGGCTTCGGCAGCGAGAGCGCCGGTGCACCGAGCGCCGGTGCCGCGGCGATGGAGAAGGGCATCAAGTCGGCCTCGGTCGAGGATGCGGTGTATTGGATGGAAGACGCCAACCGCGTGATCGTTGTGCCCGGTTACGGTATGGCGGTGGCCCAGGCGCAGCATGCGCTGAAGGAGATGATGGAGCTGCTCGAGGCGCGCGGCGTCGAGGTGAGGTTCGGGGTCCACCCGGTCGCGGGCCGCATGCCGGGGCACATGAACGTGCTGCTCGCCGAGGCCGACATACCCTACGACCATGTCCTCGAGATGGACGAGATCAACCCGGATTTCCCCTCCACCGACGTGACCCTGGTGGTGGGTGCCAACGACGTCGTCAACCCGGCCGCCAAGGACGATGCCTCCAGCCCGATCTACGGCATGCCGATCCTCGAAGCGGGCCGGTCAAAGCAGGTCTACTTCCTCAAGCGCTCGATGAACCCGGGCTATTCCGGTGTCGACAATCTGCTGTTTTACAAGGACAACACATCGCTAATCTTCGGCGATGCCAAAGATACCATCGAAGGTATTGTGTCGGCGTTGAAGGGCAGTGCGCACTAAGCCGGACCCGGGTCGCTGCAGTTCAGCGGTGCGATTCACTTAGTTCTTCGCACCCGAGCGGGGAGTTTGGGCTAACGCGAGATCCTGTTCGCTGTTTAGGGTGCCGATAAGCGGAACGCCGTATCGCAGCAGAAATCCACCGTAGCGAAATCAGGCCGAGTGCTGCCGAATGCTCGCGTGTTCATCCTGCGCCTGACGAATCTGGGCCTCGATTCTGCCCAATGGCTCCGGTCGGTGGAGGCCGAAACCCTGCGCAAAGTCGACATCAATCTCTTTGAGGATCTCCAAGATACGCTGGTTCTCGACGAACTCGGCGACGGTGCGCTTGCCGAGCTTTTTACCGATAGTGTTGATGGACTCGACCATGGCGCGATTCACCGGGTCGCGGTCGATATTGTGGACAAAGCTGCCGTCGATCTTCAGGTAATCGACCTTGAGATGACGCAGCTGGTTGAACGACGACAGCCCGCTGCCGAAGTCGTCCAGCGCGAACCGACAGCCGAGGTCACCGAGGGCGTCGATCAGCGCGGCGGCGTTTGCCAGGCTGCGGATCGCCGTCGATTCAGTGATCTCGAAGCACAGCGAACGCGGCGGCACGCCGGTCTCGGCGATACAGCTGCGGACGAAGGCGTGAAACTGGGGGTCAGAGGCAGCGGGTCCGCAGATATTGATATTGATGCGCAGTTCCTCGGCGGTGCGGCCGAGCCCGGCCAGCCATTCGAGGCTATTGCGCACGACCCAGCGATCGATGTCCGGCACCATCCCATAGCGCTCGGCGGCGGGCAGGAACTGACCGGGCGCGATCATCCCGAGACCGCCATCGTCCTTCATGCGCAGCAGCACCTCCAGTGCCAGCCGGCCGTCATCGAGTTCGGGATGCATCGGCGTAATCATCTGCCCGAACAGCATGAAGCGGTCGTGTTGAACCGCATCGGAAATGCGGTACACCCAGCGCATCTCGCCGGAGCGGCGGCGCACGGTCTCGGTATTTGTGCCAGCATGGTGCACCCGGTTGCGTCCTTCTTCCTTGGCGGAGTAGCAACAGGCATCTGCGGCACTCATGAGCTCCGCTATCGCAATGGGTTCGGCACCAAACGGAACCATGCCGATACTGGCGCCCACCTTGAAGCTCTGACCCTGCCAGACGAAGGTGAAGTCTTCGATGGTGCGGCGGATCTTTTCTGCGACTGCCTCTGCGTCGCTCGGCTCGGTGAAGCGCAAAAGCACACCGAACTCGTCGCCGCCGAGGCGCGCGAGGATGTCCGATTGGCGCAGGCTGTTCGTCAGGCGGGCCGAGAGTTGCCTGAGCAGTGCATCACCTGCCGGATGGCCACAGCTGTCATTGACCATTTTGAAACGGTCGAGATCGAGGAGCATGAGCGCGTGCTGGGTGGGAGCCACGCTGGACTGCTCCAGCGTAAGTCGCAGCGAGGCCTCGAACGCCTGGCGATTGAGAAGCCCGGTCAGTGCATCGTGCGCGGCCTGATGCGATAGCTTTCTATTGCGCGCACCGGCATTCGTGACGACATAGGCCGCAGTGAACACGGCGATCGCAAACGCCACCATGCCCAATAGCGCAGTCGTCAACACGGCCTCGTGGAAGGTCTCGCTGGCCTCCTGGACGCGTGCCTGGGTCACGGTATTGATGATGCGGACGAGTCCATCGAGGCGGCCCAGCAGACGCAGATGGCCGTCGACGGCGGCCTGCACGGCGGTCTGTACCTCGCTGAGCAATGCTCCTTCGTCGGACAGCAGCCGCAGCGCGCGGGCGTTCGGCACGGCGACCTGTTTGACGGTAGCGTCGAGTTCCTCGAGGACCCTGAGCTCTTGGTCGGTGCTGAGTTTCTCGATCAGCTGTCGCCTCGCCCGGCTGTAATCCGCCGCATGGTCGAAGAAGCGCAGCTTTTCGGCGTCGCGCTCGAATATATCCGTCTGCGCGGCCATACTCTGCAGACTGTCGATGCGTTCGCGCACCGCCTCGCGCAGGGTATTGGCGAGGGTGATCTTGTTCCCGGCCGCAATGACCAGCCGAGAGAGTTCTGTCTTGTGGGTGCTCGTGGTGTGATAGCCGCCGATGATCGACAGTAGCAGCAGGAAAATGACCAGTGCGAAGCCCAGCGATGTGATTGCCTTGACATCGTAGCGGCGGGTCAGTGGATTGTAGGCCGTTTGCTGGGCTGGTTGTTGCACGTCTTTCTGCGCTCTCTGATCGGCGTTGCCGATACCGCGGCAAAACTGCGCGATCCGCGTGTTCTCATTGAATTTAGTGGCGCTTGGCTAGAATTCTTTAATATCGGCGATAAACGCTGGATAGAATCCATGAGGTGATCCAATGCGGAGCCTTCGCGGCGCAGTCTTTTTTTTGTTGATCTTGACGGGGCCCCAGGCGACGGCGCGGTC
>JBATKF010000528.1:0-3061 GCA_049669185.1 Sedimenticolaceae bacterium | reverse complement strand
GTGAAGACCTCATAACCCACGGTGCCCGCGGCACCCTTCAGCCAGTGCGCCAGTTCGGCCAGGTCCTTGAATCGATTTTCCGTCCAGGCATCGGTCATCTCGTCCAGCTTGCCGCCCAGGCGGGCGACGAAACGCTCGGCCAGCTGTGCGAATTGCGGCCCCTTGCCATGCAGCGCGGCGGTGATCGGTGCATCACCCTGCGGTGCCTCGCTGGCGGATGCCGGATCTGGGGCAAAGCGCAGCGGTGTCGGCGCCTCAGACACCGCGGCCCTCGTGGCACCCAGCACCTCCGCCAGCTTGGCGACGAAACGGTCGATATCGATCGGTTTGGTCAAGTAGTCGGAGTAACCGACGTCAAGGCATTCCTGCTCGAAGCCCTTCATCGCATTCGCGGTCAACGCGATGATCGGCTCCTCGATGCCCTGATCGCGCAGTGCCTGGGTGGCGGAAAAGCCGTCCATCACCGGCATCTGCACGTCCATCAGGATGACGTCGTATGCATTGACCATACCCATCTGGAGGCCGACCTTGCCGTTCTCGGCCTCGTCGACCGACAGACCGTATTTCGTCATCACCAGCTTGACCAGCTCGCGGTTCTCCGGCCCGTCGTCGACCACCAGGACCCGCGCCGGCGGGAACACCCAATCGGTGGTCTGTTCACCGGCGACCTCGGCCAGTTCGGCGATCGCCTGCTCACCATCGATCCACGCCACGGCCTCGGCCGGCCCCGCGGCCAGACGCACCAGAAACCGGCTGCCACTGCCCAGTTCACTCTCGACGGTGATGTCCCCACCTAGCGCGCGCGCGAACTTGCGGCTGATCGACAGCCCCAGCCCGGTGCCGCCGAACTTGCGCGTGACCGAGCTGTCGGCCTGCACGAAGGGATCGAAGATCTTGTCCAGCGCATCGGCCGGCATCCCGACACCGCTGTCGGCCACCTCGATCTCGAAGTCGATCGCGCCCTCTTTTTGCGCGGCCCGCACCTGCACCGCAACCCCGCCGTGCTCGGTGAACTTCACGGCATTGCCGATCAGGTTGGTCATGATCTGGCGCAGGCGTGCCGGGTCACTGTGGATAGTCTGCGGCACCTCGCCGTCCACCCGAAAATGGAGTTTGATGCCCTTTTCGCGCGCCTTGATCCCGAGGACCTTCACCACCTCCTGGATCACGCCATAGGGATCGAACGCGACCGCCTCGGTCTCGAAGCGCCCGGCCTCGACCTTGGACAGATCGAGGATGTCGTTGATCAGATCCAGCAGATGCTTGCCGCTGGAATAGATGGTCTCCAGGTGACGGCGGTTCTCGTTCTCGTCCTGGGTAAAACCGCGCCGCAGCAGCTCGGTGAAGCCGAGGATGGCGTTCATCGGCGTGCGGATCTCGTGGCTCATATTGGCCAGGAACGCACTCTTGGCCTGGTTGGCCGCCTCGGCCTCCTCCTTCGAACGCAGCAGCTCGATCTCCTGCTCCTCGAGCTGGGTGACGTCGTCGAAACTGACCAGCACGCCGGCATGCGAGCCGCCGCTGCCGAGCACGGGCGAGCAGTTGATCATGAAGGTCAGGCGCGATGTCTCGGACAGGGTCAGGCGGATGCGCTGGTTGACCGCCGGCTGACCGCTGCGCAGTGCGCGCCGCCAGGGGCGGTCGTCCTCGGCCAGGGCCTCACCTTCCGCGTCGGCCCAGGGCAGCGTCGAGACCCGGATGCCCAGCAGCTCGTCCGGTGTCTTGCCCAACAGGGTGCCGAATGCACGATTGGCGAGCACGATCTGCTCCTTGTTGTCGAGCACCAGCAGACCCTCCGCCATGGTATCCAGCGCCGAGCGCACGCGTCCGGGGATCGCCTGAGACGGGTCCAGATGTTTCAACATCTTGCCCAGGTAGAAATAGAAGGCCGTGAAGCTGAACAGGGCGACGAAGCCGATCAGCATTACCAGCGGGTCCTGCAGATAACCCAGCCAACCGACGGTCGTAAGACGCTCGAACCGCATCTCCAGATGGCCCCAGGGGGACTGCCCGGCCCAGATCGGCACCTTGACCTGATCATCCGTCGACAGGTCCGTCTCGGTGTGCCTCCAGTTGGCCTCATGCGGCCCCACGGTCGTGATCAGCCGACCCTCCTTGGTCCGCAGGCCCGCGGACAACAGGTCGGCGTTGCGTTCCACTACAAACTGGAGGTCGTTCTCCAGCCGCCGGATATCCTTTTGCGTGACCAGCGCCGAGCTGTTGGCCGCGAGCGCCTCGGCCAGTGCCGCGCGCCCCTCGCGGACGCTGGCGCGCTGATCGGGTATCAGGCCGATGAAACTCGCGCCCAACAATACGCTGGCGACCAGGCCGACCTGGCCCAGCGCGATACGCGATTTGGCACTGAGTTTCATCATCCCAATCAATCCGGCCGCGTCGGCGTGTCCTGTGCGTCTTGCGGGTCGACGCCGTCGTCATGCTGCTTAGCGGCGCGGGCCGATTGTTCCTCGATGATCGCCTGCAGCGAATCGTCCTGGCCGTCGGCATCTTCGTCGTCGCGCGTCCGTGCGAGCACCGGCAGCGGGTCGACGAACTGCCAGGCCGGGAGCGACGACAGCGCGGTGCTCAACAGCACCCCACCGCGCACCAGCCAAGCGACATAGCCGACCGACAGGCCGGTCGTCACCGCGACGCTGGAGCCGACCACGCTCTGCTTGATGAAGCTGTCCTGCGAGACCTCGTCGCGCATGCGATCCAGGCTGTCGTTGAAACCACTGGAGGTCAGGACCGCGCGGATCTCCGCCGACAGGCTGTCGAGTTCGAACGCCTGCGGAACACCCTGCGATACCGCGAGGCCTGCCAGTGCGGCCGGCTTCACCACGAGACTCTGCAGCAGGCCCTGGGCCGGCTTGAAGGTCTGCGGCGCCGAACTGTCGATATTCGGCACCAACGGTGCGACCACCCCACCCGTCCCGCTGCCGCCATCCCGATCAAGCCGCTCTTCGTCACCCGCGGTCTCCGGCGCCGGGGCCTCGACCGGTGCCTCAACGGGCGTCTCCTCAGCGACCGGCTCCGGCTCCGGCGCTGACGTGCTCTCGAGTGG
>JBATKF010000527.1:0-2369 GCA_049669185.1 Sedimenticolaceae bacterium | reverse complement strand
GACCAGTGTTGCTCTCTGATACGGCCGACGATCAGAAACCTGGCCTCATCCACAGTTTTCGCTGGGATTTCAACCAGATCGGGGTCTTTCCAAAGCATCTGGGCATCGACAAAATCAATGCCGGGATCAAGAACTCTGACCCCTTGATCTGCGGAAGCGTGTTAAATGAAGCCGCCATGTCCGAGCCATCGCCTTTCGATCTCGATGGCCGAGGTCTGGGCGTTTCGTCGAGTAACATCATTGACATGGTGAGGACGGGTCGTGAGAGAAAAGCGACCTGACGTTTCAGATCGTCGCACCACAGCTATCACCATCCCGCCGCATTCGCTAGGCGTGATTAACGTGCAAGTTTCTGAATACCGACGCCGGATCCGACTGCACCAGATGCAGCAATACTCTTGCCGGTCCGGTTGGTCGCCGGTGTCCTTGTTCCCAATTTTGCAATGTACGTACGTTAACGCCGATCAGCGCTGCAAACTTTGACTGCGAAAAACCGATGCCCTCTCTGATCGCCTTGACATCGGGATCTGGAAATTCAAATGAACGAGCAGGCCTTGCCTCACCTCTTCGGATTTTTCCCGCCTCTTCGATGCTGGCGACCAACGCATTGAATTGTTCATCTTTCATTTTCCAAACTCCGTCTCGACGAGCTTTTTAAGCACCAACAACTGTTCTTTGGTTAGATCGCCTTGCTCATTCTTGGCATACGCAAAGAGCATGAATAGTTGGTCATCACTCGTTGCCCAGTAGTAAATAACTCGAACGCCGCCTCGTTTACCACGACCTTCGAGTTTCCAACGGATCTTTCGCAGGCCGCCACTCCCTTTGATAAGATCTCCGGCCTCAGGAAACCTGACCAAATGGTTTTGAAGCCACCGATATTCTTCATCTGACAAAAGCGACTGAATGCTTTTTGTGAAGACGCTCGTCTCGAGGAAGACCATCGTTTGTACTATACGTCATTGACGTATGAAGTCAAGTCGCGGCTTCCCGGAGATCCCTGGCCTGTTGAATGTTTGGATCAATAAACTTCCGCAATTGTCTGTCATGCGGACTACAAAACAAATGCCTACAGGTTCATGCCGATCAGGCAATGGATGGTGGATTTTGAAGCCGAGCTTCAAAGCATGCACCTGAGGGCCACGTGAAGCGGGTTTTGAACCTGGGGCGTTGACGTCCGCCATTGGCCGACCGAGCACCAGCGAGCAGAAAGGCAAACCTAGATCATCGCGTGAATATTCAAGACCACACAGGCAAGGCGAAGCCTTACCAGGTGAAACAGGTCTTGCTGGCCATAGAGAAAATTGAGGTGGGCCATGGCTACTGAAGTCGATAAGTACACCTATCTGACTTCAATGCGTAAGCAGCTTGCGAAAGGTATCAAGGGATGCCGCTAGCTGCATTGTGTCGGATGCAAACGCGCTAAAACCAAAGTGTCGATAGAAAGCGGCGGCGGTATCGTCTTTGGCATCGACTATGAGCGCAAAAACCGCGATTTCCGATCTTGCGCCACGCAGGGCGGCGTTGATCAAAAGGGCACCGCCGAGCCTTGTACCTTGATAGCGCTGATCAACGGCTAATCGACCGATGCGGGCCACCGGCACAGTGGGGTAGCGCGGCAATCGTCGCACCATGTCAGCGGGCAACGCTGAAATCGGTATATCGGCGGCCGACAGCGTGTAGTACCCGGCGACCGCACCGGTTTTGTTATCTAGCGCGATATAACAGGCACTGACCCGGCGACGGACATCCTGCGTGACCTGGGTCTTGAAGTAACGGTCCAATGCGTCTTGGCCGCAAGAAAAGTCCGTACGATTCTGTTTTCCAAGGGGCGTGATCTCGAAATCACTTTCCGTCATAGCGGTCCGACGAGCTTCTCATGTGCCTCGGCAGCGCGCTGCATTGCCGCTGAGGGTTCCGGTGGATCGAGCAACAGCTCGACAAAGCGCCGCTGGTCCTCGACCGAAAGATGAATGATGTTGGCCTCTTCCAAGGTTTTGCGCGCGAGGTCTTCCGCCGCAGCGACGACGAATTCACTGATGGAACTGCCTTTCATCTCGGCTGCCCGCTGGACGAGAACCAGCGTATCGGGCCGGATCCTGGCTTCAATCCGTTTAGATCGCGTTTTTTTCATCATCTGAACTCCTCAGTGTTAATCTATTGTACGGTATTTACACCGTACAATGAAGACGTGCCTGCAATCGGCGGGTATCGCGCTCATGGGAAGGCCCGAAGATGGCCCGGGTGTGCGCGGACTTTCCGCAGTCAAAATCTTCGAGACGGTGGCGTGCGTCTACTGCGTGCGGAATTGACGAGCGGCATTAGAAAGACTAAGTTTACCGGACTAAGTTTAACTGGGGTGGGGAGGG
>JBATKF010000526.1:0-16135 GCA_049669185.1 Sedimenticolaceae bacterium | reverse complement strand
CGCCAGCCGGCGCGGTGACGTTTACCGAGCCTATGGGTCTGATACGCTCTGCGACCGCAGCACGCACTCTGGGATCGTCGCCCCGCGCCTCTTCGACGGAACCGGTGATGGTAGAGGCAGCGATCATGATCAGCACAGTGAAGACCACCAGTGCCCCTAAGACCAGCAGAAACATGCGTAGAAAGGCGGCGTCGTTGTGTGCAGACACGATAATCGCTCCTTGAGAGATCAGCTCATCGCCGGTTTCATCCCGGCAAGTTCGGGACCGAATTATAACGACTTGCGTTTGGCCCGGGTACCTCCGGCAGGATCAGATGACTTAGTTTTCACTGAATTCGCCGATCTGGAGAAGACGGGGCAGGTCGAGTATCACGACGCGCTGCCGCTCGCAGACCATGACGCCGTCGGCTCGGAGCCGGCGCAGTATCCGGTTGGTGTGAACGGGCGTCAGCCCCGTCAGTTCACCGAGCATCTCCTGGGTGAGCGGAAACGGCATGCTTCGGGACCGCTCCTCGTTGCCCTCTGCACGCGGCTCGAGGCGATGAAACAGCTCGGCGATGAGGTGGGCGATGCGCTGCTCGGCCGACTTGCGCCCCAGACCAAGCACTTTGGACTCGCAGGTGGCCAGGTAACGCGCCTGAATCCCGGTGATATGGCGCGCCATTTTGGCGTCCCGATCGAGCATGGCATGCAGATCGGCCTGCCGGAAGCCACACACGACGGCATCCGTGATGGCCATGGCGCCGTGACCGTATAGCCCGTCGGTGAGCGCAGCATAGCCGACGAAGTCGCCCGGCAGCGCCACTCGAAGGCCTTGCCGAGCGCCTTCGGAATCGCTTCGATAGAGCATCAGCCAGCCCGAGAACAGGGTGTAGGCCATTGTCGCGGGCGCCCCTTCCTCAAACAAATGGCCGCGCGCGGAGAGCTTGTATTGACCGGTTCGTCGTGACTCGGCTTCGTGCAGATACTCGTCGTTTACGACTTGGAACAACGCCTTCTCACGCACTGGACAGACGGCGCATCGGGTCGGGGCAGGTCGCACCTCAGACATTTTGTCGGTCTTCACCGCCGTCTCTCTCCGGGCATGTAGCCATAAGATTGTAGGGCGCGCCGTCCTCGTTCGCGCGCGATCAAGCGACCGTTCGCGCGGCGCGCCGTCTCAGCGGCAGCTCCGCATCCCGCAGCGTACGCAGGGAACGCCGAACAATTTCCCTGCGCCCCTCGGGGGTTGCGGGCGCAGTGCCGCCGGGAGCCACCAGGTTTTCGTGTAGACTGCCGCCCGTCCGGCGACCGAGAACCGCGCGCGAATGAGCACTGGCAGCACTGACCCCGCCTTGCAGATTGACGCCCTGAGTTGCGTGCGCGGTGACCGGACGCTGTTTCGCGATCTCAATTTCGGCCTGGGGGCCGGCGAATTGCTGCACCTCAAGGGCGAGAACGGCAGCGGCAAGACCACCCTGCTGCGCGCGCTGGCCGGGCTACTTCTGCCCGAGTCGGGCGAGATCCGCTGGCACGGGGACAATATTCGTCGCCTGCGCGAGGAATATTCCCGCCATCTGCTCTACCTGGGCCATCTGAACGGGATCAAGGGCGACCTGACCGCAGTGGAGAACCTACGCATCGCCAGCGTGCTGGATGGTTTTCGACTGACCGAGTCGCGTGCCTGGGAGGTTCTCGGCGAAATCGGGCTGCGCGGGCACGAGGACCTGCCGAGCAAGCATCTCTCGCAGGGACAGAAAAGGCGCGTCGCCCTCGCCCGGCTGCTCGTCAACCGAGCCAGCCTGTGGGTGCTCGACGAGCCGTTCACGGCGCTGGATGTCACCGCGGTGCAGCTGCTGCAGGAGGTCATCCGCCACCATATCGACAATGGAGGACTGGCGGTGGTGACCACCCACCAGGCGGTGGCGATGATCGGTGAACAGACCCGGAGCATAACCCTCGGCGGCCGAGCATGATGGAGCCCCTCTATTGGATCGTCCGCCGCGATCTGACGATTGCGCTGCGCCGGCGCTCAGACATCTTCACCACCCTGGTGTTCTTCGTGATCGTGGTCAGCCTGTTTCCCCTCGGTATCGGTCCCGAGCCCGACACGCTGCGCCTGATCGCACCGGGGATCGTCTGGGTCGGTGCGCTGTTGGCATCGATGCTGGCGCTGGAACAGATCTTTTCCGCCGATCACCGCGATGGCACCCTGGAGCAAATGCTGCTTACACCGCAGCCTGTAGCGCTTCTGGTCACCGGCAAGGTCTTGGCCCACTGGCTGGTCAGCGGCGTCCCGCTGGTATTGATATCGCCGATCCTGGGGCTGCAGTACGACCTGTCGTTCGATGCCCTGCTGACGCTGATCCTCTCCCTGCTGCTGGGTACCCCGGCATTGAGCCTGGTCGGCGCCATCGGTGCGGGCCTGACGCTCGGCCTGCGCTCCGGCGGGGTGCTGCTGGCACTGCTCGTGCTGCCCCTCTACATCCCGGTACTGATCTTCGGTGCAGGCGCGGTCGAGGCCACGGTCTCCGGTCTGGGTGGTCATTCGCATTTGATGATGCTTGGCGCGATCCTACTGGGCAGCATGGTGCTCGCGCCGCTGGCTATCGCCGCTGCGTTGCGCGTCGCGGAAGACTGAGCGAACTAACGCATTTTGCGCCGGTCTAGTGACTCCGGTAGGCTCTAGCCCGCTCGTCTCACCGAGTTTCGTCGCGAGGGCGGCAAGATGCCGCTGCGACGGGGGGTCCGCAGTAGGAAGTCGGTGAGGTAAGCGGGCTAAGACCCCGCGAGATGCAGCGCGGGGCGGAGACCGGTCGTCTAGGTCATCTGGGCGACGGGGAATGCGGTATACGATGGATGCTTCGACGGTCGGCGCCAGCCGGCTACACACACACCGTTTGCCGACCAGAACAGGCTAACCCAAGGCACAATGGCTTCTCGACTCGTCAACTGGTTCAGATTTTCCTCACCGGCGACCTTTTTTCCGCTGGCCCACAAGATCGGAGTGGTCTCCACCGTCATCGCCGTGGCCCTGATCGCGGTGGGCCTGTACATGAGTTTTTTCGTCGCCCCCACCGACTACAAGCAGGGCGAAGGCTACCGAATCATCTTCGTGCATGTCCCGGCATCCTGGATGTCCATGTTCATCTACGTGGTAATGGCGGCCTGGGCGGCGCTCGGCCTGATATTCAACACCCGGCTGTCGATGATGATGGCGCAGGCGCTCGCGCCAACCGGCGCGATGTTTGCGTTTCTCTCGCTGTGGACAGGGTCATTCTGGGGCAAACCGATGTGGGGCACCTGGTGGGTCTGGGATGCCCGCATTACGTCAGAGCTCATCCTGCTGTTTCTCTATCTCGGCTACATGGCCCTGCGCTCCGCGATCGACGATCCGCGCCGCGCCGACCGGGCCAGCGCGATATTGCTGCTGGTCGGTGTGGTAAACGTCCCGATCATCTACTACTCGGTACAATGGTGGAATACGCTGCATCAGGGGTCGACCATCCGCTTGAATGAGGAGTCGACTATGGACGACACCATGCTGATCGCGATGCTGATCATGACGCTCGGTTTCTGGGCCTATTCGATCGCGGTCTCGATGTCGCGGCTGCGAACCTTGATACTCGAGCGCGAGCGTTCGGCCACCTGGGTGCGCGAACTGGCGAGCGGAGAGGGCTGACGTGGCGGAGTTTTTTCATATGGGGGGCTATGCCCTCTACGTCTGGGGTTCGTTCGGCGTCACGGCGCTGCTGATGATCGCCGAACCGCTGATTTTGCGCAGCCGCGCCCGCCAGGTCAGGCGGAGACTCGCGCGCATGGCTCGGTTGGAGCAGGAGGTTACTCAATGAAGGCCAGGCATAAACGATTTGGCATCGTGTTGGTCGGGATGGCCGCGCTCGGAGTCGCCGCTTACCTCGTGCTGACCGCGCTGGAGGGCAATCTGTCGTATTTCTTCTCGCCGACCGAGGTCGCCAATGGCGAGGCGCCGGGCGGACACGTGTTCCGCCTCGGCGGCCTGGTCGAGGCCGGCAGCGTGCAGCGCGAGACGGGTGAATTACGTGTCAATTTCATCGTCACCGACATGGCGCAGCGCGTCAAAGTGGCCTATGACGGCATCTTGCCCGACCTGTTCGCCGAGGGTCAGGGCGTAATTGCGCAGGGGCGCATGGGTCCGGACAACGTCTTCGTCGCCGAAGAAGTACTGGCCAAGCACGATGAGACCTATATGCCCCCCGAGGTAGCGGAGGCCCTGGAGGCCGCGGGCAAGATGGGCGAACGTCACCCTGGAGGCAAATCGCTATGATCCCTGAAATTGGTCAGATTGCGCTGCTGATCGCGCTGGCGTTATCGGTCATACAGTCCGTCTTCCCGCTGATCGGTGCACAGCGGGGAATCACCAGTTGGATGCAGCTGGCGTTCCCAGCCGCGCGCCTGCAGCTGTTGTTCGTGTCTGTCGCCTTTGCGCTGCTGACCTACAGCTTTTTGGTACACGACTTCAGCGTGGCCTACGTCGCGGAGAACTCGAATACGCAGCTGCCGACGCAGTACCTGTTCTCCGCGGTCTGGGGCGGCCACGAGGGCTCGCTGCTGCTGTGGGCGCTGACGCTGTCGGCGTGGACCGGTGCCGTAACCTTCTTCAGCCGCAGTATCCCACTGGTGATCATTGCGCGGGTGATCGCCGTGATGGGCCTGATCGCGGTGGGCTTCCTGCTGTTCATGCTGATCACCTCCAATCCGTTCGACCGCCTGGCGGTGCCACCTGCCGACGGACGCGACCTCAATCCCCTGTTGCAGGACTTCGGCCTCATCATTCATCCGCCGATGCTGTACATGGGTTATGTCGGCTTCGCGGTGCCGTTCGCCTTCGCCATCGCGGCCATGCTCGGTGGGCGTCTGGATGCGGCCTGGGCGCGCTGGTCGCGACCTTGGACCAACATGGCCTGGCTGTCCCTGACCATCGGGATCACGCTAGGCAGCTGGTGGGCCTATTACGAACTCGGTTGGGGCGGCTGGTGGTTCTGGGATCCGGTAGAGAATGCGTCGTTCATGCCCTGGCTGGTGGGTACCGCATTGATGCACTCGCTAGCGGTCACCGAGAAGCGCGGCGCCTTCAAGGCCTGGACGGTCCTGCTGGCAATCTTTGCGTTCTCGCTCAGTCTGCTGGGCACCTTCCTGGTCCGCTCCGGCGTGCTGACCTCGGTGCACGCCTTCGCCTCCGACCCGGAGCGTGGCGTGTTCATACTGATGTTCCTGGTCGCGGTCGTCGGTTCGTCGCTGACCCTGTATGCCATGCGCGCCAACCAGATCAAGAGCAGCGTGCGCTTCGAGCTGCTGTCGCGCGAGACCGGGCTGTTGCTCAACAACGTGCTGCTGGTGGTCGCGGCCGCGAGTATCCTGCTCGGTACGCTGTACCCACTGGCGGTGGATGCCCTGGATCTGGGCAAGATCTCCGTCGGACCGCCCTACTTCAATAGCGTATTCATCCCGCTGACGGCCCCGCTGGCGATGCTGGTCGGGGTCGGCATGCTGGCCCGCTGGAAGCGCGACAAATTCGACCGGCTGTGGCCGAAGCTGCAGATCGCCCTGGTGCTGGCCATCGTGATCGGTGTCGCCTACCCGATCGTGCTGACCCCGCAATTCTACTGGCAGGCGGCGTTCGGCATGGTACTGGCGATCTGGGTAACCGCCTCGACCGTGGTGGCCATACGCGAGCGCCTCGCGTCGCAGCAGAATTGGCGCAATATCCCGCGGGGTTTCTGGGGCATGGTCATGGGTCACCTCGGCATCGCGGTGTTCATCGTCGGCGTCACTCTGACCTCGTGGTACTCGACCGAAAAGGACTTGCGCCTGGCGCCCGGAGAGACCTATGAGATGGGCGGCTACGCGTTCGAATTCCAGGGCGTGGAGGTCACCGAGGGACCGAACTACACCGCCTACCGCGGCAATCTGCTCGCCACCCAGGACGGCCAACTGGTCGCGGAGATGCACCCGGAGAAGCGTATCTATCGGGTGCAGACGATGCCGATGACCGAGGCGGCAATCGACCCGGGCCTGACGCGTGACCTTTTCGTCGCCCTCGGCGAGGATCTCGGCAATGGCGCCTGGAGTCTGCGGCTGTATCACAAGCCGTTTGTGCGCTGGCTGTGGCTCGGCGGCTTGTTGATGGCGCTGGGTGGCGGACTGGCGGCGACCGACCGACGCTACCGATCGCTGGCGCGCGAGACGCGCAAGGCCGAAAACCGCGCCGCCGGGGCTGCCGCATGACGCGCACCGCTATCCCGCTGGCGATATTTTTGGGCCTGGCGGGGCTATTCTGGTACGTGCTGCAGCAGATGAATCAGGGCGAGTACAACCCGCGCAGCGTACCGACCCAGTTCATCGGCCGCACCGCCCCGGAATTCGCGCTGCCCGATCTGCTGGAACCGGAGAGTATCGTGCGTACGTCAGACATGGCGGGGCAGGTCTGGCTGCTGAACGTCTGGGGTACCTGGTGCCCGGAGTGCTGGAAGGAGCACGAGTATCTGATCCACCTCGCCACGCGCGAGCAGGTGCCGATTATCGGTATCAACTGGCGCGACGACGCGGCCGAGGCCAAGGCCATGTTGGCCCGGCTGGGCAATCCGTTCGCCCGGATCGGCTTCGATCCGCAGAGTGACGCGGTGATCGACTGGGGCGTGTACGGGGCCCCGGAGACCTTCTTGATCGATGCCGAGGGTATCGTGAGAGAAAAGCACACCGGGGCGCTGAATCCACAGGTGTGGCAGAGCAAGTTCAAGCCCTATTTCGACGCAGCCGCGGGGGCCTCATGAGGCAGATTCGATGGTCCGTGCTGTTGGCCGGGCTGCTGCTGGCGGTGGCTACTCAGGCGCGGGTAGAGGTGCTGAGCTTCGAGACCCCGGCGGACGAGGCGCGTTACAACAAGCTGATCGGCGAACTGCGCTGCCTGGTATGTCAGAACCAGAATCTCGCCGATTCCAATGCGGAGCTGGCCGTCGACCTGCGGCGCAAGACCTACCAGATGGTCAGCCAGGGCAAGTCCGAACAGGAGATCGCGGACTACATGGTCGAGCGTTATGGCGAGTTCGTGCTGTATCGTCCGCCACTGACCAAGAACACCCTGCTGCTCTGGGCGGGCCCGTTCATCATCCTGCTGATCGGCGTCAGTCTGCTGATCCGCACGATCTTGCGTCGCCGCGTCGAGCAGGATGCGGGCGTCGACGCCGCCAGCATTCAGAACGCCGCCTCCCTGCTCGATAGCGACCGCGAAAAGAGAGACGCATGACCCTATTCTGGACCATCACCGCCGCGATGATCGCGGCGGCCCTGGCGATACTCGCGCGCACCCTGCTGCGCGAGTACGCGCGCCGCGCAGACAATAACGAACAGTTCAACGTCGAGATCGCGCGCGAGCACCTCGCGGAACTGGTCAAACAGAAAGACGCAGGCGAACTGTCGGATGAAGAATTCGCCCAGGCCAGAAAGGATCTCGAGATTGCGCTCGCCCAGGACCTCGAAGGCGAAAACGGTCCCCGCAGCACAACAGCCGGACGCAGCGGCGGACGCTGGGCACTGCTGGTGTCGGCGCTGCTGATCCCGCTGGTGACCGTGCCGGTGTATCTGGAGATCGGATCACCGCAGCTGATCGATCCGCAGGCGGCCGGCCCCACGACCGCCGGGCATGGCGGCGACAGCGAGCTTCCACCCATGAGCGACCTGGCCGCACAGCTCCGAGAGCGCATGGAAGCCAACCCGGACAACGCCCAAGGGTGGTTCCTTCTCGGTCGTACCTACATGCGCCTGCAACAGTACGCCGATGCGGTGTATGCCTTCGAGCGCGTCGTAAAACTTCTGCCAGACGAGGCTGCCGGGCTCCTCTCGCTGGCCGATGCTATGGCCATGCGCGACGGACGCCAGGTCGGCGCACGCGCGGTCGAACTGCTGGAAAAGGCGCTCAGCATCGAGCCCGATAGCGTGACGGCGCTGTGGCTACTGGGCAACGCGGCCATAGATCGCGGCGATGCGGCCGCTGCGCTCGGTTACTGGCAGCGGGCCTATCCGCTGCTCACCGAAGAACCCGCGATGCAGGCCGACCTCGGCCAGATGATCACCCAGGCCGGCGGTGAGCTGCCGCCGACGCCTGCGGCGCTGCCGCCGATCATGAGCACGGCGAATACCACCGAGCCCCCGCTGGCCACCAGCAGCGATGAGGAGCAGGGCGGCGCCGAAATCGTGGTCGAGGTGGCGCTGGCACCTGCACTGATGGAGCAAGTGGCCGCAACCGACACGCTGTTCGTGCTGGCACGGGCTGCCAGCGGTCCGCCGATGCCCTTGGCGGTGGCCCGGCACCAGGTCGCAGAGCTGCCGCTGCGAGTCACCCTGACCGACGCGATGGCCATGATGCCGGCGATGAAGCTGTCGTCCTTCGATCAAGTCAGAGTGACCGCGAAGATCTCCAAGAGCGGGCGCGCGGGCTCCGAGCCCGGCGACCTGACGGCGCCCGATGTGCTGGTCGACAGCGCCAGTCCACCGGAGAGCGTGCGGGTACTGATCGACCAGGTCGTCAAGTAGCCGCCGGTGTGGCAGCAGGCCAGACCCTTCCGGACTTCATGCTGCGCTGTGTTAGGGCGATAATCCTCTCTCCCACTGTGGAGTGACGCATGCTCAGTGTGCTGATACTCGGTCTCCTGCTCGGGCTGCAGCATGCGGCCGAGGCCGACCATATCGCTGCCGTCGCGAGCCTTACGACGCGCGGCACGAATCTGCGCGATGCCGCCCGCCAGGGTGCTGCCTGGGGCGTGGGGCATGGGCTCACGCTCTTATTGTTCGGCGGGGTCGTATTGCTGATCGATGGCATCGTGGGACCGCGGATCTCCCTGCTGCTCGAGGCTGTGGTCGGTCTGATGCTGGTCTTGCTGGGGCTGGATGTGCTGCTGCGGTTGTGGCGAGCGCGGGTGCATTTCCATGTCCATCTACATGGTGCGCAAACGCACTTCCATGCCCACAGCCACGCGCCCGGGCAGGCACACGCCCTGGACCCGCATCGTCACACCCATCATCGCCAGATGCCGCTACGCGCGCTGCTGGTCGGGATGGTGCACGGCATGGCGGGCTCGGCGGCACTGATACTCTTTGCACTGGGCGATGCGCGCTCGGTATGGGAGGGCCTGGCCTACGTGTTCATGTTCGGTATCGGCTCGGTCATCGGCATGACTGCGCTGGCGTTGGTTATCAGTCTACCGCTGCGCTGGTCGGCGCGCAGCCTCACCTGGGCGCATGGCGGTATCACGGCCGGCCTGGGTATCTTTACCGTCGCCCTCGGCGCGCTGCTGATGCAACAGACCGCCATGCAGCTGCTGCACGGCGCCGGCACGAGCTGATCGCATGACTCTGTTCAGCGCCAGCCGCTCTCGTCGGACATTCCATTGCGCAGGCGCCTGAGATGAGCAAGGATGCCACCGAAAACCGGCAGGCCCGGATCCTGCTGGTCGACGACGACCCCGACCACCTGGCCCTGTGCGCGCGCTGGCTCGAGGGTTCCGGCTACCCAGTGGATACGGCCGGGAGCGGCAGCGAGGCCCTGGCCTGCCTCGAACGCTCACGACCAGACCTCGTCATCTCGGATCTGGTCATGGATGGCATGAGCGGATTGCGCCTGCTGAGCGAGCTACATCGACAGGATCCGGTGATGCCCACCATGCTGGTAAGCGGCAGGGCAGGAGTGCCGGACGCCCTCGCGGCGGCACATCTTGGGGTATCGGGTTTTCTGGAGAAACCGCTCGCCAAGGCGGCGTTCCTGGCGGCCGTCGCCCAGGCCGTCGAAAACACCCCGCCGAGCGCCCGGCAGGCCGGCCAGCTGGTCACCGCCGCCGGCGAGCTGGTGTATCGCTCCGCGTTGATGCAGGAACTGATCGGCCGCGTTCAGCGCGTTGCCAGTGGGACCAGCACGGTGATGCTCAGCGGCGAGACCGGCACCGGCAAGGAGCTGATCGCCCGCGCGATACATGACCTCGGCCCGCGCCGCGATCGGCCCTTCGTCAGCATCAACTGCAGCGCCCTGCCCGAACAGCTGCTCGAATCCGAACTCTTCGGCCACGAGAAAGGCGCGTTCAGCGGCGCGATCAGTCGACACGTGGGCCTGTTTCAGGCGGCCGACGGCGGCACGCTGTTCCTCGACGAGATCGGTGACATGTCCCTGTCACTGCAACCCAAGGTGCTGCGCGTTCTGCAGGATTTCGCGGTGCGCCCGGTGGGTGGGCTGCAGCCGGTAAAGATCGACGTTCGGGTGATCTCCGCTACCCATCAAGACCTGTCCGAGATGGTGGCGCATGGACAGTTCCGTGAAGATCTCTACTACCGTCTGAATGTCGTACCGCTGATGGTCCCGCCGTTACGCCAACGCGCCGAGGACATCCCCGTGTTGCTGGATTATTTTCTCGAGCGCTTCGCGGCATCTGGCGATGGCCAGAAAAAGCGCTTCGCCCCCGAGGCCAAAGCGGCGCTGATCCAGGCGCCTTTTCCAGGCAATATCCGCCAACTGCAGAACGTGGTGGAGCGCTGTGTCGTGCTGAGCAGCGGTACGCTGATCCCGCAGGCGCTGGTGAGCGAGGCCCTGCAGGATCAGACCCTGGGGATGCCGACGCTCGATGAGGCCAGAGCGACGTTCGAACGCCGCTATATCGCCAGCCTGCTGCGCGCCACCAATGGCAATGTCACGAACGCGGCGAAAATCGCCGGCCGGAACCGCACCGAGTTCTACAACCTGCTAGCGCGACACGCCCTTGAGCCGCGAGACTTCCGCCGACACGGCGGTGGATAGCAGCCACGGCCCGCGATATATCCTGGCAGTGTCGCCTCAGCATAGCGCTGACGCGCACCGAGCACCGAGGGTGTCCGTATGCAACATGTCACACCTGTCGTCGAAGTCGAGGCCGAGCTGGCGGACCTGATTCCGCAGTACCTGAGCAATCGTCGCGCGGATCTGCACGCCGCACGCGAGATGCTGGCGGAAGACGATTTCCGCGCGATCTCGAGGCTCGCGCACCGCATTCGCGGCAGCGCCGCCAGCTATGGCTTCGGCCAGCTCGGCGATATCGTCGGCGTGCTGGAGATGGCCGCCGACCGGGAGGATGCGGCCGCCGTCGGCGCACAAATTACGGCCTTTGCCGACTTCCTGCATTGCGTGCGGATTCACTTCACCTGAACGCCCGGCGCATACGGCGGTCGCATTCTGTCGGGATTACCCAACACATCCCGCCTGGCGGAGCGCCGCAGTCAGTGCGGCGCAGCGGGCAGTGACGCTGCTCGGCCTTACTTAGATCCGCCAGAATCAATGATTTCCTGCGGTCTTCGCCGACCGTTTCGCAAATCCCCGCACTGCGTTGACGCCTGGCACGGTGCCTGCAGTGACTAAGCAGTGGCCTGATCCGACTACCTCGAGTCGATGTGAACGCCGGGTGGATGTCCCTCCCTCGGCGTCCTCCCTACCCGCTCCCTTGGGAGCGGGTTTTTTTATCCGCCCGCCGGAAAATTGCTAACCTCGGGATAGTGTTCAAAAAGCCAGGCGATGATCAGCATGACAGAAAACACCGGCATCACCCGCATGCGCGCAGACGCCGCCGATGAAAGCAGCATGCAACAGATCCGCGAAATCCTGTTCGGTGAACACCGTCGCCTAACGGCCGAGCATCTGGCGCGCATCGAATCTCGGGTCAGCGAACAGGATGCGGCGCTGCGCAGACTCCTGGAGGAACGCATCGGCGGTGCAGTACAAGGCCTGCAGGAGATTCTGGCCAGCGAGGGCCAGCGTCAACGCGCCGCGCTGGGCGATCTGGATCAGACCCTGCGCAGTCTACTGCTGGATCTCGAGCAGCATCTGCGCAAGGTCGACGACGGCCTGCAGGACAACCATGACCATCTGCGACAGTCGCTCGCCGCACGGGACGAAGCACTGGATGCCTTGCAGCAGCAAAGCGTCAGCCGCGCGCAGCTGGCCGATGTGCTCGAAATGTTGGCGCGGCAGCTGCGCACCTGAGCGTCATGGCGATCGACGAGCAGACCCCGCGTCCCGCGGCCAATGACGAACAGACTGCCCTGACGGCGCTCAAGTCTCTGCTGCTTGGGCCGGAACGCTCGGTCCTCGACCAACTGCAGACAGAGGCGCAAGACCCCGAGGTTCAGTCCGAGCGCGTCGCCGATGTCCTGCCCGATGCATTGCGCACCGCCAATGCGGCGTCGCCGCGTGCACTTTCCCAGGCGCTGGAGCAGCCGGTGTCGGAGTGCATAGAGAACTCGGTGCGGCGCAATCCCGGTTTCTTTGCCGACATCCTGTATCCCGTGATGGGGCCCGCGATCCGCCGCTCCATTACGCAGGCCATGAAAGGCCTGGTTCAACAGATCAACCAAGCCCTGGAATACAGCCTGACACTCAAGGGACTCCGATGGCGCTTGGAGGCGGCGCGCAGCGGCGTCCCGTTCGCCGAGATCGTGCTGCGCCGCACCCTGCGCTACCGCGTCGAAGAGGCATTCCTGATTCAGACAGGCAGCGGCCTGCTGATTCAGCACCTCGGCGAGGAAACGACGCCGGCCAGGGATGCGGACGCCGTCTCGGCGATGTTGACCGCGATCCGTGACTTCGCCCGCGACACCATGGACCGCGACGATCCAGAATCACGCCTCGAGACCGTGGACGTCGGCGATCACACCCTGTGGCTGATCCATGGACCCAAGGCCTACCTCGCCTGCGCGATCCGGGGTGTCCCAGCGGAAGGGCTGCGTGATGAGCTGGCGGCGGTATTGGAGAAGATCCACCGTCGGCACGCAATCCTGCTCGACAGCTTCGCTGGCGACGCCGCTCAGGCCGCACCCATTGTTCCATTGCTGCAGAGTTGCCTGCGTGCCGAAGCGGCCGAGCCATCGGGCAGACGTTTTCCCTGGCCCCTTTTTTTAATCCTGTTCACGCTGACCGCATTGCTCGCCTGGTGGCTGTACGGCCTTTGGCAGGCCGATATGCAGGCACAGGCAGAGGCCACACAGCAGCGCGCCGGCGTCGCCCGGATTGCCGCCGCACCCGGCATCGTCTTGACCGACTGGCGGATCGATGCTGGCACGCTGTATCTGCGCGGCCTGCACGACCCGCTGACCCCCGCACCCCGACAACTGCTCGCCGAGCTTGGCTTCAGCACCGATGGCTACCGCCTCGACTTTCGCCCCTTCGAGTCCAGCGATGCCGTGGCGGCGCTCGCGCGTGCGCGGCGCCGTCTGTCGCCACCCGATACCATTGAATTGACACTGGACGACGACGGCACTCTGTCAGCCCGTGGCAGCGCAACGGCATCGTGGATCGCGCGCGCCGCGCTGCTCGCGACTACCGTGCCGGGTGTCGAAGGTTACGCCGACGACCAGGTCGAAAATCCAGACCGACTTATCGAACGCCGTCTGCGCGAATCGTTGCAACCCCCGGAAGGCGTCGATATCGAGGTGCGCGACGGCAGGGCCGAGGTGCGTGGCCTCGCCCCGCAGGCATGGATCGCAAAACTGACCGGCGCGCAGCCCTCGCTGGAGGGACTCGCGACGCTGCGGACCGACGGGCTGCAGCCGCTGGAGGCACACCGTCTCAGTGAGCTGGTGGACCGAATCGAACGATCGCGGATCGGTTTCGTCGCCGGCATCGACCTGGATGACCCGCAGCGCGCGCAGATCGAGTCATTGGCAAGACTGCTTGGCGAGGCCCATCAACTGGCAATACAGCTGCGGCAGTCGATGCAGCTGCAGATCATCGGTCGCACCGATGGGACCGGGAGCCCGGAGCAGAACCTGTTCATCGCCCGCGAGCGTGCCGAGCGGGTTGCCGACGTGCTGCGCGCCAGCGTCCACAGCCTGCCTCCGCTGCAGGTGCTCGCGATCGCCCGACCACCGCACGATTCGTCATCGGATGCCGAGCTGCGACGGACCGAGTTTCGCGTTGTTGGCGTCGCGCGGCCTGCCGCAGCGGCGCGAGCCGGGCCATGAGAGCGCGCAAGGTCTGCCTGATCGGCGATTTCGCGGTCGGCAAGACCAGCCTGGTTTCGCGCTTCGTACACAGCACATTCGGCGAACAGTACCTGACTACCGTGGGCGTCAAGATAGACACCAAGGAGGTCTCGCTGCCATCGGGCGACAGCATAAAACTGGTGCTGTGGGACATCGCCGGCAAGAGTGAGTTCGCGCCAATCGACACCAGCTACTTGCGCGATGCAGCCGGCTATCTGCTCGTGGCCGATGGCACACGTGTGGAAACGCTGCACAGCGCGGTCGAGCTGCAGGCCAGCGTCGAGCGGCAACTCGGTAGGGTGCCCTTCGGCCTGGTACTGAACAAGGTCGACCTCGAGGATCGCTGGGTACTCGACCGCAACCGGCTCGCGGCTGTCGACTTGCGCGGCTGGCGGGTCGGTCGGACCAGCGCCCTAAACGGTAACGGGGTGGAGACCGCATTCGCCCAACTGGGCGCCCAACTGATGCACGAGACATGAGCGGCGGCCTGCAGTCACTGCGTCAACACATCAACCGCGTACTCACCCGACAGACCCGCCCGCTCTATCTGGTCGTGGATGATGACCTGCGGCTGGTCGAATGGCGCGGCGACGGCAGGTACTATGGCCTCGAGTCATTGCAGGCCGGAGCACCGCTCGATGAACGGCTGGCGCCGATCCTACCCACTGACGTGCAGGAGGCGCAGGCGTGGCGCTTCGTCCAGCTGGCCGGCGCGCCGCCCTGCCATGTGCATATCATCCGTCTGGACGACGGCTGGGGCGTGGCCATGCTGGATGCCAGTGAAGAACACGCGGCACGGCTGGCGCAGCAACAGAGCGCACACGAGCTGTTGCTCCTGCGTCGGGAGCGCGAGGCGCTTATCGCCGAACTCGAACAGGCGAACCGCCTGAAGAGCAATTTTATCGCGGGCATGTCACATGAGTTCCGCACCCCGCTGACCTCGATCATCGGTTACAGCGACCAGCTGGGCGAAATTCGCCCGGACGATCGAGAGACACAACACCATCTCAATGCTGTGGGACGCGGCGCTCGCTACCTGCTCAACCTCGTCGAAAACCTGCTGGATCAGGCCCGCATCGAGATCGGCCCACTGCAACTGCATCCTGGCGCCTGCGAACTGGCCGACATCAGCACTGAGGTCGAACAACTGCTGCGCCCGGTGGCGGGCCAGAAGCAACTATCGCTGGCCTGGTGGTTCGCCAGTGATATTCCCGCACGCCTCTGGCTGGACGCCGTCCGCCTCAAGCAGGTGCTCATCAACCTGGTGGGCAACGCCGTCAAGTTTACCGAACAGGGCGGCGTCAACGTGGAGTTCGATTGGCAGGATGGCCGCCTTCAGGTGGCCGTAGCGGATACCGGGCCCGGCATCGACGAGGCCGACGCCGCGGTGATCTTCGAACCCTTCCGTCAGGCCGCCGGACGCAATCAGGCGAAAGGGGCCGGACTCGGCCTGACGATCAGCCAGGCCCTGGTGCAGGCGATGGGCGGCGAAATCCGACTCAACACGCGCAAGGGCGAGGGATCGCGCTTCGAGTTCAGCATCGATGCGCCGGCGGTGCGCGGCGCACACGTTAGTGGGGGCGGCTCACTGACCGGCAAGAAGATCGTGATCGCCGATGATGATCCAGACCTGCTCGAGCTGTTTCGGCTGTTTCTGTCGTCCGCCGGCTGCGAAGTGGCGACAGCGCGGGATGCCGCCAGCACGCTGGAGACCGTGCGCCGCTGGCGGCCGGACGCCCTGCTCTTGGATCTCAATCTCGGCGGAGACGACGGGGCCGCCGTCGCGGCAGAACTGGATACGGGCGAGCAACACTGCAAGATTATCGTACTCAGTGCCACGCCCAACGATGCGGCGAACGAGCAGCAGCTCTCAGAGGTCGTCGATGCGCGCTGGACGAAACCCATCAGCAGGACAGAACTCCTGAGGGGTCTGGCAGTATTGATCGCCGACACCGGCTGAGGCACGCGGCGTCCTGGACCATAAATCGCCGCACAAGCCTCACTGCGGGGGCGGCCGCGCGATCAAAGTTCTGTACAATACGCAGCAAGCGCCCGTAGCTCAGCTGGATAGAGTACCGCCCTCCGAAGGCGGGGGTCACAGGTTCGAATCCTGTCGGGCGCGCCA
>JBATKF010000525.1:0-10199 GCA_049669185.1 Sedimenticolaceae bacterium | reverse complement strand
GCCTTGCTCGCGCTTACCGTCGTGCTCGACGATTACCTGCACGTTCATACGCACGAGCGGACGTACATCGCCGCTGATCTGGCCGCTGTTATCCATTACCAGGATCATGTCATGCGCCGCTACCAGGCTCGCGATTACCTGCCGCACCCGTGGATCCGCAGCGCGGGCCTCAGCATCGGTGCGCCGCAGCAAATCGAGCTTCTCCGCTTCGCTGAGCGACTCCAGCGGATTGATCGGTGCGTACAGGGCCGTCGGCGTGTCGCGGCCGGCTACTGCCTGCGCGCCATGCTGCCCGGCCTGCGCAATCGCGCGCGCCGCGCCAGCGGCATCGAGTAGCTTTGGCAAGGCGAGGCTGTCGGTGTAGGCGAAACCTGTCTTGTCGCCACTTACCGCACGTAGCCCGGCGCCTTGTTCAATGCCGTGGCTACCCTCTCGAATGATGCCGTCCTCCAGCACCCAAGATTCCAGTCTGCTGTATTGGAAGTAGATGTCGGCCGCGTCCACCTGGCGACTCAATAGCCGGTCCATCACCTTTGACAGGTGAGTTTCGCTCAGGCCTGGTGCATCGAGCAGGGTTGCGCGCGCGATGGCTGTACTTTGCGTCATCAAGTAACCTCCACAAGGAATGCGCGCATACTCCGCGCTCAGCGGCAATGCAGACGCCGGTGATCGAGACAGGGAAAGTTGCGCCGCGTCGTGTGCTGAAAGTCTGGGTCGACGGCGGCTACGACGCACCCATTGCCTCGCTCGCGTTCCGCCAGCTTGGTTCCCCAGGGATCGACGATCATGCTGTGCCCGTAGGTCTGCCGGCTGGCGATATGAAAACCGCCCTGTGCTGCGGCGATGACATAGGCGAGATTTTCGATCGCCCGGGCGCGCACCAAAGTCTCCCAGTGCGCGCGCCCGGTAATCGCCGTGAACGCCGCGGGAAGCGCGATAACCTCGACGCCGCGATCGAGCATAGCGCGATACAGCTCCGGAAAGCGTAGATCGTAGCACACGGAGATGCCGAGTCGGCCGACTGGACTGTCGATCACAACGACGCGGTCGCCGGACTCAATGCTCTCCGACTCGACGAACTGTTCGTCGCTTTCGATTAAATTGACGTCGAACAGGTGTTGCTTGTCGTACCTTGCAACCTGTCGCCCGCGGGCATCGTACACGGTGCAGGCCGCGCGCCACTTGGCCGCATGGTCGGCCTCGAGTGGGATGGTGCCGCCGACCAGCCACACACCGAGCTTGCTGGCAAGCTGCGACAGAAAAGACTGCAGCGGGCCATCGCCGGGTTCTTCGCGTAGGGCATTGGCGTCGCTGCAACTCCTGCCGATAAAGGCGAAGTTTTCCGGCAGTACGATTAGCTCGGCGCCCTGCTTCACGGCTGCCTCTGTCTGGCGCTCGGCCTCCAGCAGATTCGCACTCACATTGCTGCCGGAGGCCAGCTGGATCGCGGCGATTTTTCTCTTGGAGTGGTTCATGGCTATTCACGCAAGTCACGTCCTTCAACTCTAATGCCTACGACGCGAAGGGCAAAGGGATATCGAGACAAGAAAGGGGGTGATTGTCGGTGGTATTTGCCGCGCCTATCACGCCCTGATTCCCTGAACCTCGGTGCTGGACGACTATCACTGCTCACTTGTGTCCAGTGCAGGCGATGCGCCTGCCGGCTCCGGCGATCCCTTGCCCGCCGCTGCCGGCGTCTCCTCCGCGCTGCTTTCGTCGGGTGATACGGTGTCGGTGCCGCCGAACGGCCGCAGGAGCTTGGATAGTGTGCCACCGGTATCCAGCTGCGTGGTCTTAGGGTTGGCCAGCGGCCCGCTGACGCGATATTCGAATCGATAGATATCGTCGACCTGCTTGTCCATCAGCGTTTGCGCGAGCAGCACAGCCAGGCCCGCGACGGGCCCGCCGGCGAGGGTGGTTGCGATAGGCAGCGTGGCATCGAGTCTTGGTATCACCGTCATGTGGTGGTCGACCGTTCTCCGCACCAGATCGGCCGAGCCGACGACGTCGATACGGCCGGACGGGCCGACTATCCGCAGATTCTCCGTAGTCGCGTTGCCGCCCTTCAACGCGAAATCGCCGGTAATCTTGTCGAAGCTGTAGCCTTTGCTGAAGAGATCACGGAAATCGAGACGCAGGCGGCGCAGCAGGGCATTCAAGTTGAGCAGTCCGACGAGGCGCGTGGCGCCGGGATCCAGTTCCACAATCCGGCCGGCGCCGATATCGAAGGTGGCCTTGCCGTCCAACGTCTGACGATGCGCCTGGGCAGGGCTCCCCGGCCAGCGGAACAAAAAGCCGATGTCGCTCGCCGCCTGCTTGATCTCCCCGGAATAACCCAGGTCTACCACCAGATCACCCAGATTCTGCGTGCTGATTCTGCCGCCCAAGGCGGTCTGGGAGCCCGTGCCGATGCGCGACCAGTGACCGGCGCTGTCGAGCGTGACCTGACCATCACGCAGACTTAGCTTAGTGATCCGCAGGCCCTCGGGTGCACGCTGTGCATTGAGCTGCAATAGCCCCATCTGCGCATCGTTGATTCGGAAGTCGGCGATGTCCAGCATAAGGCCGGGCAGGTTGGTGGGATCCGGACCGTCGCTCGCATTGGGTACTGGCTGCAAATCGAATTTTTCGCCGCCGACGGGGAAGCTGAGCTTTAGGCGTTCCAGTTCGATCTCGATCGGCTGCTCGCGCAACGTGCTCGGGGCAGTGAAACGGCCGGCCATGTTCGGTGCTTCAACAGCTCCCTGCCACTGGTGCTCGGTGCGCGTGGCGTTGAAGTGGAGTTCGGTCATTACCAATGTATCGACGACCAGGCGGTCGGTTCGAAGATCAATGGTTATTGGTCTTGCGTCATCGGCGTTGTTCAAGGGCAGCGATTGCAGTGCCTGGCTCCACGCCATCACGTCGATCTCCGGCAGGCGACCGTCGATGTGAACACCTGGTTTTGACGCCAGTTCGGCCGCTTTTCCGCCGAGCTGGACAGCGACCCGCTCGCCGTCGGCGCTGAACTTCGAGGATAACTGCCGGGCGTAATCGAGGCTGCCGAATGCGGTCGTTCCGCCGAGTGGCATTCGGATAGACAGAGATCGTTCTTGCGCCGCTGTCTTGCCTAATGGGGGCGGTAGACGGATGTCGATACCGCCCAGGTCGCTATCGACGGCCAGTACAATGGGCGTCTCCGGGCGGGCCTCGCTGGACGGCAGATCGAGGTCGAACTGAAACCGGGCCGCGCCGTCGGCGAAATTCAACGGCAGCCCGGGCAGCTGACCCACGATATCTGTCACGGCGAACTGGCCCACGCTGCGCACCCTGGTGATCCCGTCGCCGACCGGAAGCACATCGACGCTGATCGGTGCGTTCAGGGTGCGGCCGCTGATGCCTTTGGCGTTTAGCCCCTGGAGGTCGAAGCCGATTTGCCCCTTCAGATCGCTGACGGTGAAGTCCCAATCTGGGAGCGTGAGACTGGCGCCATTAAGGTCGAGCTTGCCATTCAGCGCGAGACGGCCGGTTTTTCCAAGCGGGATTGCAAAATCCAGCGTCAGCACGCTGCTGCCTTTGGCGCGCATGACCGCAGCGAACTTTCCGAAGCGATCGCGCAGCGCCTTTTCGTTGAGGACGCGGATCTTGTCATGCAACGGACCGACAATGCGGCCGCGAACCTGCAGCGGGCCGGCCGGCTTCAGGCTGGCGATGTGCGCGGTCGTCTGTGTTAGGTCGCTGTCGTAGATCTTCGCCGACTTGGCCTCGACATCGAGCTGGTTGCCGTGAAACTTGACGCGCGCGCTCAGCCGCTCGAGCGGGGGCCAGCCCGGCGCATAATCGAGAACGAGATCCTCGGTCTCTAAGTGCGCCTGGAATACACCGTCTTTGCGTTGCTCGAAGGGAAAGCCGTCGAGCGGTCCATACAGCAGCGCGCTGCCTTGGGTGATGCGTCCAGCGGGAAATGCGCGGTCGAGCCAGTCGACGACCTTGTTGGGGGACTCCGTGACCGGCAGATACGACCGGATGGATGCAGCGTCGCCGTCGGCAATATCGGTCTGCATATCGACGAATGTCGCTTCCCCGGCTTGATGCTGGAGGTTCAGGCGGGTCTGCGTGCGGATTTGCGGCATCACGGCAAGCAGGTTCTTACTGGCAAGCTGCCAGCCCGCGCCCCCCCGGGTCCAGTCCAGCCGCCCTTGCAGTTCCTGCAGTTCGATGTGGTTTCGCAGGCTGCTGAACTGCAACCTGGCGGCGCGGCTGTCGAGCTGCAGCACAATGTGATCCTGCTGGCCGTGCAGCTGGCCACTGAAATGCGCAGTATCCGGGAACTGGTCCCAGGATTTTGTGCCGAGATCGGCGAATTCCGCGCGGCCACGCCAGGCGAAGTCCTCGTTCGAGAGATCCACGAACAGCGCCAGATTGCGGACCTCCCCGCGCGGTTGGAGTCGCTCGAGGGGTTCCTGCAGATCTTTCCAGGGTATTCGGACCTGGAGGATCGCGATGACGTCTTCGATGCGCAGATAGTCTGCGGCCGCCTTGAGATGCCGGCCGCCGTCGGCCTGCCGAGTCAACGCCAAGGCGAGATTGGCGGCTGGCCAGCGCCACCCATCGCGCACCAGAACTAGATCTTCCAGACCGACGCGCAGACCGCCGCTGGCCTGCTCAACCGAGAATCCTGCGCTGGCCTGCTCGATCAGCAGCCGGCGGGAGTCGTCCGCCCTCGGCTGCAGAGCCAGGTCGCGCATGCGCCACTGACCATGGGCACTGACCAGTGCCGCATCTTTCCAGCGGGTCCAGGACTGCAGGTCGAGCTCGAGGGTCTTCAGGCCGTAACTGGGCGGCAGGTAGGGCGCGAAAAGCCTCGCCACATCAAGGCGATCGACCTTCAGGTAGGCGTTGCCTTGCCATGTGGTGGTGCCCAGAAACCCGTCGATCTGCGCGGCCGCGACAGCGTTACCCGCCTCGGTCGCCAGGCTGGCGCGCAGCGCAAGTGCGTTGCCGTCACGCTCGATGACGACGGAAATATCTTCGATCGTCAGCGGCGGATTGCCGGCTTTGCGATCGATCCAGCGCACACGTGTATTTACCAGCTGCAGCTCCTGCGGTAGCGCGAGCCTGCCTTGACCACCCTGAATCGCGCCATATCCATCCAGATGAAGCTGACCGCTGGTTTCGTGCACTATCGTCAGCTGGATACCGTCCAGCGTAACGCGCAAGGGCTCCAGCAGGTCGCCCCGCAGGAGTGCTCCCAGCGACAGTTCGAGCGATATCCTATCGGCGGTCAGTCCACGCTCTTCTTCGCCGATGCGCACGCCATCGAATTCGATCAGCGGGGACAATCCGTACCAACGCGCCTGCACTCGGTCGATCGCGACCGGGACGCCCAGGGCGCGGCTCAGCAGTGCGGCGACGTCCTCGCGATGCTCGTTGAGCAGTGGCGTGACCGCGCGTGTCGTGAGGGCCAGCAGCCCCCAAACGATGATCAGTGTCGCCAGCAGGGTTTTCAGCTTGCGCAATGCCTGTTCCCGGTGTGATCGCAGCACCACGGCCCGCGCGTGCGAGCGTCAGATTAAGACCACGTCGTATTGTTCCTGGTTGTAAAGCGTCTCCGCCTGCAGCTTAATCGGACGGCCGATGAACTGCTCGAGTTCGGCCAGGTTCTGCGACTCCTCATCGAGCAGGCGATCCACCACCTCCTGGGAAGCCAGGACCAGCAGTTGCTCTACGTCAAACTGGCGCCACTCGCGCAGGATGTCGCGGAATATGTCGAAGCATGTGGTCTCGGGTGTCTTCAGCGTGCCGCGACCACCACAGGTGGGACAACTCTCACACAGCACATGTTCCAATGACTCACGGGTGCGCTTGCGTGTCATTTCAACCAGGCCCAGCGACGACACCTCTGAGATGTGCGTCTTGGCGTGGTCGCGGGCCAAGCAGCGCTCCAGTGCCCGCATCACCTGGCGCTTGTGTTCCTCATCGGTCATGTCGATGAAGTCGATGATGATGATGCCGCCCAGGTTGCGCAATCGCAGTTGGCGGCAGATCGCCTGCGCTGCCTCGAGATTGGTCTTGAAAATCGTCTCTTCGAGATTGCGGTGGCCGACAAAGGCGCCGGTATTGACGTCGATGGTCGTCATTGCCTCAGTCTGATCGATTACAAGGTGTCCGCCGGATTTGAGGTCGACCTTGCGCTCGAGCGCCTTCTGGATTTCGTCCTCGACGCCGTACAGGTCGAAGAGTGGCCGTTCGCCCGGGTAGTACTCGATAGACGAACGCTGATCCGGGATGTATTTCGTTGCAAATTGTTGGGCCCTCTCCCAGGTAGACCGCGAATCGATGCGCACTTTTTCGACCTCGGGATTGATCAGGTCTCTTAGGGCGCGCAGGGCCAACTGCAGGTCCTCGTGGATCAGCGCCTTGCTCGGTATAGCGGCCGCTCGCTCCTTGATCGAATTCCACAGGCGCACCAGAAAACGCATATCGGTCTGCAGCGCCTCTTCCGAAACGCCCTCGGCCGCGGTACGGGCGATAAAGCCCGCATTGATACCGCTGACCTCGGCGTAGGCGGTAAGGATCTCGCGCAGTCGTGCGCGTTCTGTCTCATCCTCGATCTTTTGCGATACGCCAACATTGCTGACGTTGGGCATGAAGACCATGTAACGTGAAGGGATAGAAATATTGGTGGTTAGACGCGCACCCTTGGTGCCCAGGGGGTCCTTGACCACCTGTACGATGACGTCGCCACCCTCTTGCACCAGATCGGTGATCTGGTCCGACTTCTCGCAATCTTCGATGCAGATATCTGAGGCATGCAGGAAGGCCGCACGCTCCAGGCCGGCATCAACAAAGGCAGCCTGCATCCCCGGCAGCACGCGGCAAACCTTACCCTTGTAGATATTGCCGACCAGGCCGCGTTTGGCCGTGCGCTCGATGATGATCTCCTGCACAACGCCATTCTCTATCACCGCAACACGGGTTTCCGGCGGGGTCACATTGATCAGTATTTCTTCACTCATGCGCCGATACTACACCTGTGGTCGCTTCACGATTGCCAACGACCCTGTACCCCGATGGCCGTGAGTATTTGCATGGTCTCGAACAGCGGCAATCCCATAATCCCGGAATAGCTGCCCTCTATGCGCTCGACAAAGACCGCGGCCAATCCCTGAATGGCGTAGCCGCCGGCCTTGTCGGCCGGCTCGCCGGTGGCCCAATAGGCAGCGGCTTCCTCCCTGCTGACGTCGCGCAAGGTCACGCGGCTGAGATTTAGACGGTAATGGGTTTGTTCGGCAACTACGGCGACGCCGGTCAATACCTCATGGGTGCGCCCGGACAGGCGCAGCAGCATGTCGATGCCTTGCTCGCGATCGCATGGCTTGCCGAGGAGCGTATGGTCGATCACTACCGCTGTGTCGGATCCAAGTACGGGGCAGTCGGGGAAATCCGCATGTATTCTCCTGGCCTTGGCGATGGCCACGCGCTCGACATAGTCCGCGGCGCGTTCGTCGGGATGAACACTTTCGTCTATCGTCGTTGGAACAACGCGAAACTCGACGCCGATCTGGTTGAGTAGTTCGGCCCGCCGCGGCGACTGGGAGGCGAGAATTATCATCTGGTCTGTTGCATGCTGTTGTTAGGTTAGAGACGCAGCGATACCGTCAGCCCGCCTTCTGCTCAGGCGCGGTGATAAGGATGCCGGCGCAAGATGCTCCAGGCCCGATACAGCTGTTCGGCTACGATCACGCGCACCAGACCGTGCGGCAGGGTCAGCGGGGAAAGCGACCAGCACTGCGCCGCCTTGGCCCGCGCGGCGTCGCCGAGGCCATCCGGTCCACCGATCAGCAGCGCCAGGTCCTGCCCCGCATTCATCCAGTCCTGCAGCTGATCCGCCAGCCGCTCGGTCGACCAGGCGCGTCCATCGACCTCCAGGGCTACTGCGATGGCGGCCCTGGGGATAGCGGCCAGCATTCGCTGGGCTTCGTCGTTCAAGATGCGGGCGAGATCTGCATTCTTTCCGCGTCTGCCGGCCGAAATCTCGGTCAGGCGCAACGCGCACTCGGCAGGCAGGCGCTTTGCGTACTCCTCGTAGCCCTTCTGCACCCAGTCCGGCATTTTGCCGCCGACGGCGATGAGATGAATGTTCATCCTGGGCGCGATGCGGGGGAGGTCAGAGCACCAGGAGCGGCTGCCGAGATGTCAGGGATCTTGCCGTGGTTGTCGACCAGCGGGTGCATCGGCGGCGCACAGGCGGTTCAGCTGGCGCCGCGTTCCTTGCTGAGCTTCTCTGCCGCGAGCGGGTCGACGCTCCATAGCCGTTCGAGCTGATAGAAGTCCCGCACCTTGCGCTGCATCACATGCACCACGACGCCGTTGAGATCGATCAGCGCCCATTCCCCCTCGGCCAGCCCCTCGATGCCGATCGGCGGCTGACCCGCCTGTTTGGCCTGGAATGCCACGGATTCGGCGGCGGATTTGACATGGCGATCAGATGTGCCCGAGGCGATCACAAAGAAGTCTGTGATGCTGGTCTTGCCGCGGACATCGAGGGAAACGATGTCGAAGGCCTTCATATCTTCAAGGGTCTGGATAACGAGATCTCGGAGTTCTTCTACCTGCATGCCTGGGTCCGAAAGAAACTGATAACGCGAATCATAAACCATCTGCCGGGGTTTTAACGCAATACAGATCGTAGCGGGCGATGAGGTCGAGCACGGCTCGCGGTGCCAGGAAATCTGCGCTGCGCCCGCTGGCGATACGTTGGCGGATGTCACTCGATGCAATATCCAGCTGGGTCACCGAGCAGAAAACGATCTGCCCCGAGCGGTCCGCCGCCAGCTCTTTCACCGAGTGTTCGGCAAGGAGTTCAGCGAGCGCGGGGTCGCTTGGCGATGTCTGATTGGGACGCGTCAGGACCGCGATATTGGCCAGCCCCAGGATGCCAAGCGGATCGCGCCAGGTTGCAAAGCCCTTGAAGGCGTCGTCGCCGAGCAGCAGACAAAGCGCCGCCCCGGGAAAGTCCTCGGACAGCGAACGCAGGGTATCTATGGTGTAGGACGGTCCCTTGCGCCGCAGTTCGCGGTCATCGGCGATCAAATCCTGCCGCCCGTCGAGCGCCGCCTGCAGCATCTGCAGGCGCAGATCGGCCGGAGCGACGGGCTGTTCCCGGTGCACCGCCTGAGCCAACGGGATAAAGCGCACCTGTTGCAATCGCAACGTCTCCAACGCGTCCAGCGCAATGCGTAGGTGGCCGTGGTGGATCGGATCGAAGGTTCCGCCGAGGACGCCGATGGAGCGCGCCTGTGTGGCGCCGGGATCCACGCTCCCGTTACTGCCGGATATGGCCATCACCGAGCACGATGAATTTCACCGACGTAAGGCCTTCGAGGCCCACCGGCCCGCGTGCGTGGAACTTGTCGGTAGAGATACCGATCTCGGCGCCGAGGCCGTATTCGAAGCCGTCTGCGAATCGCGTCGAGGCATTGACCATCACGGAACTCGAGTCCACCTCGCGCAGGAAGCGACGCGCCTTGGTGATACTTTCGGTGACGATGCTGTCGGTGTGCATAGAACCGTGCTCGGTGATGTGTTCAATCGCCTGGTCGAGGTCGTCGACGACCCGAATGGCCAGGATCGGTGCCAGATACTCGGTATCCCAGTCGTCGGGTGTTGCCGTCCGGCAGTCGCGCAGGATGGCGCGGGTCTTGTCACAGCCACGCAATTCGACGTCCTTCTCACGGTAGGCGGCGGCAAGACCGGGCAGGAAGTCGGCGGCGATGGTGTCGTGAACCAAAAGGGTCTCCATGGTGTTGCAAGTGCCATAACGATGGGTCTTGGCGTTCAGCGCGATGTCGAAGGCCTTGTGGGGATCTGCCTCATCGTCGACATACACATGGCAGATGCCGTCCAGATGCTTGATCACTGGGACGCGCGCATCCCTGCTGATGCGCTCGATCAGGCCCTTGCCGCCACGCGGGATAATGACGTCGATGAACTCCGGCATGCTGATCATGCTGCCGACTGCCGCGCGGTCGGTGGTGGCCACTACCTGGACCGCGTCGCCCGGCAGCCCGGCGGCTGCGAGGGCGTGCTGGATGGCCGCCGCGATTGCCTGGTTGGAGTTGAACGCCTCGGAGCCGCCCCGCAACACGGTCGCATTGCCGGATTTGATGCACAGGGCAGCCGCGTCTGCCGTTACGTTGGGGCGCGACTCATAGATT
>JBATKF010000524.1:0-4001 GCA_049669185.1 Sedimenticolaceae bacterium | reverse complement strand
TCGGCACGCGAGATAGACGAGATCCAGGAGATCATCACCGACCCCTCGGATCCAGACTTCGGGACCATTTCTGCGCGCATTCTGGTCGAGGACCAGGACCCTGATTCCGGCCCTAGCGCTTCGCGTGGTGCGGCGCGGCCTTGTGATGCGACGATCACGCCAGACGGTCGCTTCTTCATGGAACCGGACCTCGGGGGTGAGTCGCTGACGGTCGTCGACACCCACAGTAAAGAGGTTATTTGGCAAGTCATCCCGCCCCAGGCCTTCCCGGATGCCGAGGACCCGCGGGTGCAGCCGTTCATGGCTACGACCAATGGAAAGATAGTACTGGTGGAAAATTTCGAGGGTCCTGGCGGTACCTACGACGTCTGGGACATCAATGATCTGCCTGCGGAGCCAGTGTGGCTGGCGAAGCTCACGCAGGACGATGGGCTTGGCTTCAATGCTCAAACCAGTGAGTTTACGCCCGACGGACGATACGCCTACTTGATTATGAATGGCTCGCCGAACCCGGAACCGGGAGACGAAAGCAGGGTGGATGTGTTGGATGTCGATGAAACATCGGGGACCTATCTTACAATCGTGGATAGTATTGCGCTGCCCGACAACTGTCGCGCGCACACAGGTGATTTCAGTAAGGATGGCAGATTTTTCTTCGTGAACTGCAGTGGCAGCGACGAAGTCGCAGTCGTGGATTCCGAGACACAGACGGTTGTCACGACTATTCCAGTCGGTCCTAGCCCGAGGGGCATAGTCGTCCGCTGAGTGGCCACGGATTTGGCCTGCCTGCGAGGGATTGCCGCACTCTCGCTCATAGCGGCGATTGTGATCCCCGCCATCGCCGCTGATTCGCCGGCCGAAAACGATCGCGTGCGGCTTGCGGTCGTCGCACCGGTAGATGAGGAACATCTCGCATGGGCGGCAGCATCCCACCTGCAACGTGCCGCGAATGCAGAGAGTCTTCATATTGACGTCAGTCAGGCCACGATAGTCGTTTCTGAAGCTACGCTTCCCGAGATCTTGGTTATGCCGGTTCGTAGTCTGGCGATGCAGATCCCGACTTTTCAGATCCTCGAACTCCCCTTCTTCTACGATTCTCTTGATGTGGTGCACGATCGCTTGGACGGTGTGCTGGGTGACCTCCTCACCGCGGAGGCACGCAAGCATGGTTGGGAGGTCGTTGCGTTTTGGGACGAGGGCATGCACATATTTTCGGGTGTGAAGAGCTTCGACCAGGCCTCAAAACTCAAGGGGCGGGAATTTCTGATGACCCGGCCTGACCCGGTTGCAGAGAAGCAGTTCTGGTACTGGAAGGCTGACCCCCGCCGGATAGACCCCAAGGACCGGGAAAGCGTGCTTAGCGAGTGTGTTATTGCGGGTCGTGCCCTAACGCTTCAAGAGACGGTACGAGAGCAACTGTATCGAGTGCACCTGAGCGTATCACTCACCAAACATCGGTACGAGGGTTGGGTGGTAGTTGCGCCCGCCGAGCGCTGGGCAGAGATCACTGATGCAACAAAGCAGAAGCTCAGGGCAGCCTTACGCGAAACGACGGTTTGGCAGCGGAACGATGCCGTGAAGCGCGAAGCAGCGGCGCTGGCTGAGCTTCGGCGGCTCGGTATGAGAATCTTCGACGTCGATGCAGAAGAGCGAGAGGGGTTCCGGAAGCAGTTGCCCGATTGGGCGGGATTGCTAGGCGACGACCTGAACGAGCAACAGAAGCGCGCGCTCATCGACTTAGCCTCAACCGGAGCAGCAGTCGTCTCTGGCCCCGGCAGCCCTGCGACCGCGGAGGCGGGCGGCAACCCAGCGCCAGGTGCCGAAGACCGCTAAAGTCGCCAGCACAGCGGTGGCCACTGCAGTCACCAAGCCGCCTATTGTCGGCTGCAAGCGCTCGCCTGTTTCGATCAACTCTAGGCTGCGCACGGGATCGAACACGGGCTCAAAGCCTGGCATGAGCCAGGCATTGACGGCCGCGCCCGCAATCATGGCACCGACGATCAGTGAAGATGCGTACAAAATGACAGTGCGCTTGCCGATGGTGTTGTAGAGTGCAATGAGTTCCGGCAAGTTGGTGGCCGTACCCGTGACTAGGAACACAATGGAGACTCCAGGGGCTGCGCCTGTCGCAAGCAGTGTGGCCACGAGGGGGATATGCGCGACGGCACAGACATAAATGGTCGCGCCGAGCACACCTGCCGCGAGCAGCGCCATGCCCGAGCTCTCGCGCAGGTAGGTGTCCACCCACGCTGGCGGCAGGAAGGCGGCGATGATACCTGCCAGCAGAACGCCGATGGCCATGTAGAAGGCAATGGTCGGTCCCAGGTCAGTGAAGCCCCAACGAAGTCCTATCGCAATGCGGGATAAGACGCTCGTTTTAGGCTCTGCCGTTGCCGCGGATTCATAGCCTCGCCCTCCGCAGCAGACAGATACTGCCACCTCGGCCTCTAACCTCGGAGGTTCCCCCCAGCGTTCCACGATTAATCCCAGGAGATAAGGCAGCACCAAACCAAGGGCGATGTAGGCCACAGTGATCTTGGGGCCAAGCAGGGCAAGAGAGAGTATCACCGCGGCCGGGTTAATAATGGGCGTCGCGGCCGCGAAGGCCATCACTGGACCAAGGCGTACACCCGAGCGGTACAGGCTGATGGCAAGCGGAATGACGCCACAGCTGCAGATGGGCAACAGCGCACCAAACAGGATGGCACCTGTCATGGCACCCTGACCCTTACGGTTAAGAAAGTCGCGGAAACGGCTCGACGGGAGGAACTCATGGACCAGACCACCCACCACGAGGCTGATGATCACCCAGAACGCAGACTCGCTAAATATCTGCCAGACGGTGGCGACGAACTGTTGCCAGGCTGCGCCCACTGCCGCTGCCTACTCGTCCATCATCCGGTTAATCCTCAAGCCTTGTGTGACCTTGGCCTGTTGAGCCTTGAGCTGCAGCATGAGATCGGCCGGGCAGGTGATGACAAAACCTGTCTTGCAGTCAGCCGCCGAATGTAAGAGCGCCGACATGCGCACCATGTCGAGCAGTAGTGGCTGCGGTAGCCGCTCGCCCACGGGCTGGTCGCGATCATTCAGCATGGTCCGTCGCAGTAGCTCTCGGTACATGCGCGCCTCGATGCGAAACTCGTGAGCAGGTGCTGAACCCGATCCGGCCTTTTCTACCAGCGCCTCGGACATCAGGTTGAGTTCCCCGAGGCGCTGTAGCCGGTCCGGCGCCATGAGATCTGCAGTCGAAGGCGTCGATTGCCTAAGAGGTCCGGCGGATGTCCCAGCGGGATTGGGACCTTCTGGCCTTGCCTCAGCCGTGACCGAAGCCGTTGCGTCGGTGAACGCAGCCGCACCAGTTAAAGCGAAAAGCATTGCCACGGCAAGAGAGCATGCAATCGCACTGAAGATCAACTTAGGCACGGGGCAAAATCCTCAAGCTTGCTCATATGACAGTCAATTTACTGGGCTAGGGAGCGGAAATGAAACCCATGGAGCGGTCTAAACATCTTTATTCTTCTGCTTGCAGTCAAAGTTTAGCGACGATTCATCGACTATGACAGCCTCGGGGTAAAGGAGGCAGGCATGTTGATTCTTGGCCGCGGTCTCGGCGAAACCATCCGCGTCGGTGACGACATCGAGGTCACCCTGGTCGATATTAGAGGCAGCCAGATTTGTATTGGTGTCGAGGCCTATAGGGACGTGGACATTAAGCGTGAAGAGCTCTTGGAGCGAGACACCGAAGACGCTTGACCTCGGTTCATGGGCTCGCTGGGAGTGACTGTGAATATTTCACATTTCTGCCGCCAATTGTTCACAGCCAACAGGACTGCCTTTCCCCTATGCTTCTGAACAAGGGTGATGACCAAGGTCGTCACGAGGTAGCAGGGGAGGGACGCCGTCATGAATCTGAAAGGCATCGCAGCTACGGCAATCGCAGTCAGCAGCCTAATCTGGAATCCGGCCGTATTTTCGGCCGAGAACGATGACTGGCAGTTGGC
>JBATKF010000523.1:0-7122 GCA_049669185.1 Sedimenticolaceae bacterium | reverse complement strand
GTCCTGGGCGAGGCGCGCAAACTGGGCGCGATCCAGCTCGGGCTGTCGGGCGGCGAACCGCTGCTGCGCAAGGACCTGGAGGTCATCGTGGGCGAGGCCCGGCGATTGGGTTTCTATACCAATCTGCTGACCTCGGGCATGGGCATGGACGAGGCGCGCATCGCTGCGCTGAAAGACGCCGGGCTGGATCACATCCAGGTGAGTTTCCAGGCCGATGACCCGGATCTGAACAACCGTCTGGCCGGCAGCGACAGCTTCCGGCAGAAGGTCGAGGTGGCGCACCGGGTCAAGGCCTATGGGTATCCCATGGTGCTTAATATCGTGATGCATCGCCACAACCTCGACCGCATGCGCGAGATCCTCGATATGGCGCTGGCGCTGGAGGCCGACTATGTTGAGCTGGCCAACACCCAGTACTACGGCTGGGCACTGGCCAACCGCGACTATCTGCTACCGACCCGCGACCAGCTGCAGCGCGCTGAGGCGGTCGCGCATGACTATCAGGCGCGCTACGGCGATCGCATGAAGATCTATTTCGTCGTCCCGGACTATTTCGAGGGCCGGCCCAAACCCTGCATGAATGGCTGGGGGCGGATCTTTCTCAGTGTCGCGCCGGACGGCACCGCACTGCCCTGTCATGCCGCCGCCGACCTGCCTGGCCTCACGCTGCCGAACGTGCGTGATCACAGCCTCGAATGGATCTGGAACGACTCGCCCGATTTCAATTACTTCCGCGGCGAGTCTTGGATGCAGCAGCCCTGTGCGGGCTGTGACGAGCGCGCGACCTGTTTCGGCGGCTGCCGCTGCCAGGCCTACCTGTTGACCGGCGATGCCGCGGCCACCGACCCGGCGTGCAGTAAATCCACGTCACACCATCTGATTCTGGAGGCGGTGGCACAGGCCGCCGGTATGCGTGCCGTTCCGCAACCGATCATGCGTAACAAACGCAACGTCGCCCGGGCGCTGCGGCATCCGGTGGGGTCGCCCGCCGGAGGGGCGGATACGCCCGTATCGGACTAGTCAGATGCGAACGGCTATTGCGGTATCTCGAAGCTGGCGACGATGCTGGAATACCACGCGCTGACATTGTCGACATCCTCATCGCTCAGCATGCGCGCGATGATGGTCATCTGGGAATGCTCACGCTCGCCGGAACGGAAGGCGTTCAGCTGTTTGACCAGATACTGTTTCTGCTGGCCACCGATGTTGGCGACCATGGCCTGGGTACCGCGGCCGTCCATCCCGTGACAGGTCTGACACAGCTGCTCGGCCTTGGCCTTGCCGGCAGAGATGTCGCCCGCGGCCACCTGGTGCGTCAGGCACGCAAGCGCACACATCCCTAGTGATCTTATGACACGCAGTCGTGTGTCAGCGCCTGCCGCATACGCCCTCGAATGCATTCTCTAGTACCGCTTAGTTGCACCGAAAAGACGGGCCGGAGACGATCTCCGGCCCGCTATTGATCAACCCCCCTGGTAGGAGATCCGGTACACGGCGCCGGCCTTGTCGTCCGACACCAGGATGGAACCGTCCACATATTGCTGCACATCGACCGGGCGCCCCAGATAGTAGCCGCTGTCGGTCATCCAGCCCTCGGCAAAGGGTTCGGTCAGCGCGGCATTGCCGTCGCCGTCCAGGAAGGTAACCATAACCCGGGCACCACGCGGCTTCACGGCGTTCCACGAGCCGTGCTGGGCGCTGAAGATCGCGTTCTTGTACTTCTCTGGGAACATGTTGCCGGTGTAGAACATCATGCCGAGATCAGCGGCATGGGCGATGGTCTCGACCTGCGGCTTCACGTACTTGGCGGTCAGCTCCGCCGGGATCTCCTGGTCCTTGTATTCGTCGGTCCTGACCTCGCCGCCGCCATAGTAGGGGTGGCCGTACCACATCCCCTCGCTGGGCATCCGGTTGATCTCGCCGGGGGGGATCTCGTCCCCCATGCCGTCCACCTGGTTATCGGTGAACCACAGGCTGCCGTCCGTCGGGTTGAACGCATGGCCGACCGAGTTGCGCACCCCGGTGGCGATCACCTCACGCTCGGACCCGTCGCGGTTCATCCGGATGATGCCGCCGATGCCCCATTCGTCGTACAAGGCCAGCTTGTCCGCCGGCGCGACGTTGTGCGGCTGGCCTAGACTGATATACAGCTTGTTGTCCGGACCGAGGGCGCACACCCGCGCGGTGTGATTGTAGGACTCCTCGTCGGGCGGGATGAGTTCGCCCTGCTTCACGATCGGGACCGCGACGGTATCCGAACCCTCCATGAAGAACTCGGCCGCGGGAAACATCATCACCCGGTTGCGCTCCGCGATGAACAGAAACCCGTCGTCGGAGTAACAGACACCGTTGGGGATATCGAACTTGACGCTCGGGCTGAACTCCTCCACGGTGTCCGCAACGTTGTCCATGTCCCGGTCGGTCGCCGACCACACGGTGTTCTTGCGGGTGCCGATCCACACAGTGGCCTTGTTGCGACTGACCGCCATATGTCGGGCATCGGGCGCGATCGCGAACAGCTCGATCTTGAAGCCCGGCGGCATCTTGATCTGCTGCAGCATCTTCTGCAGGTTGGCCGCATATTTGCCGCCCTGCTCCACACGCTTCATCGGGGCCGTATCGGTCCGCTTGAAAGCCCCCAGCTTTTCCAGGTTTTGTTCGTCACTCGCCGCGAAACCGATACCGACCACCCATGGCAAGATCAGACAAACCGCTGATGCCACTCGTGTTTTTGTACGCATCGCCTCAATCTCCTCACTCTGGCTGTTATTGAGCGTGTTGCTCAGGGTCTGCGGCTTGTTTCTGGACCCGAAGGTTGCCGTGTTTATTGGACCGCTTGTGAAGCCTAGCAGATGGAACTCGCCTGGCCAGGTCAGCACGGAAAATGTCCGCTATGCCTGCGCGATGACAGCATCTTTAACACAACCAGGGTTGCGAGCGCCGCCGCTAGGTGTTTCAGCGTATGTCCACTTACGGCGTGACCGAGAAGTTCGAAAATCTCCCGGTCGAAATGTTCGAGCACCTTCGACACGGCATACCATACGATGACCCAGGCCAGATAACGTCCCACGGTGTAACGGTGCCGGGGAAACAGCGCGATCACCACAGGTAAGGCGAGCATCGGGTAGAACTGCACGATGGCATAGAGGCGGAGGTCACCGCGCCCCAGGGATTCTGTCCAGTGCCAATAAATCAGGCTCGCCGCACCCCCCGCAAGCAGCAAGAGGAGTAGCCAGCCGTTGCCCGCCTTGGCATCGATACGATCTGCGACGGTTGCCGATGTAATGGCCATGAAGGCGATCGCAATCGGCAGCCGATCCCAAAACAGTCGTTCATTGGAGGGTGCCCAGTGATAATAGGCGGAACCAATACCGACCAAGGCCACGGCGATAAAGAAGATGCTATAGGGACGCGCATCAACCGATTCGGCAAAGAGGCTCCGGCGACCCTCTCCGATTACCAGGAAGAGCCCCAGCAACCCCACCAGCGTAAAACCGATATTCGATACGACATCGTTGAAGTTGGGGATGCCGAAGCACTTACGGCTGTCGGCAAAAAGATGGTAGCCGGGATCCTGCGGAATCGGCTCGAGGATACCGACACCGATAACCACGAGAACCAGCAGGCCGATCAGTATCGCATTGCGCTGCCGCAATGAGAGATCAGTCAACGTCTTACCCTGCATGCATCGGTCCCCTGGCATCGCACCTGCGGGGCCGCCGGCATAGCCGGCGTTCTGCGCTCCCTGAGGTCGCTGGTCGAACTCATCCCTCAGGATAGTCGGGCGTTCGAATCTCGGGTATCCCGGTAAACGAAAAAGCCCGCACACGGCGGGCCTTTTGGTTTACATGGCGCGCCCGGAGAGATTCGAACTCCCGACCGCCTGGTTCGTAGCTACGAAATATTTTTCAACCTATTGTTTTAATTGATCTATTGGCAGTGGCGCTCGTTGCAGATTGCAGAACAATGCACAACTGGTCCGGACTCATCTCGGCAAAAGTCCGGCACACCTCCTGTGGGTCCCGAATACTCATGCAGGCGTCGGAAGATAGACATGATGAAGGCCCTGAACGGCTGGGAATTCCACAACGTCGCTGGGTTCCGCTGCGCGTAAGGGACGTCCGTGCGGCGCGTCGCCATTCAAGGACTGGTGTGTTTGCCACAGGTGATGATAATCCAGATACGACGACAAAAGTCTCTCGAGATGCCGCTCGTTGAGCACGATGACGTGGTCGAAGAGTTCTCGGCGTAGCCTCCCAATCACGCGTTCCACATAGGCGTTCTGCCATGGCGACGCAGGTGCCGTGGTGACCTCGTTTGCACCCAGACTTTTAATCCTCCGCGTAACGCGCTCACCGTATAGGCCATCGCCATCTCGAATCAGATAACTCGGCGCAGTATCAAACGGGAACGCTTCGACAATCTGTTGCGCGGTCCACTGCGCCGTTGGATGTTCCGTCACGTTGAAGTGGACGATTCGCCGTCGATCATGGGCGAGAACGACAAAGACGAACAGCACGCGACAGGTAACAGTTGGGACAATAAAAAAGTCGATCGATACCAGATCTCGGAGGTGGTGGTCGAGAAACGTCCGCCAAGTGGGCGACGGCGGCCCGGCTCGCTTGGGCTGGTACTTTTCCACGGTCGACTTGGCGACCTCGATTCCAAGCTTCGCGAACTCGGCAACGATTCTCGGCGAGCCCCACGTCGGATTGGCTTTCCACATCCGCCCGATGAGTTCCCTCAGTTCACGCGAAATCGGAGGCCGGCCAGGACCGCCCAATCGACTGAGGGCACGCCAGTATTCACGGAATCGCTTCTTTTGCCAGACGGCGGCCGTTCGAGGCTGCACAAAGATCAGCGCGGCGCGCCAGCCCGCCCACGGCCTCGACATGACGGACCAGAGCAGGCGATCTGCCGGGCGGATACCGGGCTTTTGCCCCGAATGCCGGTACACGGCCAACTGGTGCCGCAGCGCCGCGTTCTCCGCCTGCAACGACAACCGCGATCGGACAGACGTCGTCACCAAAATTAGAACGAATTGAATCAACCGGATCATGGATTGCACGATCGGCCATCACCCCGGATTACGCAATAAAATCAACATGCTCCCTTTTTCGTGACCCACAGCACTAACGCTCGGCAGTTTTCCTGAGCTTTCTGCGGAGCTAGAGAAGTGTAATTGAAGGCCGTCGACGATATCGCCGACAGTTCCGGCGTGGTCATCGCAATGCAGAATGACTATGGAACTCGAGGCAACGACGAGTGCCAAGCGCCACCGGCTGTTCCCTGACCGAGCATTTGCCGTTTGGTCCGCGGTCACATGTGCCCAATATTTAGCAGGATCATGATTGCAACCTACCGGCCGGTGAATGTGACAATGCCACGGCCGTGGGGCGATCTCCTGTAGCTGCGTGTTACCGGTTTGAGGAACGGGCCAGTCGGGCTAGGTATTTGAAGGATCAAACCGCTCAAACTCGGCCAAATCCTCCAGGGGGCCCGCGTTGACGGGTTAAGTAGCGCCTATCGGATTGGTAGCGGCAAGTTCCTGCGACACGTCTGCCCGCGGCCCCCCTGCGGATTCCGCTTTCAAATCGAACTCTTTACTTGTCAGCATTCTGGGCGTCATTTTCTTCTCCTGGCGTTCATTGATTAATTTCCACGAACGGAAAAATTGGCAGATACGGACCACAGCACAAAAAGCCGACTGGAATCGTATCCGCCCTGGGTTTCTCCGTGTGCAATAAGCAGATGACGTGCCAAAAATGTAAACACGCCCTAAAATCAACAAATCCGTTCTTGGCTCGGCACAAAATCGACGTTGACGCTGGCGTTCGAGACAGCGGCTGAGCCACAAAAGTCTCTCATAACCCAACACTAAGGGATCAAACGTTGGCATTATGCCGAACCGAGCATGACATGGCTCCGCCCCGGCTCGCTTAATAAATCGCTGATGAAAGAACCGACTTATAGATTACTGCAAACGGCACCAGAAGACTGGAACGAGTGGCGCGACGAGCATCCCGAGCTCCAGATTGATCTGGCCAAAGCAGACCTCTCAGGACAGGACCTGCAAGGTATAAACCTGCAAAACGTCAGACTGGACAAGGCGCGCCTGGTCAAGGCCAATCTCAGCGGCAACAACTTAAGCGGTGCCAGTCTGCGCCGAGTGAACGCACGCAAAGCCGTCCTCAACGGTACGCGCCTTTGCGGTGCAGATCTGGCCATGAGTAACCTGCTTGAGGCCGACTTAGCAGAGGCCGATCTATACAAAGCCGATCTACGCGGAGCGCGCCTGACCGGCGCGAATCTCGCATCAGCCAGCCTCGTACGTGCTGACCTGCTCGGGGCACAGCTCCACAAAGCAAACTTCACCGGCGCCTTGTTATCGGAAACCGTCTTTGCTGATACAACACTCAACTCAGTAAAAGGCTTGGACACCTGCCGTCATCGCGGTCCCAGCATAATGGACTTACGTACGCTGCAACTGTCAGGCAACCTGCCCCTGGTCTTTCTGCAAGGCTGCGGGCTGCCCGAACGAGTGATTTCACAACTCTCATCGATATTCGATCAAGCCGGCCAGTACTACTCATGCTTCATCAGCTACGCAGGCAGGGACGAAGCTTTTGCGAATCACTTGCATGCCGAGCTGCAGAAACATGGCGTACGATGCTGGTACGCGCCTGAAGACATGAAGATCGGCGCGAAGATCCTAGATTCCCTGGATCAAGCTATAAAGCTGAATGACAAGGTCTTGCTCGTATTGTCCGACAACTCACTTTCTAGTGGTTGGGTGGAAGACGAGATTACCAAGGCGTTTGCCGAGGAACGAAAACGCAGCAACAGCCTGGTCGTCATTCCTATCCGCATCGACGATGCCGTTATGCACACTGAAGCATCATGGGCCGTCAAGCTGCGCGACAATCGCAATATCGGTGATTTCAGTCAATGGCAAAATCCGACGATTCTTGCAGCAAAGATCCAGCGCCTCCTGCGTGATCTTGAAATAACAGGGTAGCTGAGTGACCTGCTGTGCCTTCTGAAAACTCCATAGGTGGGAAATCCTTGAAGTTCCTTGCCGTTTGTTGAAGCATCATCGGCATGCTGAATCGGTCGCTGGCA
>JBATKF010000522.1:0-2314 GCA_049669185.1 Sedimenticolaceae bacterium | reverse complement strand
CTGAGTTTCCTGGGTCATGTGCTGATGGACAACCGCCATTGCCTGGTGGTTGACGCCCAGGTGACGCAGGCGACTGGCACGGCCGAACGGGAGGCCGCCGTCGACATGGCCGCAGCGCTCAGTGGCACACACCGTGTGACGCTGGGCGCGGACAAAAACTACGACACCCAGGGCTGCGTCGATGATCTGCGGTGTGCAAACGTGACACCGCACGTGGCGCAGAACACCAGCAACCGTTCATCGGCGATCGATGGACGCACCACCCGCCACGAGGGTTATGCCGTCAGCCAACGGATCCGCAAGCGGATCGAGGAAGGCTTTGGCTGGGCGAAGACCATCGGCGGCATGCGCAAGAGCCGATTCGTCGGCCGCGCGAAGTTGGACTTTCAGTTTGTCCTCACGTTCGCGGCCTACAATCTGGTTCGGATGCGCAACTTGGGGGTGTCCGCATGTTGCTGATGGCGGTGTCGAAGGGTTGGTCCGCCTGGAATCCGGGTTTTCAGCCAAAAATGCCGATTCGAGCGACGTTGGGCGGCATACGCCCCGAGAAAATTCGATAGCAGCATCGCGATGGCCGGTAAAGCCGCCTGCTTTTCAACGGCCTGCTAACACCCTGACCCCCGTAGGCATGGCGTTTCAGACCGTTCATGATCGTCTGAAATCTCACGTATCCACCCCCCTTGAGCCACCGTCCTAGGAAAAGGTTCGGCCAGAAGTGTTGCCCGGTGTGGTTTTTCTGCGGATTGCGGTTGCCGGGGCTGCGTGCGCCGCCCGACGGTTGGGTGTGACGAGACGCAAGCAGGTACGCAGGAATCAAACTGCGCCATAGCGCCTGGTTATTCGACCAGCGTCATTCCAGCGCGCACGGCCCCACGGTCGAAACTGATTACCTGGTCGCAACCAGCGTTGAAGGCCGAAGCGGCGATAATTGCGTCAGCGAAACCGCAGGAGTTCTGTTTCGAAAGTGCTAGGGCGCGTGCGACAACATCCCGATTCTCAACCACTATGGCACGACTACCCAAGAGGTCAGTCACCGTCTCTCGAATTTCCTCGGCACTTGCCCGATATAGCCGCTGCAAAACCCAAGCTGCCTCGACCAGCACGACCAAGCCGATAAAGCCTGGCGTATCCTCCGCCAGTACCTGCTCGACTACTTGGGTCGCGCGCGCAGCCTGATCTGGATCATCTTGCGTGAGGTAGCGGACAAGAACGTTTGTGTCCAGTCCAATCATCCCTCTTGGCGCTCTGCCGCCGATTGAACAATCGCGTCGTCCATTTCCTGGATGGTGACCGGCCGTTTGACGCGGCCGGCGAATTTTCCTTTAAGGCCGCGCACATCTTTCCTCAGCGGGACGAGTATGAAACCACCTTCAACTTCCACGAAATCGACCTTGTCTCCTACACCCAAGCCCAGCGCCTGCCGGACATCTCGGGGAAGGGTGATCTGGCCTTTTGACGTTACCGTTGAAGTAGACATGAGCAATCGCCTTACCGTTGGTAAGGAAGATTAGCCCGCTCAATGTTCGTCGTCAACAGCGTGGATTCTTGCCCAGCATAGTCAGCTTGCGCCTCCAGACCAACTCACCTGCCCGCGAGCCCATTGAGACAGCAGTGGCGAGAGCCGTCGACCCGGGACCTTTCGAGCCTCATGCCGGCCATCGTCCGTGAGCGGGAGAACTCCATCATCGACATCGCACGACTTGTCGAGGAGCGAGAACGCCAGTCCAAGCGCGAACGCCAATGCTCAGAGGCTCAGCGAGAACCGTGGCGCCGCGAAGAGGATTTACGGCGAGCCGCGATTCAGGATTAGGCAAAATAAGAGTCACGAAAGATAGTCGATGCCTGGGCGGCAGCGAAACGATTCGAGGAATCCTTCGCGAACGCCGCGCGCAGGATCTACTGGATGACCAACTGGGTTATACGATGTAACGACGCCGACGGGCACGCGCCCTGGTCGGCAGTACCGATGCACTGGAGCGATTCCATGCGTGGCGAGCGCCGGAGAAGCGATAAAATCGGTTTTATTTCAGACGGTTAATCAGCCGTATGGTTTTGGGGGTATCTGTGGGGGCATAATCGGCATTTCGCATTTTAAGGCGCTGATTTATAAGGCAATGTGATTGTCGGCGTTTCCACCAATTTTTAGCACGTAATCCATTGATTTAAAAAAAGAATTTTCGAGTCCAATTTCTGATTTGCCGAAGATTCAGCCTGATTCATAAACGTTTTCGTAGGGTTTCAGGTCCAGGGCGAGCGAAATCCGATTACCTGCACGTCTCGGCTCCCTACCTTCCCCTATCAACTCAGTCTGGGG
>JBATKF010000521.1:0-1938 GCA_049669185.1 Sedimenticolaceae bacterium | reverse complement strand
GTTTCGGGCAGCGAGTCCCAGGCAGCCAGGTCCTCCGGTCGTGGCGGCAGGTCGGTGTTGGCCGGGACAATGCCGGCCTTCTTCTGGCGTGCCAGTGTTTCCTGACGCACCTTGTCCCAGCCGTCGTCGAACCGGCCCTCGTACCTCGCGATCCAGTCCCGAGGGACGTGGTGCGGCGCATGCACGGCGCCGGTGGCGAAATACATGAAGAACGGCTTGTCCGGGGTGAAAGACTGCTGGGCCTTCATCCAGTTGATCGCCTGATCTGTCATATCCTCGGTGAAGTGGTAGCCTTTCTTTTTCGGTGGATGCACTCTGGTGACGCCGTCGAAGAGCGATGGCGCCCATTGGTCCGTCTCGCCACCGATAAAGCCGTAAAACTTGTCGAACCCCTGGCGTGTGGGCCAGCGATCGAATGGTCCGGAAATACTGGTTTCCCAAGGCGCGGTTTCATGCCATTTTCCGAACGCGCCGGTGCTGTAGCCGTTGAGGCGCAGCATCTCCGCCAGTGGTGCGACGCTGTTCGGTATCTTGCCGGTGTTGCCTGGATACGCAGTGGCCGTTTCCATGATCGAACCGGCATTCGCGGTGTGATGGTTGCGGCCGGATTTGAGCGCCACCCGGGTCGGAGAGCAAAGCGCAGTCGTATGGAAATTGGTGTACCGCAGGCCCTCACTCGCGAGCCTGTCCAGTGTCGGTGTCTCTATCGGTCCACCGAACGTCGTGGTTGCCCCAAACCCCAGATCGTCGATCAATATGATCACGACGTTGGGTGCGCCCTCCGGTGTCTGGACTTCGAACCGCGGCGGTGGCTGGGTGGTCCGTACGTCGAGCTCGGTATAGGTGGGAGGTGTCGGCTCAGTGATGGGTAGGACAGTGCGGTCCAATGGCGCTGGCTGGGCGTGGGCAATTGTGGTGCTGACAAGCAAAACCACACAGAAACCGGCCAAGTAAGAGCGTAGCGATCTGGACATGGTTGTTTGCTCCCGGCGTTGTTCGCTCGTCTCCCGGCTCGCTGGGGAGATAAAAGTTCAGAATTCGTCTTCGCGAACCAGGAATGCCGACGACTTCGAGTGATCGATGAAATTGCCTTCGTCTTCCTGCAGGGCGGCAGCCATTTTCTGGCCCTCGGGTGAACTCATTCCGGCAATCAGTGCCTCTTCAGAGTCGAACCACACCTCGGCAACCCCATCGAACGCAGGCAGCATGCCGCGCGAGGATTGCAGGCCGTCGTTGAGCGGAGTCGTCACCGTATGTGATTGCACATAGCGCCTCGCCCCTATCGTCTGGGCATGCTGCATGAAGAAAGGGCCATGCTTGTTTTTCCAGTAGTCCTGGAACTCCTCGCGACTCAGTTTCGGGTGCCTGGTGAGGCACATTAAGAACTTGACCATATTGATTGTCCTTGCCCGGCTCAGAGAATAGACGTAATCATCTTTGCGTACGCGGATGCGGTGGAAGGGTCTTACCTGACCGGCTCTGCACGGGGGAACGTCCACGATCCATCGATTATCGCGCGCTGTGGCTGATACATGCGGACGGCGTAATTCCAACCTGCGCTGATCGGCAGATTGTTAATGGCGTCAGGTCCACTGCCGAAGTTCACCGTGATGCTGCCATCGCTATTTTTTGCTGCGGTAACGTTGTTGTACGAATACGCGTTTTGGTCGTTCTTTTCCATGAAGCCTTCTTTGTTGTAGACGGTAATCGACCAGAATCCGTCAACCGGGACATCCTTGACGGTCAATGAATGCGGTGTCTCGCCGTCGTTATGCGCCGGATAAACGGTGTCATACATTGCTGCTTCAGGCGGATTGCCACCCCAGCCCATGGCAGTGCCGAGCAGATGATAGAGGGGGTTGAGCTGTGACTTGTCTCCGAAATAAGGCTTTGTGTCCGTGCGGGTGGCGGCCAAGACGTTGATCGCATCGCGGACCT
>JBATKF010000520.1:0-4374 GCA_049669185.1 Sedimenticolaceae bacterium | reverse complement strand
GCCGCCGCGCAACCTCGGTGTCGGCGAATACCCCAGCGGACGCCAGCCGGCCGGTGATCGCGGCGTCCAGTTCGGCATCGAACTTACCGCCCCAACCATTGAAGACGAAATCATTCAGCAAGGGGGTGTTGTCGACCAGCGTCGTCAATGGCCCATGATCACGGGCCCAGGTGTCGTTACTGTCGGCGATGCAAAAGCGCAATCGATCGGCAGGGGCACCGCCCTGGCGCAACCAGTGGCCGACGGTTGCCGCATGTGCCGTCGATCGACAGACCGACAGCAGCAATTCCCCCGCGGCGATGGCGGACCCGATGGCCGCAAACACCTGATAGACGTTATCGAGGTTTGGACCCCAGTCGGTATTCGCGTGAGGCCAGGTGAGCATGACACCGGACTGTGGTTCCCATTCCGCCGGCAGTCGACATCCGGCCCGCTCGGGCACTTAGCGATGAACCACGACGTCTACGACCTTCTGATGCTCGAAATACACCGTGTAATTTGGGTAGACCCAGCGGGTAATCGGTGGCTCCCCGACGGCGCCTTTGACGGCTTCGGGTTCGCCATATTTCGCCTTGACCTGCGGCATGCTGGCGCCGCGGCTCGGACGCATTACCCCACTGCTGGTATTGGGCGGCGCGGCCTCGATGGCCTCCAGCAGCAGTACATCTGCATATGCGCTCATGCTCGTAGCGGCGACAAGCATCAGGGCCAAACCTAGTCCTTTCATCTTCAACTCCACTGATGGACTTCAATCGAGGCAGGCCGCAGGGCAGGCCTACCAAGCCGCCAAGACGATCTGCCCCATTTGTTTCAGTTTAACCATGAAATGGCGAAGGACAACCAATCAGCGGTTATTCGCGCCTCGGAATATCCCGCTTTGTGATTTAATTCGCCCCATGTACCGTCCGCTGTCCCTGTTCGTCGGTCTCCGCTACACGCGCTCACGACGACGCAATCACTTTATTTCCTTTATCTCGCTGATCTCCACCTTGGGCATTGCACTGGGTGTCGTGGTGTTGATCACCGTGCTGTCGGTAATGAACGGCTTTCATAAAGAGGTTCGCGAGCGCATCCTCGGCATGGCCTCGCATGGCGACGTCCGGGCGCTCGACGGGCGCATGCGCGACTGGGAGGAGGCCATGGTCCTGGCCAGTCGACATCCGCGTGTTATTGGCGCAGCGCCCTATGTCGAGGGTCAGGCGATGCTGAGTCACCAGCGTGAGGTCACCGGCGCAGTAATACGCGGGGTCGATCCGGCGTTGGAATCCGCGGTGGTGGACGTCGGCGCGCATATGATCGCGGGCGAGCTGAGCGATCTCGAGGCAGGCAAGTTCCGCGTCATTCTGGGGCGCGAGCTCGCGCAGGTGTTGGGTGTCGCCCTCGGCGACAAGGTGACCGTCATCGTCCCTCAGGTCACGGTGACCGTGGCCGGTAGTATGCCGCGTCTCAAGCGTTTCACCGTCGTGGGGCTGTTCGAGGTGGGTATGGGCGAATACGACCGCGGGGTCGCGATTGTCCATATCAAGGACGCTGCGGTACTGCAGCAGCTGGGTGATGCCGTCACCGGTGTCCGGCTGCGTCTCGATGACGTCTGGCAGGCGCGGCGGGTGGCCTTCGAACTCGCAGAGTCCCTGCAGGGCCGCTATCGGGTGCTGAACTGGACCGATTACCATCGCAATTTTTTTGCCGCCTTGAAGATGGAAAAGCGCATGATGGGGCTGCTGCTTTTCTTCATCGTCGTGATTGCCGCGTTCAATATCGTGTCGACCCTGGTGATGATGGTCGTGGACAAACAAAGCGATATCGCGATTCTGAAGACATTCGGCGCCTCGCCGGGCCAGGTGATGCGTATCTTCATCGTTCAGGGTGCGACGCTGGGCGCTATCGGCACGGCGATCGGCATCGTTGGTGGGCTGGCGCTGGCGCTCAATATCGAGTCAGCGGTGGCGGCCGTCGAGCAGGCTTTCGGCATCCAGTTCATCGACCCCAGCATCTATTACATCGCCAAGCTGCCGTCGGATGTGCAGCTGATCGATGTCGCCATGGTCGGCATCGGTTCATTCCTGCTCAGCCTGCTGATGACGCTTGCCCCTGCCTGGCGTGCCTACCGGACGCAGCCAGCAGAGGCCCTGCGCTATGAATGAGGACGGCGTGCTGGCCTGTCACGCGCTGGGCAAGGTGTTTGATTCGGGTCCGGCGACCATCGAGGTGTTGCGCGAGCTCGACTTCATATTGGCAGATGGTGAACAAGTGGCCATCGTGGGTGCGTCTGGGTCGGGCAAGAGCACGCTGATGCATTGCCTTGGAGGCCTGGACCAGCCGACCGCAGGTGAGGTGACCCTGCTCGGCAAGGCCTTTAGCTCGCTGGACGAAAAACGCCGTGGGATCGCGCGGAATCAGGCGATCGGGTTCATCTACCAGTTTCATCACCTGTTGCCTGAATTCAGCGCGCTGGAGAATGTTGCGATGCCGCTGCTCATACGCGGCGCCTCCGCCGCCGTCGCCGCAGCGAAGGCGATGGCCTTGTTGGAGCGGGTCGGGTTGGGCAACCGCGTCCGGCACAAGCCGGCCGAACTATCCGGCGGAGAGCGCCAACGTACGGCGGTCGCTCGTGCACTGGTCGCCAACCCGTCCTGTGTCCTGGCCGATGAGCCGACAGGCAACCTCGATAGGCAGACCGCGGAATCGGTCTACGATCTCTTGTTGGAGCTGAATCGCGAGCAGGGGACCAGTTTTGTCATCGTCACCCACGATCTCGATCTGGCGTCGCGCATGCATCGTGTGCTGACGCTGCGCGATGGCCGTCTGCACCCGATCTAGGGTGGGGTTTCGCCTGCGCGCGTTCGCCGGTTCGGGCCCGGAAGCGCTTGAGGACATGCCAGCGCCAGTAGATACGCATCAGCCCATAGCCGAGGCCGGCCAGCAGCGTACCCGACACGAAACTGCCTAGGTATAGCGGCAACCATATGGCGCCTATCTCCCGGCTGAACCACTCCAGCGACGGTTGGAAATGGCCAACATCAGGCGGGGAACCGAGCAACCAGGTGCCGAGAAGATAGTTGAAATAAAACACGGGTGGCATGGTAATCGGGTTCGTCAGCCAGACGAGGGCCACCGAGATAGGCAGGTTGACGCGGAAGAACACGGCCGAAAGGGCGGCCGTGACCATCTGGATCGGGATTGGGATCATTGCCCAAAAAAGGCCGGCCGCGATGCCGCCGGCGACCGAGCGCCGATTCAGATGCCAAAGATTCTCATCGTGCAGTAGGGTACCGAGGTGCCTCAGATGTTTGTGCTTTTTCAGCGCCTTGGGGTCGGGCGCGTAGCGTTTGATGAAATGTCTGGGCATAGACTGGGCGAGTTGGCTCCGCGAGGTGATTGAAGCACGGTTGCTACCGCATTACCACGGCGTCCGGGCGTCCGCTTGCGCAAGCGACGGTTATTGAACCGGGTTCTTGTGACAGAATAGCGGCTGCCGGGTTCTTTTCCCCAGCGGGAACACCTGGCGGCCGCATTTGCCGCGGCTGTGTGTGGGCCAGGGAATCGCCCATTCAACCCCGGAAGACACGTTCCATGGAGGGAAGGTGCTGCGGTTCGCACTGTTTTTCAGTCTCGGTGTCCTGCTATTTCACCAGCTTTCCTGGCTGCCTGACTGGCGCTGGGTGCTGCTCGAAATCGCCATGATGCTGGGGTGGATCCTAGTCTGGCGCGGCCTCCCGGTCGCGGCGCTTCTCTCCGGCTTTACATGGTCGCACATCTATGCGCTGCTGACGCTGCCGGCGTTCCTCCCGGGAGAACAGCAGGTCCTAGACGTGGAGGTCAGCGGGCGGCTGATATCGCTGGTAGAGCGCTCCGACCAGGTCACACGATTCCTGTTCGAGGCGGACCGCATCGACGGTCTCGAGGCACCGCTCGCCGGTCGATGGCTCTTGCGGCTCAGCTGGTGGGACGCGCCGCAGATAAACCCGGGAGAGGCCTGGCGCCTGCCGGTGCGCCTGCGGACGGCACATGGTTATGCGACGCCCGGCGCCTGGGACTACGAAGGCTGGCTGTATTGGCAGGGTGTCCGCTACACCGGATATGTCCAGGCGCAGCCGACCGTCCAGCGCGGCTCAGGTGCGGACTGCTGCTGGCTGAATCGCCTGCGCCAACGCGTCAGCAATGCAGTCGATGCGGCGCCGGCCTCGGCCTTTGCACGTGGCGTTATCCGCGCGATCAGCGTCGGTGATCGATCTGGCCTTACGGCGGAGGCCCGTGAACTGTTTCGCGCCACCGGTACGAGTCATCTCATGGCCATATCGGGCTTGCATGTCGGCCTGTTGGCCGCGCTCGGCCTGAGTGGCGTGACATGGTGCTGGCGGCGCATCCCGGCCC
>JBATKF010000519.1:0-38033 GCA_049669185.1 Sedimenticolaceae bacterium | reverse complement strand
GACCTGTCAACACAACAAACAGAGATCCCAGATGAGAGAATTCAATGAATCAGTAGTGATCATCACCGGTGCTGCCGGCAACCTCGGCCGGGCGGTCGCGCAGGCCTTTGCTGCTCGTGGTGCCCATCTCGCCCTGCTGGACCGCAATGTCGACGGCATGCACCAGACAATCGACGCCTGTTCCGGACAGGCATCCGCCAAGGTGTTCCCAACCAATTTGATCGACCCCGCGGCGGTGGACGATTGCATCACTCAGGTCCTGGCGGCGTTTCAACGGATCGACGTGCTCGCCAACATCGCCGGTGGTTTCACGATGGGGCCCTTGATCCAGGACACAGAGGATCGCGACTGGGATTTCATGATGGACCTGAACGTACGCTCTGTCTTTCATGCCTGTAGACGGGTGATCCCAACGATGCTCGACAGTGGCGGCGGTCGCATCATCAATGTCTCAGCGCGAGCGGCAGAGCATGGCAAGGGGCGTATGGGACCCTACTGTGCCTCGAAGGCCGCGGTACTCACCTTGACTCAGTCGCTGGCCGCGGAGAACAAGTTCCACAACATCAACGTCAACTGCATTTTGCCCGGCACGATAGATACACCACAGAACCGCCAGGATATGGCAGACGCCGATTTCAGCCACTGGGTACCGCCGGAGGCGCTGGCCGATGTCGTGCTGTTTCTAGCCTCTGACGCCGCGCGCTGTGTCACCGGCGCGGCGATCCCGGTCTATGGTCAAAGCTGACCCGGCCGGGGGGCCGTGGGTGAGACACAAGACCGTGACGCCGCGGTCCGGTGTGACCTGCACCCCGGCGGCCGGCTGATGCTGCGCAAGCGCCTGCTGCCTCAGCTGCGCGCGGCCGTCAGATGGTTCGCTGGCGAACAGGGACCATCAAGTGTAGGATTCGCCGCGGTTCGGGAATCCATCCTGAATCACCATGATAAGAGTGCCTGATCGAAGGCATCAAACAAAGGGACATGGCCCTCGCCCCGGTTTGATGGGGCAGGAATCTTCTGTTGCCCTTGTTGGGCGGTCAACAGTGTAAGGAGAAGTTAATTATGGCGGTCCTGGAAGAGTTCAAAAAATTCGCGATGCGCGGAAACGTCGTCGATATGGCAGTCGGAATCATCATCGGCGGCGCCTTCGGCACTATCGTCAAGAGCCTGGTCGATGACGTGATCATGCCACCGATCGGCCTGCTGCTGGGCGGCGTCGATTTCGCTGACCTGTTCGTCACGCTCAAAGACGGAGCAACAGCGGGGCCCTATGCCACCGTGCTAGCGGCCAAGGATGCCGGCGCGGTGACCCTGAACGCCGGTCTGTTCATCAACAGTGTCATCAGCTTCACCATCGTTGCGTTTGCGGTGTTCCTGCTGATCAAGGGGATGAACTCGCTGCAGAAAAAGCAGGAAGAGCCACCGGCTGAGCCGACTGAGAAGGAGTGTCCCCACTGCTTTACGTCGATCCCGATCAAGGCGACCCGCTGCCCGCACTGCACCAGTGAGCTAGGCAGCTAGACGCAGACGACGCAAGGCGGCCATCTGCCGCCTTTGCGCGTTGCACCGTTCGGCCGATGATCGGGATCGCTCTCAATCAAGGGCGGCATCGGGACCCGGTCTCCAGGAGGAGACATCACGCAGCACCAGGTAGTTAGAGCGATAGGTTTGCCAGAAGTGAATGCCCATAGCGTCAGGGCCGGGCTGTTCTTCGGTGCGATGAACCAGCAGGCCGTCGGGATGCACGGCCGCCCATGATGCGACCGACCGGCGACGCAGCGGCTTAATCGGAATCTGCAGGCGACCCGCAAAATTGAACTCGCCCAGGTACTTCCCGCTGAAGGCAACAGGCCGACCCAAATCCTGCTGCGCCGCGATCACTGACGCCATCGCGCTGGCATCGTAGTTCTTGGCCACATCCCTGACGACACCCGAATAGGTTGCGCCAAGGAACAGCAATGACAACAAGCCCGGCCAGGCCACGACCGAGACTCTGCGGGCGATTACCATCGCCAAGATCAACGCCGCCAAGACCGGGGCGCCGACCCAAGGCGGCAGCTGTTCCACCCAGGCCGCTCGGCTGTCCAAGACCCCGATAGCCGGCACCAGCGTGAACGCCACGCCTAGCGCCAGCAGCGGTGCCGCCGGCAACCAGATCGCCCAAGTCGGCGGCGATTGCCACGGCCCCTTGTCGGTCAGGCTGCGTGCGGCCAACAGCGCCAGTGCGGGAAACAATGGCAGCAGATAGTGCGCCTGTTTGCCGCTGATCGAACTAAAGATAACCAGGCCCGACCCAGCCACCAATAGCGTTAATCGTTCGCCGCTATCCCAACCCTGCAGCGAGCGCTCGCGCAGACCGCGCCACAGCGGCGGCCAAAGGCTCCAGGGAAACAAAAGCAACGGCAGCAGTGGCAGGTACCACCAGATCGGACGCCGATGCGCGAAGGATTCGACCACGCGACCAGTCGTCTGCCCCCATAGTATCCTGTTGGCATAGGCCTCGCCGCCCGCCGCCGCGGCCGGCAGCGCCCAACTCAGACCGATCGCTGCCCCAAGCAAGATCGCAGCGGCCGTCCCGCCATACCAGGCAAGCCAGGATGCAGGGCGCTGTTCTGTGATCCACCACGGGGCGAGGACCGCGGCGGGCAGCACATAGATCAGGATGACCGGGCCCTTGGCGAGTATGCCGAGGCCGATACCGAGCCCGGCGATCAGCCATCCCACAGCCGCTCTCTTGCGCCAGGCGGTCAGCACACCGAGCAGCGCGATCTCGGCACATACAGCGACCAGCAGATCGAACATCATCGCTGTGGTCCATACGGCCCACAGCGTCAGTGTGAACAGTATCCATGCCGCGACCGGGCCGGAAGCGCGCTGTCGCGGCCACAGCAGCACAGCCAGCGGCATGAGCAGCAGTGCTCCCACGAGACCGGCGATGGCGGGCACCAGGCGCGCCGCCGCCTCACCGACACCAAACAACTTCCAGGCCAGATTGATCAGCCAGAACAGCAGCGGTGGTTTGTGGTCATAGGGCTCGCCATTGAGATGCGGCACCAGAAGATCACCGCGCAGCCACATTTCCCAGGCGACGCTGATATAGCGGGTTTCATCGACCGCGAGCAGATGCCGGCTGAACAAGGCCAGCACCAGCAACGAGATCGAGGCGCCGAAAATCGCCAGGCCGGCCTGCAAAGGGTGCCCGAGGCCCTTCATGTCGTCGATAGGCTTGGCTTGTCTGGGTTGGCGGATTGCCGCAAGGTCAGATTGCTTAGATAGACGACCAACATGAAGGACTGCCCCTTTCGCCGCTGGCCTATCGCGGTCCTGACGGCTTCTCGCGCGCCCTGGCTTGTGCTTCAATCCAGTGCATCGCCGGATTCCGTCGACTCCGCGAGACAAGCGCGCCGCTGCAGCCACATCACACCCAGCAGATCGACGACGCCGGCCAGCAGTCGATCCAGCGTGCCATATTTAGACTGGCCGCGCTGACGTTGGCGGTGATTGACCTCCACCGAGGCCACGCGGCCACCGGCACGCAGGAACAGCGCAGGCAAAAAGCGATGCATGTGATCGAAATACGGCAGCGTGAGAAAATCCGCGCGGGCAAAGACCTTGAGACCACAACCCGTGTCTGGGATCGCATCGCCGAGCAACCGGCCGCGCACCGCGTTGGCCACCCGTGAAGACACACGTTTCAATGCGTTATCCTGGCGATGCTTGCGATAGCCAGCCACCAATGCAAGTTGACCCTCTGCCGCCATATCGCCGGCGACGTCCAACAGACGAGGGATGTCGTCGGGGTCGTTCTGGCCATCGCCATCGAGCGTCGCAATCCACCGCCCCCTGGCCGCCATCAACCCGGTGCGCAACGCAGCACTCTGACCACAGGTGCGGCGATGTGTAACAACCCGCAGCCACGGATGGCGCCGGCGGGCGGTCTCCAGCTCACTGGCGGTCGCATCGCAGCTGCCGTCATCGACGTACAGGACCTCGAAGTCATATCTACCATCCAGCACACTCTGAACCTCCACCAAGAGTGGCTCGATGTTACCGGCCTCGTTCAGAACAGGGACAACGACAGACAGCTGCATCAGGTACCAAGCCTCGAGAATTCTTGTGTGGCCAGCCAACTCCCAGCGAAATCGTAAACACACGCGATTTCATTTGGGCGATGACGCTTCCGGCCTCTCCCGACGCAACGCCGAACACAAGCATAAACCGCATCTCGCACCAGGGCGGACCGACGCGGCTAGGTTTGCCGCGTTACTGCGCGCGAATGGCGTCATCAGTGTACCCACACCGATGCTGCGCGTCCCGGATTAGTCGCCCGAGGGCCCTTGAAGCATCGATAGATCTGCACGTCGCCAAGCGCTGTGCAGGATCCGCCAATCATCGCCTTCCGCGATGAATTCGATATCAAAACGGTACAGATCGGCACGCACGGCGACCAGGGTCGCAACCGAATCAACGGGCACGCCGGTCATGGCGACGTAGACAACGGCCTTGGCGCTGCGCTCGGCCGGTAAGACATCGACAGTCTTGATGACGCTGAAAAGATGAATCGCACGGTGTCGCTGCCTATAGGCCCACAAAGAGCCGAGCGCGGCTTGCTTGCTCGGATGTTGGCGATCCTTGTATAGCGGATGCAGCAACGCACCGGCCTCTTGGAGGGAGCCGGCCTCGACGGCCTGTTCCAGGGCCTCGATCACGGCCTTTACCGCGTCCTCGGGGCTGGACGGCTCCCCGCCGCAGGCCGACAGCAGCAGCAAGGCCGCGGCGATCCCTATCCTCATTCAGCGCAGACCGAGGACGTCCTGCATATCGTATAGCCCCTTGCCTCGACCAGTGAGCCAGGAGGCGGCCCGCACGGCGCCCTTGGCGAAGGTCATCCGGCTCGATGCCTTGTGCGTGATCTCGACGCGCTCTCCGTCACTCGCGAACCAGACTGTGTGTTCGCCGACCACGTCGCCCGCACGGATGGTCTCAAAACCGATCGCCTGGGGGTCGCGTGCGCCGGTCTGGCCCTCGCGGCCGTAGACGGCGACCTTCGCCAGATCGCGCCCCAATGCCTCGGCAACCACCTCGCCCATGCGCAATGCGGTGCCGGATGGCGCATCCACCTTGTGCCTGTGATGCGCCTCGATGATCTCCACGTCCGCGTCGTCACCCAACACCTGGGCGGCGAGTTCGAGCAGTCGAAAGCAGAGATTCACACCGATACTCATGTTCGGTGCAAACACGACCCCAATGTCGCTGGCCGCCGCTTGGATTGCCGCCTTCTGCGGCTCAGCCAGGCCAGTAGTGCCAATGATTATCGCTTTGCCGTGCTGACGACAGACGTCCAGATGTACCATTGTGGCCGCTGGGCTCGTGAAATCGATGACAACGTCGAAGTCGTCGACGACTTTTGTCAGGCTGTGCGAGATAGTGACACCCAGCCTCCCAATGCCGGACGCCTCCCCCGCGTCGGCGCCGACCAGTGTGGAATCCGGCGCCTCGGTCGCGGCCGTCAGCGCCATCCCTTCTGTCGCCGCGACCGCCTCGATCAAAGTCCTTCCCATACGCCCTGCAGCGCCAACGACAGCCACTCGGATCATGCATTTTTCCCGTTATTGGTCTCGCACAGCAGCGTGCAAGTTCATCACCCGGCGAGACTGCACCCACCGAAATCCCCGGCAGCCATTACCTGCGATAGTCGCACGTCACAGCCCCATCTTCTCAAAAAACCCCTTCACACTGTCTACCCAGGAATGCGCATTCGGACTGTGCTTGCGTCCACCGCCCTTCAGCGACTCGTCAAGCTGCTGTAACAGACTGCGTTGATGCTCTGTGAGTTTGACCGGCGTCTCTACCAGGACGCGACAGATCAGATCCCCCTGCGGACCACCGCGTACCGGTTTGACGCCCTTGCCACGCATACGGAACATCTTGCCGGCCTGTGTGCCTTCCGGGATCTTGAGCATCACCTTGCCATTCAGGGTCGGGACTTCCAACTCCCCACCGAGCGCCGCAGTGGTGAATGCAATGGGGACTTCGCAATACAGATGACTGTCGTCGCGGGTGAAGATTGGGTGTTCCCGGACGTGCACTTGCACGTAGAGATCACCCGGCGGCCCCCCATGATCGCCAGCCTCACCCTCGCCGGCAAGGCGGATTCGGTCGCCGGTATCCACACCGGGCGGCACCTTGACGGAAAGCGTCTTGGTTTCTTGCAGGCGGCCCTGACCACGGCAGGCAGGACAGGGATCTTCGATCACCGTGCCTCGACCATGGCAGGTGGGACAGGTCTGCTGGACCGAGAAAAAGCCCTGCTGCATGCGAACCTGGCCCGCACCCTGGCAGGTGCCGCAGGTGCTTGGTGACGACCCTTTCTTGGCACCGCTGCCGCTGCAGCTGCCGCACTGCACCCAGGTGGGCACCTTGATCTTCACGCTGGTGCCGGCAACGGCGTCCTCGAGGCTCAACTCTAGGTTGTAGCGCAGGTCGGCGCCGCGTTGGACACGCGACCCTCCGCCCCCTCGACCACCCCCGAAGATGTCGCCGAACACGTCGCCGAAGATGTCACTGAAGCTGGCACCGCCACCAAAACCCTGCCCGGCGCCCATCGACGGGTCGACGCCCGCGTGCCCGAACTGGTCATAGGCTGCACGCTTCTGGGCATCCGACAAGACCTCGTAGGCCTCTTTGGCTTCCTTGAAGGTCTTCTCGGCATCGGCGGACACATCGCCGGTGTTGCGGTCCGGATGGTACTTCATCGCCAGCCGCCGGTAGGATTTCTTGATCTCGGCCTCGCTGGCGTTCTTCGCCACACCAAGGATCTGGTAGTAATCGCGCTTTGCCATTATCGTCTCAAATCAAACGTCGACTGGCGACCCAAAGACGAGACCGCGCATCGACCTCGGGGCCGATGCACGGTCTTCAACGGGAACGGTCAGCGACCGCCAGGCCATCGAACCTATTTGCCGTCCTTGACCTCTTCGAACTCCGCATCGACGACATCGTCATCCGACTTGTTCGATGCATCACCCGCCTCGCTGGTCCCACCACCAGCTGAACCGCTGGAGGCCGCACCGCCCTGCTGCGCATACATCCGTTCAGCCATCTTGCCGGAGGCCTCGGTCAGGACCTTGGTCTTGGACTCTATCGCGTCCTTGTCCGAGCCTTTCATTGCCTCTTCGAGTTCGGCGATCGCTTTATCGATTGCCTCCTTTTCACCGGCCTCCAGCTTATCTTCGCCGATCTCTTCCATGGATTTGCGGGTCGCATGGATCATCGCATCCGCCTGGTTACGCGCCTGTACCAGTTCGTGGAACTTCTTGTCCTCATCGGCATGCGACTCGGCATCCTGAACCATCTTCTTGATCTCTTCCTCGGACAGCCCGGACGAAGCGGTTATCCGGATCGACTGTTCCTTTCCGGTCGCCTTGTCTTTGGCAGACACGTGGAGGATGCCGTTGGCGTCGATGTCGAAGCTGACCTCGATCTGGGGCATACCGCGCCGCGCCGGCGGTATATCGGCCAGGTCGAAGCGACCGAGTGACTTGTTGGCGGACGCCTGTTCACGCTCGCCCTGCAGCACGTGCACGGTGACCGCGGTCTGGTTGTCGTCGGCCGTCGAGAACACCTGCGAGGCGTTGGTCGGGATCGTGGTGTTCTTCTCGATCAGCTTGGTCATTACGCCGCCGAGGGTCTCGATACCCAGCGACAGCGGGGTGACGTCCAGCAACAACACGTCCTTTACATGGCCACCCAGCACACCACCCTGGATGGCCGCGCCCACGGCAACCGCCTCATCCGGGTTTACGTCCTTGCGCGGCGCCTTGCCGAAGAACTTCTCAACCAATTCCTGGACCTTCGGCATACGCGTCTGACCGCCGACAAGGATGATGTCGTCGATCTCCGACGCCGAAAGGCTGGCGTCCTTGAGCGCAATCTTGCAGGGCTCGAGGGTACGCTGCACCAGTTCGTCGACCAGCGACTCGAGTTTGGCGCGCGTCAACTTGATGTTCATGTGCTTCGGACCGCTCGCATCCGCGGTGATGTATGGCAGATTGATATCGGTCTGCTGGCTGCTGGACAGCTCGATCTTGGCTTTTTCGGCGGCCTCCTTCAGACGCTGCAGCGCGAGCGGATCGTTCTTGAGATCCACGCCCTGGTCCTTTTTGAACTCGGAAGCCAGGAAATCGATGATGCGCATGTCAAAGTCTTCACCGCCGAGGAAGGTATCGCCATTGGTCGACAAGACCTCGAATTGATGCTCACCATCGACTTCCGCTATCTCGATGATCGAGACGTCGAAGGTCCCGCCGCCGAGGTCATACACCGCCAGCTTCTTGTCGCCCTTGGACTTGTCCAGGCCGTACGCCAAGGCCGCTGCAGTCGGCTCGTTGATGATTCGCTTGACGTCCAGCCCGGCGATACGGCCCGCGTCTTTGGTCGCCTGGCGCTGCGAGTCATTGAAGTAGGCAGGTACGGTGATTACCGCCTCGGTGACCGTCTCGCCGAGATAGTCCTCCGCGGTCTTCTTCATCTTCTGCAGCACCTTGGCGGAGATCTCCGGCGGTGCCATCTTCTTGTCGTTTACGGAGACCCAGGCATCGCCATTGTCGGCCTTCACGATCTTGTAGGGCACCATGTCGATGTCCTTTTTGACCACGCTGTCTTCGAAACGGCGGCCAATCAGGCGCTTGATCGCGAACAGGGTATTGTGCGGGTTGGTTACCGCCTGGCGCTTTGCGCTCTGGCCAACCAGGACCTCGCCGTCGCTGGTATAGGCGATAACGGATGGCGTGGTGCGATCGCCCTCGCTGTTCTCTATGACCTTGGGCTTATCTCCCTCCATCACCGCGACGCAGGAGTTGGTGGTGCCAAGGTCGATGCCAATAATTTTGCCCATGATGTCTTGTCTCCGAATCAGGAATTCTTTTGGAACTGTGTTTTAAATGGTGCTTTGCTGCGCGTTTTCAAGTCGCCGCTGGCTTTTCTCAGGATGCCGGGGCAGGCGCCTGGGAGACCATCACCATGGCCGGGCGCACGAGCCGCCCGTTCAGCGTGTAGCCCTTCTGCACGACGGCTACAACGGTGTTCGCAGGGACGTCGGCACGCGGCTGCATCGACATGGCCTGGTGAAGTTCGGGATTGAAGACCTCGTTCAGCGGATCGATCTGCTCGACCCCGAACTTGCTCATCGCATCGCGGAGCATCTTCAGCGTGAGTTCCGTGCCTTCCCGCAGTTTCGGCACGTCGGCGGTCTCGTCCTGGGCCGCGTTATGGCCCAATTCCAGGCTGTCCCACACCCCCAGTAACTCCGCGACGAACTTGTCGAGGGCGTACTTGTGCGCGTTTTCCAGGTCGCGTGCGTGACGCCGCTTGAGGTTTTCCAGCTCGGCATGCGCCCGCATCATTTGGTCGTAGTGCTCGTCGGCCTTGGCGCGGGCCTTCTCGAGCAGGTCCAGGAGATCCTCCGCAGAGCCCTCTGCAATGTCACTGTCGGTCTCCATCTCCGCGGCAGTCTCAGCGAAAGTCTCTTCTACGGCTTGCGGTGCATCCCCTTCCGGTCGACCGTCATCCACCGGCCTATTCTGCTGTTCGCTCATAAAAACCTCATATATGCCTTTGTTTTATATCAATTTCTCTGCCCGACCGTTAGGCGTATCGGACGCGAACGCCGGGAATATGGGGGCAACCGCGGGAAATACAAGTACCGGCGGGAAATCGGCGCACTGAGATTTCCAGGCTAGCGCACGAAAGTTTCGGGAATCAGGGCGCAATGGACGAAGCAGCCGGCTCGGGCCGGCCTCGGTTTCAAATGCGGCTAGCGGGACGCCAGGGCGCTACCGAGAAGTTTGGCGGTGATATCGACAATCGGAATGACCCGATCGTAGGGCATCCGCGTCGGCCCAATCACGCCGAGTACGCCCACCACTTCTGAATCTATCTGGTAGGGGGCAGTAACCACAGAACAGTCTTTGAGGGTTATATAGCCGGATTCCTCGCCGATGAAGATCTGCACGCCGTCGGCCTCGAGGCTCCGATCAAGCAGATGCAGGATCTCCTGCTTCTCGGTGAAGGCATTGAACAGCGAGCGCAGGCTGTCCATCTGGGCCAGTTCGTCGAAATCCATCAGATTGGTCTGCCCGGCGACGACGAAATCTCCCTGATCGGGTTGCTTTTCATCGTTGCTGGCGAAGGCGGCACTCGCCACCTCGAGGGCCTGGACCATCAATTCATCGAGATTGCGCTTGGTCTCGCGCATCTCACGCAACACCAGACTGCGGATTCCCTCGAGGTCGTGGCCTGCGTAATGGCTGGTGACGTAATTGCTGAGTTGTTCGAGTTCGCTCCGACTGAAGACTCGCGACGTCTCGATGATGCGATTGAACACCTCACCGGTCGATGTCACGATCACCGTGAGCACTCGGACATCCGATAGCGGGACGAACTCGATCTGCTTGACCTTGACCTGATTGTGTTTCGGCACCATCACTACGCCGGCAAGATGGGTCAGACTGGACAACAGGCGGGATGCCGAATCGACCAGGCCTGCCGGCGGCTCATGCATATCCAGTTGCTGTTGCACCTGGCGCAGCAGGTTCTGATCGAGCGGTTTAAGCGACAACAATGAGTCGACAAACATCCGGTACCCGGTCACTGTCGGTACTCGTCCAGCTGAGGTATGCGGCGAGGCGACGAAACCCAGGTCCTCGAGATCGGCCATCACGTTGCGAATAGTCGCCGGGCTGAGATCAAGACCGGCGTCCTTGGCCAGGGTTCGCGAGCCGACCGGATGCCCATCCCGAATGTAGCGCTCGATCAGCACTTTCAGAAAGTGCTGCGCTCTCTCGCTAATTGCGTTGTCTGGTATGCCTGTCGCCAATGCCCTTCACCCGTTCCTCAGACCATACTGTAGACCCTGCAGAACCGGCCGGGTTCGAAACGATTATGAGTAGGCCCAATTTTCCGTGTCAAGGAACAGGCTGGCGGCCTTGGCGGCTGCAAGGTCGCATGCTAGCCTGCAGTCCAGTTTGCCGTTTGGCCCGGCATCGGCGGATGAACCAGAATCGTGAACCACTCGGCTAACCAGTTTCAACGCATCGCGGTCATCGCCAAGCCCGACCCCGCCGGCCACCTGACATCAACGCTGCAGCTTCTGCAGCAGGTGCTCGACTCTCGCCGGCTTACGCTACTGCCCGACCACCGGACCGCGACCCTGCTAAAGCTCGGAGACGGTCTGTCGATCGAGGAACTGGCCGCGAACTGCGACCTAGCGGTGGTGGTCGGCGGCGACGGCACGCTGTTGCACGCCGCGCGTCAGCTCGCCGATCGTCGTATCCCGCTGCTCGGTGTCAACCTGGGGCGCCTCGGCTTCCTGGTCGACATTACCCCGCCCGATATTGCTGATGCGCTGCACGCAGTACTCGAGGGGCATTACGAAGAAGATCAGCGGTTTCTGCTGCAGGCCCAGGTGGGCGACCAGCCGACGGTGCTCGCGTTCAACGACGTCGTACTGCACAAATGGAACATCGCTCGAATGATCGAGTTCGAGACATGGATCGACGCCCGATTTGTGTATACGCAACGTTCCGATGGTCTGATCATCTCGACCCCGACCGGCTCCACTGCCTATGCGCTGTCCGGTGGAGGGCCGCTGCTGACGCCCGAATTGGATGCGGTCGCCCTGGTGCCGATCTGTCCGCACACCCTGAGCAACCGCCCTATCGTCGTCGGTGCCGACAGCAGGATAGAGATCTCCGTTTGTGGCCAGACAGACCCGCGGGATGTGCGTATCACCTGTGACGGGGCGATCAGCCTGACCATCGACGAGGGCGATACGCTGCAGGTGACGCGTCATCCCACCCGGGTGCGCCTGTTGCATCCCGTCGGCCATGACCATTTCGATGTCTTGCGCGCCAAGCTCGGTTGGGGTGAGCTGCCCAAGACCTGAATCTGGCGCACCGATCCGGCCCCCACGATGTTGAGCCAAATAACCATCCGCAATCTGGTGATCGTCAGATCCCTCGAACTGCCGCTGGCAGCGGGCATGACCGCGCTGACCGGTGAGACGGGTGCTGGGAAATCCATCCTGATCGATGCACTCGGCCTCGCGCTTGGGGACAAGACCGATAACAGCATGATTCGCGCCGGCGAAGACAAGGCGGAGATCACCGTGAGCTTTGATCTAACCTCACATGCGGCCGCTCTCGAATGGTTGGAGGCCCACGACCTCGCAAACGACGACGAATGCCTGGTGCGACGCGTGCTGGTTCGCGACGGGCGCAGCCGGGCCTATGTGAATGGAACGCCTACACCGCTGGGGCTGCTGCGCGAGCTTGCTGAGCTGATGATCGATATCCACGGCCAGCACGCCCACCAGTCGCTATTGCGGCCGCGCGCACAACGCCAGCTGCTCGACGACTATGCCGGACTGCAGCAACAGGCAAAGCAGACAGCGCTGGCATTCCATGAATGGCGCGAGGCATGTGTTGCCTATGAGGCGCTCAAGCAGGCCAGCGAGGACCGCGCCAACCGGCTCGATTATCTGCAGTTTCAGATAGCAGAGTTGGATGGCATCGCCTGCGATCAAGACACCTTGCGCGGGCTCGAGGCAGAACATACGCGACTGGCGCATGCCGAACGCCTGCTCGGCGACACTGGCGCGGTGCTGGCGCAGCTGGCTACCGAAGAACCCTCGCTGCAGTCGTCTCTCAATCGTGCCGCACATACCTTGGCGGCGCTGAGCGATCTGGATCCGGCGCTGAAAGAGACACAAGAGCTGATCGAGACGGCCGGCATCCAGATCGATGAGGCGACGAACTCGCTGCGCCACTACCGAGACCGGGTCGAGCTCGATCCGCAACGGCTGCAGCAGATCGATGAGCATTTGGGGCGACTGCATGATGCCGCACGTAAGCATCGGGTTCGCCACGATGAACTGGCCGGCCTGCTGGAGGCCTTACGCAGCGAGGCGGAGACGCTGCAGAACGCGGATGACGAGCTGCGCAGACTCGAACAGCGCAAAGGCGCCACAGAGGCCGCTTTCCTTAGCAGCGCACAGTGGCTCAGCAGGGCGCGCGGCGCGGCCGCGCAGAAATTGTCGCAGACCGTGGCCGAAAGCATGCAGACGCTCGGTATGCGAGGCGGCCATTTTCGGGTTGACTGCGAGACCGAGACCACAAAACCCGCTGCCCACGGCCTCGATCGCATTAGCTTCTTGGTTGCGGCCAATCCGGGCCAACCCGAGGCGCCGTTGGCGGACGTGGCATCCGGTGGCGAACTCTCGCGCATCAGCCTGGCGATCCAGGTCGCTACCGCCAACTGCGGAACGGTACCGACCCTCATCTTCGACGAGGTCGATGTCGGCATCGGCGGTGCCGTGGCAGAGATCGTCGGCCAGCTGCTGCGTCGTCTGGGCAGCAGTCGTCAGGTCTTGTGTGTTACCCACCTCGCTCAGGTGGCCTCCCAGTCCCACCAGCATCTGCGCGTGCACAAAGCGACCGACGGCAAGACGACCGAGACTCGAATCGATGTCCTCGATGATGACGGTCGGGTAGATGAGATCGCGCGCATGCTCGGCGGCGTCGACATCACCGAGCAGACACGTCGGCATGCCGACGAGATGATCCGACGCGCGCAACTGGCGTCCTGAGCATCCCCCGGCGCATCGAGACCCTAGCCCGCTTGTCTCATCGATTTCCTGCTGCGGTCGCCGCTTTGCTCGCTGTGACGGGGCGTACTCGTTACAGCCGGTTTGACGTGGTGTCAGCTACGCCGGCACTGTCTTTCACTGCGTGCACCTCGTCGCAGCGGCATCTCGCCGCCCTCCCAACGTACCCCGGCAAGATAAGCGGGCTAGCCGAGGAATTGGGTTCGCCAGTTTTCAATAAATGGCTTGCAATACCTTCGCTAAGACTATGAAATAGCGCCACAAGAATTTCGTGCCGAATAACAAGATTCGCAAGCAAAGGGACAAGGCGACAAGCAGCCCGCTTTACGGGCAATGACGTACCGAGTTGACTTGGTACGTCGGGTCGGCTGAACCACACGGCATTCAAGGGCGGTCTTTGTGTTTGACACGGTCTCTCTGGCATTCTGGCTATTCGGTGCCACTACGCTGGCGATCGCCTATTTCGTGCGCGGTATCGCCGGTTTTGGATCGGGTCTGATCGCCATCCCGCTGTTGGCGCTGGTCCTGCCGCTTACCCTGGTAGTCCCGCTAGTGGTGTTTCTGGACTATGTCGCGTCGGCGAGCCACGGCCTGAAGGACCGCGCACAGATTCAGTGGCACCAGATCTTCCCCCTACTGCCCTTCAGCGCCCTGGGCGTGCTTGCCGGTCTCTATCTGTTTCAGGCGATCGATTCCGTGCTACTCGCTCATGGGCTGGGGGTCTTTGTCGTGTTGTATGCGATCTACTCGCTGCTCGCGAAAGACGGTGATACGAAGGCGTCCCTGCTATGGGCCGTCCCAGCCGGCAGCCTTGGCGGGCTGGTGGGGACGCTGTTTGGGACCGGTGGGCCGTTCTATGTTGCCTATCTCAAACACCGGGGACTGCCGAAGACCCAATTTCGCGCAACATTTGCCACGGTGTTCTTGCTGGATGGCGCCGGCCGACTGCTGGGCTATCTGGCCGGTGGCTACTTCGATCGCGAGTGGCTGCTGATGGCAGCCGCATCGTTGCCGATCATGGCGGTCGGCCTTTATCTCGGCGGTCACGTCCATACCAACATCAGCCAACGTGCCTTTCAGATCGCGATCAGCCTGCTGCTGATGGTCAGCGGCATCTCGCTGCTGTTGCGTCACTAGTCGGCTTATCTCACCGATTACCTGCTGCGCGGCCCGATACGCTCGCAACGGAAAACGGCGAGATAAACGGGCTAAAAGTTTTCGCGGCAATCGACATCGGCGCGCCGCACAGGAAGACGATTCCCTATCTAAAGCTGCCTCTATTCCGGGCGCTAACGCTCACATGCAAGCGGAAGCCGGGACATAGGGGCGCACGGGGTGATCAGCAAAACTCTGCGACGCCTGTTGACCGTCGGCTTGATCGGCGCATTGCATCTGCCCCTGATCTTTCTGGCGATCGCGTTGCACAATGATCTCGGACCGGGTCAGAACCTGACCGACCTCAGTCCGCTTTCGCTCATTTTGCTTTTTGCCGGCCTCGTCCTACCCTATGCCCTGCTCGGCATCCTCGGTATCCCGTGGAATCCACAGCGCGCGCGACTGAACGAGTACGACGCCTGAGGGTTCGCGATACCCGCCTTGAGACGGCCCAGGCAGTTTCCCCAAAATGAGGATTACTCCCGGCAGCATGCGAGGTAGAATCCTGCATCGCGTGCAAGGGAGGAACCGTGGGTGCGCGACACAGAGAAACACAAGGCACCGTCCGAGTTGGCGGAGCGCCTGGCCGCGATGTCGCGCGGCCGAAAGATCGTCCTGATCGTCTTTATCATTTGGTTGGTACAGGCGCTTCCCAAATGGACGGCAGCGATCTTAGCCGACGGAGAGACGTCCGCAGCGATCATGACCTTCTTTATCACCCCGCGTTAACGCAGGTGCAGCGCTCACCGAGGTCGCACATCACCAATCGAGATGATGCTCGTCGGTATCTTCCAGGCGCTCGCCCGGGTCCTCGACTCTGCTTTCCGACAGCGCCGCGTCGACCAAGGCCTGCTGCTGCGCTCGATGCAGGCCCGCACTGCCGCAGGCCGGCGAGGCCGAGGGCGCGCGCCCTGCATAACCCAATGTCTGGCGGTCGCCGGTAAGGACTCTGAGATGGTGCTGAATCTGGTACCAGGCGCCCTGGTTTCTCGGCTCCTCCTGACACCAGACGATCTCAGAAGCCGCCGAATATTGGCCCAACAACTCCCCAAGGCGACGTCGCGGGAATGGGTAGAGCTGTTCAATGCGCAGGATCGCGATATCGTCGATGCTGCGCTGCCGTCGCGCTCCCAACAGGTCGAAGTAGACTTTTCCGCTGCACAGGACCACGCGACGCACCCCATTTGACCTCAGCCCATCGATCTCTGGCTGGACGACCGCCAGGGCCCCACCCACGAACGCATCCAAAGATGATTTGGACAAGGGGTGGCGCAGCAGGCTCTTGGGCGTCATCACCACTAAAGGCCGACGGAAGCGCCGCTTGATCTGATCCCGCAGCAGATGGAAAAACTGCGCCGGCGTGCTTGGCACCCACACCCGCATATTGAGCTCGGCACACAGCTGAAGGAAGCGCTCCAGCCGCGCCGAGGAGTGCTCGGGGCCCTGGCCCTCGAATCCGTGCGGCAGGAACAGCGTCAGCTGGCAAAGCCTGCCCCATTTGAGATAGCCACTGGCGATGAACTGATCTATGACCATCTGGGCGCCATTCGCGAAATCGCCGAACTGCGCCTCCCAGATCACTAGCGTGTTCGGCATGGAGGTCGCATAACCGTACTCGAAACCGAGCACCGCGAGCTCTGACAGCAGCGAATTAATCACCTCGAAACGCGGTTGTCCCTCGAACAGATGCGCCAGCGGGATATAGCTGCGGAAGTCGCTCTGGTCGTGATACGCACCGTGACGATGGGCGAAAGTGCCGCGTATGGAATCCTGCCCTGATAACCGCACCGCATGCCCGTCGTGCAGCAGCGTGGCATAGGCCAGTGTCTCCGCCATACCCCAATCCACGGCGACCTCGCCCGCGAGCATGCGTCGTCGCTCGTCGATCACTCGCTCAACGCCGCGCTGCAGCACAAACCCTTCGGGAAGCGCCAATGCGCGCTCGCCCAATCGACGAAGTTGCGCCAGCGGCACGCGGGTGTCGACCGCTTCATCGGGGCGCGCATTCAGGTACTGCTCCCAATGCGCCTCATAACCTGATCGCGACCCATGCAGGAACTCCCGCACCACGACTTGTCCCTGGTCGAGCGATGCCCTGTAGGCCTCGCTGAGGGCGGCGGATTCGCGTTCGTCGATCAAGCCATCCTCCAACAGCCGCTGCGCGTAGAGGGCGCGCGTGGTCTGCATCTGCTTGATGCGCTGATACATCTGCGGCTGCGTCATCATCGGCTCATCGGCCTCGTTATGGCCATGCCGCCGGTAACAGACCAGGTCGATAACGACATCATTGTGAAATGTGAAGCGATAATCGAGCGCGAGGCGGGTCACGAACAATACGGCATCCGGATCATCCCCGTTGACATGAAATATCGGTGCCTGAATCAGTTTCGCCACCTCGGTGCAATAGAGCGTCGAACGGGCCTCCTGTGGGTGGCTGGTGGTAAACCCGATCTGATTGTTGATCACCACATGAATGGTGCCGCCGGTTCCATAGGCCGGCGTCTTGGATAGATTCAGGGTCTCTGTGACCACGCCCTGACCGATAAAGGCCGCATCACCATGCACGATGACGGGCAGAACCAGGTCACGTGCATCCCTCTCGTGGCGGTCCTGTCGGGCCCGGCAGCCGCCCTGCACAACGGGCGCGACGATTTCCAGATGCGAAGGATTGAAGGCCAGGGAAAGATGCACCGGACCGCCTGGCGTCTGGATATCGGAGTAGAAGCCTTGGTGGTACTTGACGTCGCCGGAGCCATCGCCCGGGTCCGCGTCGCGTTTGCCTTCGAACTCAGAGAACAATTCGCGCGGCGCCTTGCCCAGGAGATTGACCAGGACGTTGAGGCGCCCACGATGTGCCATGCCGATCACGATATCTGTGACACCGCGCTTGCCGCCTCCCTGCACGATCTCGTCCAACGCGGGAATCAGCGAATCGCCGCCCTCGAGAGAGAACCGCTTCTGACCGACATAACGACGATGCAGGAACTGCTCGAGGCCTTCTGCCGCGGTGAGATCACGCAGCGCATCGATGCGCTCCTGTTCCGAATGTTGATCCGCCCAGAGACCGCGTGTCGATTCCAGGCGGCGTTCAATCCAGCGCCTCTCGTCGGAAGCGGAAAGGTGCATATGCTCGCTGGCCAGGGTGCCGCAGTACACCCGCTCAAGGGTATCGAGCACCTCATGCACGGGGAGCGCATGCTCGGCATCGATGGACACCACATCCACCTTCTGCTGCAGCATCCGGGAATCGAGCCCGTAGTAGTCCGCGGCGAGTTCCTTGGGGCGCCGCCGCTCCATAAGACCCAGTGGGTCGATGTCGGCAAACAGATGCCCAAGCATGCGATAGGCCATGATTAGCCGCTCTATAGCAGATGAGGGCGCCTTGGCCTTGTCCGGCGCGCTCGGCATATCGGCCAGCTGCGTCTCGCGTGACGTGCCGCCGGCGCCATGCTCGAAACCATAGAAAAAGCTGCGCCACTCCGGCGCCACGCTCTGCGGTGAATCGCGAAACGCCTCGTACAGCTGATCGATGTACTCGGCGTTGGCACCGCTGAAACCAGAGGCGCGACGCAGTGTCTTTAGCGGTTCGTCCATGTCGTCACTCAATGCTCAACTGCCTGCCGCAGGGGCGACGGCGGTCCACTTCTTGGCGGTCGAACTTACCGCGCCGACATGCAACAGCTCGGGCACCTCAGATCGAACATGGAGACTATATCCGAAAACGCCGGCCAGACCGTCGGCCTCGCCGATCGGCCACATCCGGAACCTATCACGTCCGAAACCTACAGGGATGCAACGACGACGGGTGCCCTAAATAGCAGATCACCGCGTGCCACTAGCGCTCGGCCCTAGGCCCGCACCTTAGATCGCGCAGCACGGCCGGCACCGGCAGACCGAGGCCCTCGATAACGCGGGCTCCCCTGGACACCAGCGCGCCGATCAATGGGCAGCCGCGCCTCATCACAGGTGTGAGAATTACCCGAAAAAACGACTTGTCGCCCATTCTCAGGTCCAGCGCCATGGTCAGCACCAGACCGAGGGAGAGTCCGAGGAGGATGTTGGACATCAACCCCCCGAGCAAGCCGCCGTAGATCAACGGCACTGCGCGGATCAGCAGACGTGCCGACGCCTCTGCGGTCTCATCCGGCATCTCGTGGGTGTATTGGCCGTACTGATCCCGGTGCGGCTGCGCGACGCCCTCGACCGCACCCATCGGCTGGTCGGTCTCGCTGTGTCTTGTCTGTGTCGGTTCATTCGGGAGCATGTGTTCACCGCCTCTCGTACTGCTTGGGTTAATTGCCGGCCGGTCGCCGACAGGACGCCTGTGAGTGCAGGCAATCTATCCGTAGAATTGTGCACTGCAGCAAACGTGCCTGCATTGAGAAATCGCATGCAATGCGCTGAAAAAAAGAAGAAAATATGGATCTCTAGCTGATTGCCGGGATCAATCAACGCGGCAAATTGCACCACTAGTGTGCGCCAGCTGCGTGGCATGCGAGACACAGGTGCGCCCAGGCGCCGCCCGTTGGCCCAGATCCGATATTGAATCTCTCAGAGTTTGTATTCGCACCTGACTCTTGCAACTGGGTTGCAGTGTGTCCTTTGTTTGCGGACTCAGGCCGCGCTGCGCTTCGCGCATGCGCCAATTTCCCTCAAACCATCGCTATTGCCATGCTCTAGCGGCCGGTCGACCAAGCGGCTTTACTCACGACCCCTAATTCCCAAAATCTTCGTGCCGATCAAGCCTCCCTCAGAGCCGTAGCCACCCCAGCAGTCCCGGCAGCAGGGCGGCGCTAAACAGCGCCGACAACGCCATCGCGAGACCCGAAAACGCGCCCATTCGGGGGCTGACCTGAAATGCCCGTGCCGTACCGATGCCATGGGCCGTCACGCCCATGGCGATACCCTTGACGCTGTCATCACGGATGCGAAGCAACGAAAACAACCCGGTACCCAGCACGGCGCCAAGGATACCCGTGGCCACCACCAATACCGCAGTCAACGACGGCAGGCCGCCCAACTGCTCGGAGATACCCATCGCAACCGGCGCCGTCACCGACTTGGGGGCCAGCGATATCTGCGTGAGCGCAGTGGCGCCCAGCAAGGCCGCAATGACGACCGAGCTCAGCGCGCCGACCAAGACCGCTATGACAACTGCGACAAGTACCGGCAGCCACAGCCTTTTCAGCTGGGACAGCTGTTGATAGAGCGGAACCGCCAGTGCGACGGTTGCAGGACCGAGCAGAAAATGCACGAATTGGCCGCCTTCGAAGTAGGCCTCATAGGGAATGCCAGTCAACAGCAAGAACCCGATTAACGCGGCAACCGCAGTGACCACAGGGTTGAGCATCGGGTTTGAGCTGACCCGCATATACAGGCCATAGGCCAGGCTGTAGGCGACCAGCGTTGCGGTCAGGCCCAACAACGGCGACGCAGACAGATAGACCCAGATCGATGACAACTCCGTATCACCCACGGCCGCCGCTCCACCGGATTATCAGCCGCTGCACCGCGAGCATGACGCCCGCGGCTACCGCCATCGTCAGCAAGGTGCTGAGGACCAGCGCAACAAGGATCGGCAGCCATTCCTCACGGATACGGTCGAAATGCACGATCATGCCCACGCCGGCAGGGACGAACAGCAGCGAAAGATGACTCAGCAAGCCCGTAGCGGCCGTGTCCAGTGCGGCCGTCGCAGCGCCGCGGATCAACAGGGTTAGAAACAGCAGCCCCATACCCAACACCGGGCCTGGAATCGGGACCTGCAGAAAATGCACGCCGACCTCTCCCACCAGCTGGTATACAAGCAGAATGGTCAGGCCGTAGATTACGTTCATGGTCCGTTCACCGTGCAGACCCCGCCCGAGGCTGCCAGGGTTGAAGATGCCGCACAGTGAGATGGCGTGGTCGGGCCAGACAGAATCCCCGGCCTCTCGACCGGGGTTGGCTCGACTTCACATAGCCAGCTTGAGTACCACTTCCTGCCCGCGCTTCGCCGATTCGACGAACGCCGGCATCTTGTCGAAATTCATGTAGCGATAGATCTCGGGCGCCATGCTGTCTATCTTGGTCGCATAGGCCATATATTCTTCGACCGTCGGCAGCCTACCCATCACTGCGGTAACCGCTGCCAACTCGGCAGAGGCAAGGTACACATTGGCCCCCTGACCCAGGCGGTTGGGGAAGTTGCGAGTCGATGTCGAGACCACACTCGAGTTGGCTGCGACCCGTGCCTGGTTGCCCATGCACAATGAACAGCCCGGCATTTCGGTGCGCGCCCCGGAAGTTGCGAAGATGTTGTAGTAGCCCTCTTCCATCAACTGATGCTCGTCCATCTTTGTCGGCGGCGCGATCCACAGCCGGGTAGGTATTACCTCACCGGCGGCCTGCAACAGTTTGCCGGCGGCGCGGAAATGCCCGATGTTGGTCATGCACGAACCGATGAACACCTCATCGATCTTGTCGCCAGCGACCTCGGACAGCGGCTTGATGTCGTCCGGATCGTTTGGACAGGCGAGCAGCGGCTCACTTATCTTGGACATATCGATCTCGATGATCTCGGCGTACTCGGCATCGGCGTCGGCGCGCATCAGCGTAGGGTTCGCCAGCCACTCCTCCATCGCGCGGGCGCGCCGCTCGAGCGTCCGGGCATCCTGGTAGCCGTTGTCGATCATCCAGCGCAGCATCACGACGTTCGAACGCAGGTACTCGGCGACTGATTCCTCGGACAGCTCGATGGTACAACCGCCGGCAGAACGTTCGGCCGAGGCGTCGGACAGCTCGAAGGCCTGCTCCACGGTCAGGTTCGGCAGACCCTGGATCTCCAGAACCCGACCGTTGTACACGTTCTTCTTACCCTTTTTCTCCAGCGTCAGCAGACCGCGCTGGATCGCCGCGTAAGGGATCGCGTTGACCAGATCGCGCAGCGTGATCCCAGGCTGCATCTCGCCGGTGAACCTGACCAGCACGGATTCCGGCATATCCAGTGGAATCACGCCGAGCGCTGCACCGAAAGCCACTAGACCGGAGCCGGCCGGGAACGAGATGCCGAGCGGGAAGCGGGTGTGCGAATCGCCGCCGGTGCCGACCTGGTCGGGCAGCAGCATCCGGTTGAGCCAGCTGTGGATGATACCGTCGCCCGGGCGCAGCGAGACGCCGCCGCGCGTGTGGATAAAGTCCGGCAGCGAATGCTGGGTGTTGATGTCGACCGGCTTCGGATAGGCCGCGGTGTGACAGAAGGACTGCATCACCAGGTCGGCGGAAAAACCGAGGCAGGCCAACTCCTTGAGTTCGTCGCGAGTCATCGGCCCGGTGGTGTCCTGGCTGCCTACGGTGCTCATGCGCGGCTCGCAATAGGTGCCCGGGCGGATGCCGGCGACGCCGCAGGCCTTGCCGACCATCTTCTGCGCCAGCGTGAAACCCTTGCCGCTGTCTTCCGGATCGACCGGGCGGCGGAAGACCGCGCTGTGACCGAGGCCCAGCGACTCACGCGCCTTGGCGGTCAGGCTGCGGCCGATGATCAACGGGATGCGCCCACCGGCCTGCACCTCGTCCAGCAGCACCTCAGTCTTCAGCGAAAACTCGCTGATAACCTTGCCGGATTCATCCTCGATCGTACCCGCGTAGGGTTTGATCACGATTACGTCGCCCATGTTCAGCTTTTCGACCGGGCACTCGATCGGCAGCGCACCAGAGTCCTCGACCGTGTTGAAGAAGATCGGCGCGATCTTGCCGCCGAGCACCACGCCACCCGCCCGCTTGTTGGGCACGTACGGGATATCATGACCCATGTGCCACAGCACCGAGTTCGTGGCCGACTTACGCGACGAGCCGGTGCCAACCACGTCACCGACATAGACCAGTGGTAGCCCCTTCTGCTTAAGCGCCTCGATCGTCTTCATCGGGCCGACCTTGCCGGCAACATCCGGTTCAATGCCATCGCGCGCATTCTTCAGCATCGCAAGCGCATGCAGCGGGATATCTGGCCGCGACCAGGCGTCCTGGGCCGGTGACAGGTCGTCGGTGTTGGTCTCGCCAGTCACTTTGAATACGGTCAGTTTGATCTCTAATGGTACCTTTGGCTTGCGCGTAAACCATTCGGCATCGGCCCATGACTCAATCACTGCCTTGGCGTTGGCGTTACCGGCCTTGGCCTTCTCCTCGACGTCGTGAAAAGCGTCGAACATCAGCAGTGTGAACTTCAGCTGCTCGGCCGCCAGTTCGCCCACTTCGGGATCGTCGAGCAGGGCGATCAGCGGATGAATGTTGTAGCCGCCCAGCATGGTCCCCAACAGTTCGACCGCCTTGCGCCTATTGATCAGCGGCGATGCCGCCTCTCCCTGGGCGACCGCGGCCAGGAAGCCTGCCTTCACATAGGCCGCCTCGTCTACGCCCGGCGGCACGCGGTCGGTCAGCAGCTCGACCAGCGCCTGCGCCTCGCCGGCCGGCGGGGTCTTCAATAGTGCGACCAGTTCGTTGACCTGCTCGGCGCTCAGCGGCAGCGGCGGGATGCCCTGGGCAGCGCGTTCTTCGCTATGTTGACGGTAGGCTTCGAGCATAATTGGACCTCATTAGCTGACCAAGAGATGACGGCCGCCGCCGGGCAGCGGCAGCTTAGTCCGCGCATAGTGCCGACCACTGCGGGTAATGGGCGAACTGACCTGTGGCTTGTATGAAATGCAAAGTAGCATAAGGAAAAACCATACGTACAATGGATACTTTGCATGCATAACATGTTATTTGTGCATGTATGGACCTGACGCTAATTCGCTCCTTCCTCGCCGTAGCCGAGTCCGGCGCGATCACGGAGGCCGCCGAGCAGATCGGTATCACCCAACCCGCCCTGTCGCGCCGCATCCAGCAATTGGAGCATCATCTAGGCGTCGCACTGCTGACACGGGGCCGCAAAGGCGCCGTGCTGACTGAGATCGGCCGACTTGTGCAATCCGAGGCCCAAGCCATCGTCGCGCGTTATGAGCACATGCGCGAGATCGTGTCAGATCATCAGCGTCTGGCGGCCGGCAGCGTGCGCATTGGCGGCGGCGCAACCGCGGTGTCTTTTATCCTGCCGGAGGCGATCGCCGCGTTTCAGGCGACGCACCCACAGGTACGCTTCCAGATGCGCGAGGCCGGGAGCAGCGAGATCGCCGCGGACGTCGTGGCGGGACACCTGGAGTTGGGCGTCGTCACGCTGCCGGTGCGCGACCGTGAACTTCATATCACGCCGTTGACCACCGACCGCATCGTGCTCGTCGCCCGACGCGATCACCCGCTGGTACAGCGACGCCGGGTGCGTATCCAGGATCTCGCAGACCAGGCGTTCGTCGCCTTCGAGGCCGGCAGTGCCCTGCGCCAGATAATCGACAGCAAGCTGCGCGATGCAGGCGTCGAGGTCAAAGTAGTCATGGAGCTGCGATCGATCCCCGCGATCCTGCGGATGGTGTCGACGACCGGGAATCTGGCCTTTGTCAGTCAGCTCGGTATGCCGCAGGGGGGCGACGTGCTATCGCTGCGGGTTCAGGGTCTGCGCATTGAACGTCGCCTGGCCGTGATTGCGAGACGCGCAGCCACACTCTCCCCCGCGGCGGCCGCCTTTGCGCAGCGCCTGCACGGTCTGCACGCCTAGCCTTGACGTGATAGGCGGACTCGCGCAAAAGGCGTAGTATCGACCGCTCCAAAACCTGACGTGGAATGCTCATCATTTAGCGCTTTAATGCCAGATGAGTTGACAGGTTTTTTTCTCAATACAGACAATGTTCGGATAATTTCAAATTACACATTCCTGGAGGAGGAGCCATGTCAGAGGTTAAGACCTATCCCGTACCCGCGGATTTCGCAGCCCAGGCCAATATCACCGCAGAACAGTACGAAGAGATGTATAGCCGTTCGGTCGCAGACCCGGCCGGCTTCTGGGGCGAACAGGCCGAGCAGTATCTCACCTGGTTCAAGAAATGGGACACCGTGCTGGATTGGTCATTCGGACAGGAAGACCTCCACATCAACTGGTTCAAGGGCGGAACCCTGAACGTCTCCTACAACTGCCTCGACCGTCACCTCGACAGCCGAGGGGACCAGATAGCCATCATTTGGGAGGGCGACGATCCGAACGAAGATCGCAAGATTACCTATCGCGAGCTACACGAAGAGGTGTGCCGATTCGCCAATGTGCTGAAGGATCGTGGGGTGAGGCGCGGCGACCGTGTCTCGCTTTATCTGCCGATGATCCCTGAGGCGGCTGTGGCGATGCTGGCCTGCACCCGCATCGGGGCCGTTCACTCGATCGTATTCGGCGGCTTCTCCCCGGATGCACTTAAAGACCGCATCAATGACTCCGACTGTAAGGTGGTGATCACCTCGGATCAGTCGATGCGTGGCGGCAAGAAGGTGCCGTTGAAGGCCAACGCCGACAAGGCGATCGAATCCTGTCCGCAGGTCGATACCTGCATCGTCGTGCGGCGTGGCGGCGAGCCGGTACATTGGGTGGAGGGTCGCGACGTCTGGTACCACGAGGCGGTTGGCGCCGCCTCCGCCGATTGCGCCGCTGAGGAAATGGAGGCCGACGATCCGTTGTTCATCCTCTACACCTCGGGATCGACGGGCAAGCCCAAAGGGGTGCTGCACACCACAGGCGGCTATCTGCTGCAATCGGCAATGACCCACAAGACTGTATTCGACTACAAGGACGGCGAGGTCTACTGGTGCACTGCGGACATCGGCTGGGTGACCGGCCATAGCTACATCGTCTATGGTCCACTGGCCAACGGCGCGATTACGCTGATGTTCGAGGGGATTCCGACCTACCCTGACATTTCGCGCTTCTGGCAGGTCTGCGACAAGCACAACGTGGCAACGTTTTACACCGCGCCGACCGCGATCCGCTCGCTGATGAGCGCCGGCGACGAGCCGGTCAAGAAGACGAAGCGCTCATCGCTGCGCCTGCTCGGCACGGTCGGTGAACCGATCAATCCAGAGGCCTGGGAGTGGTACTACAACGTCGTCGGCGACGGACGTTGCCCTATAGTCGATACCTGGTGGCAGACCGAGACCGGGGCACATATGCTGACCCCGTTGCCCGGCGCCACGCCGCTCAAGCCCGGTTCGGCGACCAAGCCGTTCTTTGGCGTACAGCCTTGTCTGTTGGACGATCAGGGGAACGAAATCGCGGGCAATCCCGCCGAGGGCAATCTGGCGATCAAACACCCCTGGCCATCCCAGATGCGCACCGTATACGGCGATCACAAACGCTTCTTCGAGACCTATTTCGCGATGTACCCGGGCTATTATTTCACTGGCGACGGCGCGCGACGCGACGCAGACGGCTATTATTGGATCACCGGTCGCGTCGATGACGTGCTCAATGTCTCCGGACACCGCCTGGGCACCGCCGAGATCGAGTCCGCACTGGTGTTACATGACAAGGTGGCCGAGGCCGCGGTGGTCGGCTATCCGCATGAAATGACCGGCCAGGGGATCTACGCCTATGTCACCTTGATGGCCGGCGAGCAAGGCAGCGACGAACTCAAGACCGAACTGGTCAAACTGGTGCGCACCGAAATCGGCCCGATTGCCAAGGTCAACCTGATCCAGTGGGCGCCCGGTCTGCCCAAGACGCGCTCAGGCAAGATCATGCGCCGCATCCTGCGCAAGATTGCCGCCAACGAGCTGGAGAACCTCGGCGACACCTCAACCCTTGCGGATCCCTCGGTGGTCGATCACCTGATCGAAAACCGCGAGAACAGATAGACCAGACCCCAACAGCGCTGTTGCGCTTGATGAGCCCGGCCCAGCGCCGGGCTCTTTGGGTTCCATAAACTAACCGCTGAGATGAAAGGCGATGGGTACCGTGATCGACCAGGTCTCGCGGGCCAAGGCCTCGGGGATGGGCTGAAACGGTGAGATACGCCGCAAGGTCTTCAATGCGGCCTCATCCAGGCGACGCGAACCCGAAGACACGGTGACCGTGAGATCAGTTAATTCGCCGGTCTTGCGAATCACGAAGCTGACCACGACTCTGCCCTCTTCGCCGCGGCGCCGCGACACCCGCGGGTAATACTTACGGCGATCGATGCTTGCCGCCAGGGCTGCCAGATAGCGCTGTCTCTGCTGTGCATGGACGGCCGGCGCGGTCGGTTTCAGTGGCTCGATCGGCGCAGCCTTCGCCACGCGCACAGCTTGTTCCGCCTCTGGCTCAGGCTGCACCTTCCGCTGAACAGACTCGCCCACCTTGGGGGTCGGCCGGGGACTGTCTACGGGCCCGGCAACCGGTCGCGGCGGCCTGGGCTGCACGGGTCTGGTGCTGTCTACAGAAACCTTGGCGTCAACGGACGCTTTTTCGACGGGTTTCACGATCCGCGGCCGCTCGGGCTCGGCTGCGGCCGACGCGGGCACTGGATCCTCGACAGAGGACCGTTCGACAGCGGCCGGCTGCGACGGCTGCAACACCGTCAGCCGCAGTGTGGGCGGACTGGCCTGTTGCGTGATGGCCGGTTGCGGCGCACGCCAAGACAGCGACAGCACCGCTGCCACCGCCAGATGGACCGACACCGAGATCAACAGGGCGATACGCAGCGACATGGTCACCAGGGGTCACACGGCAGTCAGCAAAAACCCCGCCGTGGCGGGGTTGCTCGAGACCCGGCGGGCGGACTCAGTTGAAGGTGAAGTTGTCGCGTATGATGTGAGGCGCACGCCGCGCGTTTTTTTCAAACTCATCTCCGACGTCGATCGGGTTCGGGATATCGATGGTCGGGGCCTTCCAGCCCGGTGGCACGCGGCCCATGCGGGAGGGTGCATTCATCATGTCATCCCAGGCGTCGGACAGGCCATCTTTCGGGTCGTAAGGGTTCATCCACGTCTGCGGACCACGTCCCCAGACGCGCGGGCGCATTGGATTGAAGCTGTCGGGCCGCGACATGTCGAAGCTCTGCATGAACGGCACGCCGCGCATCGGGCTGCCGCCACCGAAGGGGCCGTTGTTGAACGGGCCGCCGCCGTAAGGACCCCCACCATAGGGACTGCCGCCGAACGGACCACCGCCATAAGGGCCGCCACCATAGGGACCCCGATTGTAGGGTCCACCGCCGTAGGGGGCCGGACCCGGACCGTAGGCAGGCGCACCATAGGGCGCAGGGCCAGCTTGCGGGGCCGCAGGGGCTGCCTCTTGCGCCGCGGCGATTTGACTACCCGCCAACAGCAAAGACGCAACCAGGACACGATAATTCGCCATGAAGATCTCCTCAATATTGTATCTATCGCTGCGCGGCGCACCTCGCCCACGTGCAGTATAGATAACCGATGGGCTCAGAGGAATTTCGCGGCATCCAGCGTGCTGTATGGAACCAGCCCGGTCCCATCCTTGAGCGTTTAACGTTATATAAGAGTACGCTAATTTACATTCCAGATCAAGGTCGATGTCGCCCGGCATTTGGCATCGGCCCGGTAGACGGCAGCGCCAGCGCTCTCGCGCAACGTTCTGAGATCAGGCGATACCGCGCCGCAGATCGGCACGGATGTCATCGATCGCCTCCAACCCCACCGCGATCCGGATCAGGCCGTCGCTGATCCCCGCAGCCGCGCGCTGTTCGGCGCTCAACCGCGCGTGGGTCGTGGTTGCGGGATGGGTGATGGTGGTCTTCACGTCGCCCAGATTCGCGGTAATCGATAGCATCCGCGTTGCGTCAATCAGCTGCCAGGCCCCTGCTCGTCCACCCTCGACCTCAAACGACACTATCCCGCCCGGCATGCTCTGCTGCGCCTGCGCCAGGGCATGCTGCGGATGATCGGCCCGGCCCGGGTAATACACCCGGGTCACACGGGGCTGGGCAGCCAGCCAGTCCGCCAGCCGCTGGGCGCTGGTCGAGTGCGCATGCATGCGCAGGCTGAGCGTCTCCAGGCCTTTGAGAAAAATCCAGGCGGCAAAGGGGCTCATGGTCGGGCCCGTGGTCCGCAGGACGCCGTAGACTTCTTCGCCAACGCGCTTTTTGTCGCCGACCACAGCCCCGCCGACGGCCCTGCCCTGGCCATCGAGATACTTGGTCGCGGAGTGGATCACGATGTCTGCCCCGAGTTCGAGTGGGCGCTGCAGCGCCGGCGTACAAAAACAGTTGTCGACCACGAGTACACAGCCGTTTGCCCGGGCGAGCTCGGCCAATGCGCGGATATCGCCCAGCTCGGTCAGCGGGTTGGACGGGGTCTCGACGAACAGCAGACGGGTGCGCGAGGTGATGCGTTTTTCCCAGTCTGACACGTCGCTCAGCGTCGCATAATCGGTGCTTACACCGAATCGCGAGAGATACTTGTCGAACAGCATCGTCGTACTGCCGAAGATACTGCGCGAGCTGACGATATGATCACCCTGCGCCAGCAGGGCCATGCAGGTAGCCAGGATCGCCGACATCCCAGAGGCGGTCGCCACGCAAGACTCGCCGCCTTCGAGCGCGGCCAGGCGCTCCTCGAACGCGCGCACCGTCGGGTTGGTGAAGCGCGAGTAGATATTGCCCGAGCGTTCGCCCGCGAATCTCGCGGCCGCTTCCGCCGCGCTGCCGAACACAAAACTGGAGGTGGCGAAGATCGGCTCGCTGTGCTCGCCCTCCCCGGTGCGGTGGTGACCGATCCGGATCGCGAGGGTCTCCTGCGCCCAATTCTCATGCTCTTCGTTCACCGCACGTCCTCCGCTCACTGCCTTGTCTGCAGTGTCCAAGAAAAAAACCTGCCACGGCTGGCGCCAAAGCAGGTCTTCCCTCGCTTTAGCGGTATTTCTTAAGCGCCCGCAATCCGAGCCAAATCGGCGCTGAAAAAAGACTAATCGGCTCCCCGGGTTCCGTCAACCGGCCGCCACCCAGGTCGCGCCACTGCAGGCCCAGCCGGCAAATCTCACCAATTTCCGGCTGCAGGGGGCAAAACACTCGCCCTGACGGGGCGTCTCGTCACCCTCTCGACGAAAAACGGTAAAGTTCGCAGGCGAGCGATCAGCGGTCGTTGTGCAGACCAATCGCGGTAGCCGGGCGCTGCTGATCGCGTAACGCCTTCGCATCGTCATTGCGATCGCATTCGAGGCGCTCCAGGTAATCGGCCGTGATGTCGCCGGTAACGTACTCGCCGTTGAATACCGAGGTGTCGAAGCGTTGTACCGCGGTCTTGCCCTTCTTTCCCACCGCACTGATCAGATCTTCGAGATCCTGATAGATCAGGCCATCTGCCCCGATCCATGCGCAAACCTCCTGTTCGGTGCGGCCGTGCGCAATCAGCTCCGAGGCCGCAGGCATATCGATACCATAGACATTGGGATAGCGAACCGGTGGGGCCGCTGAGGCGAAATATACCTTCCTGGCGCCGGCATCGCGCGCCATTTGCACGATCTCGCGCGAGGTTGTGCCTCGCACAATGGAATCGTCGACCAACAGCACATTCTTGCCCTTGAACTCGACATCGATCGGATTCAGCTTCTGGCGCACCGATTTTCTGCGCGCTGTCTGTCCCGGCATGATGAAAGTTCGCCCGATATATCGGTTTTTGATGAAGCCCTCGGTGAAGCGTACATCGAGTTCATGCGCCAGGCTCATTGCCGAGGTGCGACTGGTATCTGGGATCGGGATAACGACGTCGATCTGGTCCTTGCCGAGGACGCGCTCGGTCTTTTTCGCCAGCTTCTTGCCCATGCGCAGTCTCGCCTTGTGCACGAAGATGTCATCGATGATGGAGTCGGGCCGGGCGAAATAGACGAACTCGAAGATGCAGGGACTGCGCTGCCAAGTCTCCGCACATTGGCGGGTATGCAGCTTGCCATCGAGCGTCAGAATCACCGCCTCGCCGGGATCCACGTCGCGCACGCGGTCGAAATCCAGCGTATCCAGCGCCACGCTCTCCGATGCCACCATCATCTCCGGACCGTCGCCGCCGTCGCGCACCCCGAACACCAGCGGTCGAATTCCGTTGGGGTCGCGAAATGCGATGACCCCATAGCCGGGGATCATTGCGACGGCGGCATACCCGCCTCGACAGCGCTTGTGCACACGCGAGACGGCACGAAACACATCGTTTTCGTCCAGAGAGAGATTGCTGGTCTCGGCGTGCAGTTCATGGGCGAAGACATTGAGCAGGATCTCGGAGTCCGAATCGGTGTTGATATGCCGCCGATCCTCACGGAAAAGATCTTGTTTGAGCTCATCGGCGTTGGTCAGATTGCCGTTGTGTGCCAGGCAGATGCCGTAAGGCGAGTTGACATAGAAAGGCTGTGCTTCGGCGGACGATGAACAACCGGCGGTCGGATAGCGCACGTGCGCGATGCCCATGTTGCCAGGCAGATTGATCATATGCTGGTTGTCGAACACGTCGCGCGCCAGGCCGTTGTCCTTGCGCAGATGCAACCGCCCGTTGTGGCAGGTCATGATCCCGGCGGCATCCTGCCCGCGATGCTGCAAGACCAGCAAGGCATCGTACAGAGACTGGTTGACCAGCCCTGACCCGACGATTCCGACGACTCCACACATCTCGCGTGCACCCTCTTGTCAGCCGCGTGGCTAGGCAGTGTAACGGAAACGGTCAGCGATCTCAGGCGGCAGCAGATCACGCAACCAAAAGGCCAGTTCCTCGAAATAGGCGACTAAGCTGGACTCTATCCACCAGTCCTCTTCCGGCAGGGGCGTCAGGCCCGCCAACAACACCAGTACCGCGACCAGCAACACGCCCCGCGCGGCACCGAACACCATGCCGACCAGTCGATCGGTACCCGACATCCCGGTGCGCTGGACCAACTGTATGAGCAGATAGTTGACCAGGCCGCCAATGGCCAGGGTGAGGATCATCAGCGCCGCAAACGCCAGCCCCAGCCGCGCGGTCGGGGATCCGACCCAATCCTGCAGAACCGTCGCGAGGTCGCGAAAGAAGCTCCAGCTGATCCAGAATGCCAGCACCCAGATCGCCAGCGAGAAGGCCTCGCGCACAAACCCGCGCAGCAGGCTGATCAATGCCGACAGAGAAATGATCCCAATGATCAGGAAATCCAGCCACACCACGGGTCAGCGCAGCCATGCCAGGTGCCCGAGCCATCGCCAGCTCGACGGAAGGGGGCGCTGAAAACAGCTCATCAGGGATACTGTCGAACCTCAGCCTTGGCGCCGGCGATCTCACTCACCTTCTCCACCATGCCCTGTGCCTCTTCACGTTCGATCACCGGGCCGACCTTGACGCGGTAATACCGCTGGCCTTTGATCTCGACGCGCTCGGGATCCGGGGTGGGCAAGCCGGCTTCGCGCAGGCTTGCCACCAGCTTCTCCGCGTTCTCCCGACTGGAAAGACTCGCCGCCTGGACCACCCATGCAGTCAGCGCCGTGCGTGGCTCAGGCACTGACTCGACGGGTGCAGACGGCACTGCGGGCGCCTCCTCGATAACCGGTGATGGTGCCAGCGGTGTCACCGCGGGCACCTCCTCGTGCAGCATCTCGGAGGCAAAGTCACGCACCGGTGGCGGCTGCGGAAGCGGCGGCAGCGGCGGCGGCCGCACCGGAGGCTCTTCGAACAACATCGGCACAAAGATCACCGCGAGCGATGCCAGCACCGCCGCGCCGATCAACCGCCTTTTCAGCCCATCATCCATCGCTTTTTCAGCCGTGTTCAAAGCCGCGATTATACGCCCGCGGTCAGACTTTGACCGCTTTTGCAGCAGCTTGTTCGAGCCACGCCATCGCCCCCGCCACCGTCAGAAAGGAACCGAAAACGACCACCAGATCGTCGGGGTTGGACTCGGCGGTTATCTGCGCCAGGGTGTCTTCGATGCGGGTGCCCATGATCACGGGAACGCGATCCAATGCCGGCCTCACCGCCTCGGCGAGCTGATCCGCCTTGCGACCACGCGGATAGGCGGACAGATCGACCAGATACCAGCTATCGAATCGCCCGGCGAGTGCCGCAGCCACCCCGGCGGCGTCCTTGTCCGCGAGCATTCCGAGCACCGCGATCCTTCGCCCAGGGGTAAAAAGATCGCCCAGCATGTCATCGAGCACTGCCGCGGCCTGCGGATTATGCGCCACGTCGAGCACCCAGGTCGGCGTGCCCGGCCGCACATCGAAGCGCCCTGGCACGCGTGCCGCCAGCAGGCCTGTGCGCACCGCGCGCTGATCGATAGGCAGCGTCGCCGACAGGCAGTCCAGCGCGAACAGCGCGCCGGCCGCATTGTCGAGCTGCATGGCGCCGCGCATACTGGGCAGCGGGAGGGCGTGGCGCTCCGTGGCCTCGCCGATCAGATCCCAGGCCTCGGGGCGGCGCACTATCCTATAGTCCTCGCCGGCGATCGCCAGCGGCGTGCCCGTCGCGCGGGCATGGTCACGGATACTTGCGGGAATCTGGCGTCCGGAGAACACCGCGGGCCGGTTGGGGCGCATGATGGCCGCCTTCTCTGCGCCGATCGCCTCGAGATCAGTGCCCAGCCAGTCCTGATGATCCAATCCGATACTGGTGATCAAGGCGACATGGGAGTCGATCAGATTGACCGCATCCAGCCGCCCACCCAGTCCAACCTCGAGGATAACGGCGTCGAGCCGGACATCGGCGAAGATCAGCAGTGCCGCAAGGGTGCCGAACTCGAAGTAGGTCAGAGGGATGTCGCCGCGCGCCTGGTCGATACGTTCAAAGGCAATGCAGATGGGATCATCTTCTACGTCAGTCTGATCGACGCGAATCCGCTCGTTGTAGTGCAGCAGATGCGGTGAGGTATAGCAGCCCGTGCGGTAGCCGGCTGCCTGCAGAATCGCCTCTGCGAACGCGACACTGGAGCCCTTACCGTTGGTGCCGGCCACCGTGATCACGGGTGCATCCGGTGCGGGACGACCAAGGCGCTGCCAGACCAGACCAATCCGTTCGAGCCCCAGCTCAACCTCTCTGGGGCTCGCCGTGGCCTGCCACGCCAGCCAGGCCTCGAGCGAGGAGAAGCGCATCGGTCAGTTCAGGCTTTCGCCAGCCAGCATGCCCAGGATATTGGCCAAGCGATCGCGCATTTCACGCCGGTCGACGATCATGTCGATCGCACCGTGTTCGAGCAGGAATTCGCTGCGCTGAAACCCCTCGGGTAGGGTCTCGCGCACCGTTTGTTCGATGACCCGTGGCCCGGCGAAACCGATAAGTGCGCCTGGCTCGCCAACATTGATGTCGCCGAGCATCGCGAAGCTTGCCGACACCCCGCCCATCGTCGGGTCGGTCATCACAGAGATGAAAGGGATGCCGTGACGCGACATCCGCTGCAGCGCAGCCGACGTCTTCGCCATCTGCATCAGCGAGAACAGGGATTCCTGCATACGCGCGCCGCCGCTGGCCGCGAAACAGACCATCGGCGCACGACGTGCGATGGCCTCGTTGACCCCCAGCACGAAACGCGCACCGACCACCGACCCCATTGAACCGCCCATGAAGCCGAACTCGAAGGCCGCGGCCACCAGCTCGCGTCCCTGCAGCTGCCCACGCATCACCACCAGTGCGTCCTTCTCACCGGTCTTCTTTTGTGCGGCGCTGAGCCGCTCTTTGTATTTTTTGGTGTCTTTGAACTTCAGCGGATCAGCAGATTCGAGATCGGCGCCGATCTCCTCACGCGGTTCAGGATCGAGGAACAGATCAAGACGACGTCGTGCATCGACCCGATTGTGGTATGCGCATTTGGGGCAAACCTCCATGTTGCGCTCCATCTCTGCCCGATAGAGCACGGCATTACAGCTGGGGCACTTGGCCCACAGGCCCTCGGGCACGGCCTTCTTGCTGCCGCCCTCAGTGCGGATACGACTGGGAATCAGTTTCTCAAACCAGCTCATGCACTACCTTGCTCGTCTGTTCCACCAAATTTTAGCAAAGTCAGTCCGCATCCATGGCGCTGCGCATCTCGCCAAGCAAAGTCTGGATGTCTGCGATCGCCTGACGCGGTTGCTCGAGATTACCCTCAATACGCGACACAAGCGCGCTGCCTACAACGACCGCATCGGCCAGTTTGGACATCGCCGCCGCGGTCTCCGCATCCTTGATGCCGAAACCAACGCCGACTGGCAGCCCGGTGCAGCTGCGGATCTCTGCGAGTTTATCGCGCACGCTGTCCAGCGACAGGTGTCCTGCGCCGGTAACGCCCTTCAATGACACGTAGTAAACGAACCCGCTTGCCGCTGCAGTAATGCGTTCGATGCGCGCCCGGTGGCTGGTCGGCGCCAGCAGAAAAATCGGATCTAGTTGATGGGTCTTCATCGTCTCGACGAAGCCCTCCGCCTCCTCTGGCGGAAGATCGACCGTCAACACGCCGTCGACGCCCGCCGCCGAGGCGGCCTCCGCAAACGCCTCGTAGCCCATCACCTCGAGAGGGTTGAGATAGCCCATCAGGACCACCGGCGTGTGCGGATCGGTCGTGCGAAACTCGCTCACCAGATCGATTACGTCGTGCAGGCTGGTATGGTGCTCGAGCGACCGCTCACTGGCCCGCTGGATGACCGGACCGTCGGCCATCGGGTCGGAGAACGGCACGCCGAGCTCGATGATATCCGCGCCGGCCTCGACCATCGCATGCATCAACGGCACAGTGATCGCGCGACTGGGGTCACCGGCGGTGACAAAAGGAATCAGGGCCTGTCGGCCCTGATCGCGCAGCGCGGAAAATACCCCGGCGATACGGCTCATAGCGTCATGCCCTCTTGCGCGGCCACCGTGTGCATATCTTTGTCGCCGCGGCCCGACAGGTTGATCAGTATCGTCTGCGCTTTGTTCATCGTCGGCGCCACCTTGATCGCCTGGGCGATCGCATGGCTGGTCTCGAGAGCCGGAATGATCCCTTCGCTGCGGGTCAGGCGATGAAATGCGGCCAAGGCCTCGCCGTCGGTGACGGCCACGTATTCGGCCCGACCGCTGTCTTTCAACCACGCATGCTCTGGGCCGACCCCCGGGTAGTCCAAACCGGCAGAGACTGAGTGGGTCTCGATGATCTGACCGTCGCGGTCTTCCATCAGATAAGTGCGATTACCGTGCAGCACCCCCGGAGTGCCGGCACACAGCGGCGCGGCATGCTGCCCGCTGTCGAGACCGCTGCCCGCGGCCTCCACCCCACAGATTGCGACCTCCTGGTCTGCGAGGAAGGGGTAGAACAGCCCGATCGCGTTGGAACCGCCGCCGACGCAGGCGAGCAGTAGATCCGGCAGACGGCCGGTCTTCGCCAACATCTGTTCGCGCGACTCACGCCCTATCACTGTCTGGAAATCGCGCACCATCGCCGGGTAGGGATGAGGTCCGGCAACGGTCCCGATGATGTAAAAGGTATCGTCTACGTTGGTCACCCAGTCGCGCATCGCCTCGTTGAGCGCGTCTTTCAGGGTCTTCGAACCCGACGAGACTGCACGCACCTCGGCACCCAGCAGTCGCATACGGTAGACGTTCGCCTCCTGCCGGGCGACATCTACCTCACCCATATAGACCACACACTCCAGACCAAGCCGCGCTGCCACTGTGGCCGAGGCCACACCGTGCTGGCCGGCGCCGGTCTCGGCGATGATCCGCGTCTTGCCCATGCGCTTGGCCAACAGCGCCTGACCCACGGTGTTGTTGATCTTGTGTGCGCCGGTATGATTGAGGTCTTCGCGCTTGAGATAGATCTGGGCACCGCCGAGTTCGCGGCTCAACCGCTCGGCGTGGTAGATGGGTGATGGCCTGCCGACGTAGTCGCGCAGGTCGGCATCCAACTCGGTCAGAAAATCCGGGTCCCGCAGATATTTCTCGTAGGCCAGGCGCAGCTCATCGAGCGGTTCCATCAGGGTCTCGGCGACGAAAATACCGCCGTAGGGCCCAAAGTGACCGTGCTCGTCCGGCAGGTCAGTCAAACGCATGTCATTGTTCTGCACGTCGCACCTCTTCGATGAAGGCCTTGATCTTGCGCGGGTCCTTGATGCCTTTCTCGGCCTCGACACCACCGCTTACATCCACGGCAAAAGGCCGCACACGGTGGACGGCATCCGCTACATTGTCGGGTCCCAGCCCGCCCGCTAGAACGATTTGGGAGGCGAGCGCAGGCGGAATACGCGCCCAGTCGAATGTCGCGCCGGTGCCGCCGGGTATGCCGGGGCGATAGGCGTCGAGCAACAGCCCCCGACCTGCTGCGTAGTCCGCCTGAACCGCCATCAGGTCGGTGTCGGGACGCATACGCACCGCGCGAATCCAGGGCCGTCGATGCCGCTCACACTCCGCCGGGGTCTCCCGTCCGTGGAATTGAAGCAAATCGACGCCGACCTCAGCCACTACCCGAGCGACAAACTCGTCATCGGCGTCCACGAACAATCCCACGCTGGTGACAAAAGGCGGCAGACGCTGCGCGATCTGCGCCGCCCGTTCTAGATCGATACACCGCGGGCTGGGCTTGAAGAACACGAAACCGATGGCGTCGGCGCCCGCCTCGACGGCCGCCAAGGCATCCTGTTCGCGCGTTATCCCGCAAATCTTAACCCGAGTTCGCATTGTGCCGCATTATGACCCACCTTGGATCTGGTTTTCTTCCCAAGACGACATGCATTGTCCGCGTCAAAGCCCTGATTCAGCTGGAATCAACGGGACCGGGGGCGGTACGGGTATCGCATAGTCCTCCGGATACCAGACCCGCTCCAGATACAGGCCGTCCGGCGGCGCAGTGACGCCGCCTTGCGTACGATCGCGTTGGGCCAACACCTGGGCGGCCCAGTCGATCGATCTGTCGCCCCGCCCGATAGCCATCAACACGCCCGCGATATTGCGAATCATATGGTGAAGAAAGGCATTCGCATGCACGCGTATGTCGATCAATTCACCGCGGCGAACCACCGCCAGACTGTGCAGCGTGCGGACCGGACTCTTTGCCTGACAGCCCAAGGCCCGGTAGCTGGAAAAATCATGCGTACCCACCAGGACCTGCCCGGCGGTATGCATCGCGCCCGCATCAAGCGGTTGATGCACCCAGGTGATATGCCGGGCCAGCAGGCTGCTGCGGGTCGGACGATTCAGTATCAGATAGCGATACTGGCGCGACCGCGCCAGAAAGCGTGCGTGAAACGCATCCTTCACCGGCAAGGCCCAGCTAACGGCGGCATCCGGCGGCAGATTTACGTTTGCCCCCATCACCCAGTTGCGTGGCGCGCGCTCGGCCGTGGTTTCGAAGTGCACGACCTGGCCTACCGCGTGCACGCCGGTGTCGGTGCGTCCCGCGCAGATCACCCGCACCGGATGGGCCGCGACCCGGGAC
>JBATKF010000518.1:0-33441 GCA_049669185.1 Sedimenticolaceae bacterium | reverse complement strand
GGTATCGCGGCTGCGCAGCCGCGTCGGAAGCACAACTAACTCGGCGTCCGTAGCCTGCGCTGCGGCGATGATCGCCGCGCTGCCCTCACCCTCGCGTTGCTCCCATCCCCACTCCAGCCTGGGCATCTGCGGCAGCGCATATGTCGCGCTGTCGTCGGCATCCTCCGTCTGCAGCAGCGCGATCTGCAGGTCGCCGTCACTCAGCGGCGGCAGCCAGCGTCCAATGAAGATCAAGTCGGCGCGCGGATCGCGCTTTGGGGCAACCACATACAGGACGCGTTTCAGGCACCCCCGACCGGTAGCCGGATCAATCAGATCGGGGCCGCGTTTTGGCAGCATCAGGCTGTGCGTGCGGGTTAGGTGACAGACCGTCTCTGCGACAGACGGCCCCAACAGCCGCCGGGCAAGGCCGCGGCGACCCGCAGTGGCCATAACGATCAAATCGGCCGGATGTCGGCGTAGATAATCGGCAATCCCGCGACGCGGGTCGCTCTCGCGCATCCCCATCTTCGCGACCCCGACATTGAGGGTCTCTGCGACCGCCGTGCGTGGTGCGTCGGCGGGCAGCCACCGCCATTGCGTCAGGGTCTCGCGAATACCCGGGAACTGGTCCCAGGGAATGACGTCGCGGCTTTCTCGCCCGGTATGGAGCATGGTCAGTCGGGCCTGCCTGGCGACTGCGAGCGCGAGAGCGCAAAAGAATGCCCGTTCACTGGCGGCGCTGAAGTCCGTGGGAACCAGGATCCTTGGTACGATGCGCTGCGGTTCCTTCATTTCTCATCCTTCCCCAAGCCCAGTAGTCTACCTGTTCTCGTGGCCGCGTATGCGGCATCCTGTCGAGCGTATGATGGCGAGGGTGTAGTCGTAACAAGTGTCAAACGGAGCGCCTGTGTACTCTGACAAGTTCCCCTGTCCCTGCTGTGGCCATCGTGTGTTCGATCATCAACCCGGATTCAATCAGCTCTGCCCAATATGTGGCTGGGAAGACAGCCTCGACCAGCTGCGCTTCCCGACGATGCCGGGCAGCGCCAATCACGTCAGCCTGGTCGAGGCGCAGAAAAACTACGTGACCTATGGTTCCACGGAACGCCGCAATCGCGGCCAGACGCGCGCCCCGATCGAGGGTGAGCCGCGCGACGAACAGTGGCGTCCGATCGATATTGCGCGCGACAATATCGAGGAGCCACAGCGCGGTCAGCGCTATGCCGATTCCTATCCCTATGAGGACACCACAGTCCTGTATTACTGGCGATCGACCTACTGGCGGCGGATCGTCGGCTGACCTGCCGCTAAAAAAGGCGCAACGGCGGCTCGCGCAATACCTCCAGCTGATGCCTGAGATCGCTCAGGTGCTGCGACCAGTAGTGAGCAGAAGCGGCCCACGGAAAGGCCGCAGGAAATGCGGGATCTGACCAACGTCGAGCCAGCCAGCCACTATGGTGGACTATGCGCAGCCCGCGCAACGGTTCGATCAGGGCGAGCTCGCCGGGATTGAAGTCGTGGAACATGCGGTAGCCTTCCAGCAGCGCGCTCAGCTGCAGCGCGCGTTCGCTGCGTTCGCCATCCAACAGCATCCACAGGTCCTGGACTGCCGGGCCGTTGCGACAGTCATCGAAATCAACGAAATGCGGGCCCTGATCGGTCCATAGGATGTTGCCGTGGTGGCAGTCGCCGTGCAGGCGAATGGGCTGTGCGGCGACCTCGGCCAGGGCCTGGTCGACGGCGTCGAGCAGGGCTGACGTCGCGCTCGAATAGCTGTCGTGCTCGTGAGCGGGCAGCAGCGGGCTTTGCAGTACGGCCTCGCGCGCCTGCCAGCCCATGCCCGTGTCCAGGTCCGGGCGATGAATAAAAGGCTTCGCCTGACCGGCAAGGTGGATACGGCCGATAAAACGCCCAATCCACTCCAGCTGGTCGAGATCGCCGGGTTCCGGCGCACGGCCACCACGTCGCGCAAACAGCGCAAAGCGGAAACCCGCCTGTCTGAAGAGACTCTGCTCATTTGCATCTCGCCAGGGTGCGACGATCGGGATCTCGGCTACGGCGAGTTCGGCAGAAAACTGGTGCTCCTCCAGGATCGCCGCATCGCTCCAGCGGTCCGGGCGATAGAACTTCGCCACCAGCGGCGATGCGTCCTGGATACCGATCTGAAACACGCGGTTTTCGTAGCTGTTGAGGGCCAGCAGGTGACCATCGGGGATCAATCCGACGCCTGCAACGGCATCCAGGATGACGTCGGGGACCAGCCTTTCGTACGGATGGTTCAAGACTTCAGCAGGCCATCAAGGCGCTTGCGATCGAAGCCGTCTATGCGCGTCTCACCGACGATTATCACCGGGACACTGCGCGCGCCAAGGCGGGCGAAGGCCTTTTGTGCCCGGCTGCTGTTCTGCACATCGAACTCCTGAAAGCGCAATCCCATGCGTCGAAGATAGTGTTTCGCCTGCCGGCAGTGTGGGCAGGCGCGCATGGTATAGAGCGTTATTCGCGGGGCAGTCAAGGGTTTTGCACATTCGCCGTCAGCACAGGCTAGTGCCCCGTCAGCCGGCGCTCCGCCTCACGATACTTTGCGGCCGTCTTATCGATGATCTCCTGCGGCAGTTCAGGACCGGGGGCCGTCTTGTCCCAGTCCAGCGTCTCCAGGTAATCGCGCACGAACTGCTTATCGAAGCTGGGCGGGCTGCTGCCCGGTCGGTATTCCTCGGCCGGCCAGAAACGCGAGGAATCCGGGGTCAGCACCTCGTCGATCAGATGCATCCTGCCCGCGCCGTCGACGCCGAACTCGAACTTGGTGTCCGCGATGATGATGCCGCGTTGCAGCGCGTAGGCGGCGGACTCGGTGTAGATCTCGAGACTGGTATCGCGAATCTGTGCGGCCAGCTCCGGCCCAAGCAGCTCTACGGTACGCGCAAAATCGATGTTCTGATCGTGGTCTCCAGCCCCCGCCTTGGTCGAGGGCGTGAAGATGGCGGCCGGCAGCTTCGCGGCCATCTGCAGGCCGGGCGGCAGGCGGATGCCGCACACCGCGCCGCTGGCCTGATAGTCCTTCCAACCGGACCCGATCAGGTAACCGCGCACTATCGCCTCGACGGGCAAGGGCCTGAGGCGCTTTACTACGACTGCGCGATCCGCAAGCGGCCCGCGTTCCTCAGAGTCGCGCACCACGTCGGCCAGTGCCAGGTCGCTGAGGTGATTCGGCACGACGCTGCGGGTGCGCCCGAACCAGAAATTCGCGACCCGCGTGAGCACGGCTCCCTTGCCTGGGATCGGCTGTGGCAAGACAACGTCGAATGCCGACAGGCGATCGGTCGCCACGATCAGCAAGTGGTCGTCGTCGACTTCATAGATGTCCCGTACCTTGCCACGATGAATCAGTTTCAGCGTGGCAAGCGTCGATTGGTGCAGGGCGTCCATGGCTTGCTCGCGTGTCTGCAAAGTGCGCGAGTATAGCCTCGGTCGTCGATTGATGGCATCTTTCCGGCATGTGCCCCATCCACCGCCTGCCCGGCCGCGTGCCGGACTCCGCTCCGGCCGAGCCCCCTTTTCTGGTCGCGTTTCGCGGCAGTTTTACCTCGGCGCTGCGATGGCCGCAGCTTGATGCGCTATGGCAGCGCATGCGTGTGCAGCCGGCGGGCTGGTACGTCTATGCGGTGGGAGAGCCACCACCGAGTTCTCCTGCGACGGCCGACGATCTTTTGCGTTTCATCGACCGGATGGACGCGCTGTTGCGCGCGGAACACGATGAAGACTATTGCGGCATCGTCTATGCGGACGACCCTGCCGTACCGCGCATGATCAAGATCTATGATCCCGCTAACCTCGGGGTGTCGTGTGGTTATAGCGACAACCCGCCACTGCCCGGCTGGGTGCTGAGCCGCCTCGCACCGGTCAATCTGGAGGCCGCGCGGCAGCCGGCGGGGCGGCGACGTTGGTGGCAGCGCCTGTTTCGCGGTTGAAACGCGTTCATCGACCGCGTCGGCGCTGCCGGTAAAAGCTGTTGACGCCGGTCGTGTTACCATTAGTCGGCCGAATGGGTGCCGGCATTCCGTCAGACGACCGCAAACGCGCCGCAGACCCCCCTCGAACGGGGCTGGAGCAACCCCGATGCGTGAAGAGCAAAATCAGGCCCTCAGCGACGTCACACTCGCGGTAATGGGTCTCTTGGATTCCTGGGATCTCGACACCCGCGAGATCCAGGCGGTGTTGTGCCTGCCCGAGAGCCTGCGTGCCCGAGCGCTGAATAAGTATCGCGAGGGCACCGATGTTTTGCCCGATGACCCGGTGGTGCTGCGCCGGGCCCGCTATTTGCTGCGTATCGCCGATGCATTGCGGACCACCTACCCCCGTAACCCTCGGATGTCCGGTCGCTGGGTGCGCCAGGGCCACCGCCGTTTTGGGCGCCGCTCGCCGCTGTCGATGATCCTGCGCGACGGTGAGAGCGGCCTGATTGCGGTGCTCTCCGAACTCGATTGCACCTTTTCTTGGGACCTGACCGGCTCGAAGTCAACGGGATATCGCTCTTCCGACTAGGGTCGCTACTCAAGACCAACAGATTCAAGCCGCTAGGCCCTGAAGGGGCCGCTAGAGTCCCCGGATTCGCTAATGGAAGCGGGGATGCAATGACACGTTTTCTGGATGCTTGGTCGATCAAACGAAAGCTGGATGCCGCTTTCGGCATTGTGCTGTTGACCCTGTTGGCGGTCTCAATGGCGAGTCTGACCGGCGCGTCGCGCACGGAAGACAACGCGCGCCGGGTGGTCGACAAGATCCAGCCAGCGGTGTTGGCCGTGATGGGACTTGAGAATCGCGTACAACGCACCGCCGCAACCATGGGTGTCTATCTTAAGAGCGGTGAGGCGGCGCACGAGGCGCTCTATCTCGACGAGAACCAGCGCCTGAATACCGCCCTGGCGCAGGTCCGCCGCGCGCTGCAGACGCTCGACGACCCGGCCGTTCTGGAGAGCTTCGCAGGATTGTCAGAGAAGGTTACTGCGTTCGCCGCCTACGAAAGCAAGATCATCGAATTGATGAGCGAGAACGCCAAGAACATGCCGGCCATGGCGTTGGCGGAAGAGCGGCTCAACCCGCGGCACAGGGAGATTCTACAGGCGCTGGGGGAGATGCTGAGTTCGGAGCACGATGCGCACGAAGAAGCGATCGAGGCCCTTACCGTAGCGATGCCCGCTGCTCAGGGCGATGACTTCGATGCGATACAAAGCAGCCTGGACCCGGTGGCCGTTTCCTATCTCAAAGGACGCATTGACGTCATGGGTGCGATTCAGGACATGCGTTACACCTGGGGACAGGTTATCAATGGTATGCGCGGTTTCCTTGCCTTCCGCGACTCGGCACTGCGTGACAATACCCGGATCTACTTAGAGCAAAATGCGCTCGCCCTGGAAAAGTTGCGCACGGCGGCGGGTCAGGAGCGACTGACTTTCGAACAGGTAGATGCGCTGGAGCGCCTGATAGAGGCGCGTGCAGCCTACGTTGCCGCACTGGAAACGGTATTCGCGGTGCACGGCAGTGAAAAGGCCTACACCGATGTCTACCTGGTGAGCACAGAGATTAGTCCTTTGATGGCCGCTCTATCGCAAGAGAGCCACGATCTTGTGGTCGCCCTGCGCCAACAGATCGACAGCCAGAGCGCCGTGCTTGCCGACCACGCCGCGGCAACCCGGGGTCTGGTGTTGATCCTGTTGCTTGGCGGCCTGGTGGTGGGTTTTAGCGTCTCGTTGTTGATGAGTCGCAGCATCAGCGGAAAAATCAACGCCGCCGTCGTGGCGATGGAGGAGATCGCGACGGGTGATGCGGACCTGACGCGTGAACTTGATCTGCAGGGCAGGGATGAGATGGCCCGGCTTGGGGCATCGTTCAATGCCTTCCTCGCCAAGCTCCGCCATACCATCAGCGAGGTGTCGGATACGGCCCTCCGCGTCAGCAGCGCCGCTGAACAGATGGCCAGGGTAAGCCACCGGTCGTCCGAAGGCACTATGCGGCAGCGCGAAGAGACCGAGCGCGTGGCGCATGCCACTGCCGAGATGCTCTCCGCCGCGCACGAGGTTCAGCGCATGGTGCAGGCGGGTGCCGATGCGGCGATATCGGCCCAGGCATCGGCGGAGCGCGGCCAGGCCGTGCTCGCGTCCACGCAGTCCGAGATCGACCGCCTCGCCGCCGATGTGGAGAAGGCCGCCACGGTCATCTTGGATCTCGAGCAGGACAGTGAAAGAATCGGTGGTGTGCTCGATGTCATCCGCGGAATCGCCGAACAGACCAACCTGCTGGCGTTGAATGCCGCGATCGAGGCCGCACGCGCCGGCGAGCAGGGCCGCGGTTTTGCGGTAGTCGCCGACGAGGTGCGCAATCTGGCGAGCCGGACACAGGAATCGACCGAGGAGATTCACGGGATGATCGAACGCCTGCAGCAGGCCTCGCGTCAGGCGGTCGACGTGATGGGGACGGGTAGGGAACAGGCCCGCGAGACCGTAGAACATGCGGCGGAGACACGGCAGAGTCTGGAGGAAATCATTCTAAGCGTGTCGACCATCAGTGACGCCTCCAGCAGCATCGCTGCTGCCGCCGTCGAGCAGACCCACAATGTCGACGAGATCAACCGGACCATGGGATCGATCAGCGAGATCGCCGACCAGACCAGTCAGGGCGCGCAGGAATTGGAATCCTCCACCGCCGACCTGAGTGCAGTCGCGACACGTATGCAGGAGCTGATCACCACCTTCAAGACCGGCTAGACGAGACCGTCATGGCGTGCCTCATCCGCCGGCAGGATCCGCAGCTGTTTTAGCCGCCAAGAGTCTTCATCGCATTGCAGCAGCATCTCCACGGCCTGGGCTATCTGGCCGCCGTCGGCAGTCGCTGTCGTCTCCAGCGCCTTGAACAGGATCTGCGAGTCGTTGGCGGTGCGCACGGCGATCCTGCTGTAGTCGAGGGCGACGATCAGACCCTGTGGAAATTCGTGGGCACACTGTTTGTACCAGTCTTGGTATCCGAGGGTGTCGAATCCGGGCACGCCGAACACCGTGACCTGCGGCGATATCATCGCCATATGGCCCTCCAGATCGCGCGCCAGCGCGGTGCGTCGGAAATTCGCGAGCCAGTCCTGTACTACGCTGTCGATCATCTGTCGCCTCAGATTTCGTCACTGGGATCGGATGTGGCGGTGCCAGGATGATGCACACCCGAAAATGGGTAAGATGGCCGCTAAGGGCAGCGGCCTAAAGACAGTATAAAAAATCGGCAGCAGTTGCGCACGGCGGCTGCGATTGGAGGACAGCGCAATGTGCCTAGCCCGCTTACCAAAATTCCTACTGCGGACGCCGTTATGCTCGCTGTGACCGGGCGTACTCGTTACAGCCGGTTTGACGTAGTGTCAGCTATGCCGGCACCGTCCTTCCCTGCGTGCACCGCGCCGCGGCGTCATCCCGCCGCCCTCGCAACGAAACCCGGTGAGATAAGCGGGCTAGAGTATTCCACACAGTGGCTCAGAGATGATCGGACTCGCCCCGGATGCACGTTCACGAACGGGATCCGGGGCCTGGTCCTGTTGCTCTGCAGCCTCTGTGCGATAACGAACCAGTCGACCAAGACCGATGACATCTGGGAGGCGGTCGCAGGTATAATCTCGCGCCCTTCGCTTTCACTGCCGGCGGTACTCGCGTGATTCAAAACCTTCGCAACGTGGCGATCATCGCCCACGTCGACCATGGCAAGACCACCCTGGTCGACGAACTGCTCAAGCAATCCGGCACGCTCGGCGAGCGCTTCGGCACGGTCGAGCGTGTCATGGATTCGAACGACCAGGAAAAGGAGCGTGGCATCACGATCCTTTCGAAAAATACCGCGCTGCGCTGGCGGGATTATCGCATCAACATCGTCGACACCCCAGGACACGCCGATTTCGGTGGCGAGGTGGAGCGCGTACTGTCGATGGTCGATTCGGTTCTGTTGCTGGTCGATGCGCAGGAAGGACCGATGCCGCAGACACGCTTCGTCACTCAGAAGGCATTCCAGCACGGCCTGCGCCCGATTGTGGTGATCAACAAGATCGACAAGCCGAGCGCGCGCCCCGACTGGGTGATCGATCAGGTGTTCGATCTGTTCGACAAGCTCGGTGCCAGCGACGCCCAGCTCGATTTTCCGATTATCTACGCCTCGGCGATCAATGGTTATGCATCGTCGGACGACAGTGCGCGCGAGGGTGATATGACACCGCTGTTCGAGGCGATCATCGAACACTGCCCGGCACCGGATGTCGATCCCGATGGTCCGCTACAGATGCAGGTGTCTAACCTCGATTACAACAGCTATGTCGGGGCGATTGCGGTGGGTCGAGTCACCCGTGGCAGCCTGCGTCCCAATCAGCAGGTCATAGTCACCAAGTACGACGGCAAGACCTATAAGGCCAAGATTGGCCTGGTGTATGGCTACCACGGGCTGGAACGCCATGAAGTCCCGGAGGCGGGTGCAGGCGACATTATCGCCATCACCGGGATCGAGGCGCCGAATGTGTCAGATACCCTGTGCGACCCAGATCATGTCGAGGCGCTGCCGCCGCTCACGGTTGATGAACCGACGGTGTCGATGACTTTTCAGGTCAATGCCTCGCCGTTCGCCGGTCGCCAGGGCAAGTACCTGACCTCACGTCAACTGAAGGACCGCCTCGAGCGCGAACTGATACACAACGTGGCATTGCGTGTGGAGGAAGGTGCCGACCCGGAGAAGTTCAAAGTATCGGGTCGCGGCGAGCTGCATCTGTCCGTATTGCTCGAAAACATGCGTCGCGAGGGTTTCGAGCTGGCGGTGTCGCGTCCTGAGGTGATTTTCCGCGAGATCGACGGCGAGGTCTGCGAGCCCTATGAGCAACTCACCGCTGACGTCGAGGAACAGCATCAGGGCGCAATAATGGAGGCCCTGGGAAGCCGCAAGGGCGAGTTGCGCGACATGTTGCCGGATGGCCGAGGTCGAGTGCGCTTGGACTACATTATCCCGTCGCGCGGCCTGATCGGTTTCCAGACTGAGTTCATGACCACTACGTCGGGCACCGGTCTGATCTATCACGTCTTCGATCACTATGGTGAGGCGCAGCACGGCGGCATCGCCCCGCGTAAGAACGGCGTGATGATCTCCAACGGGACCGGCAAGGTGCTGGGTTACGCGCTGATGACGCTGCAGGAGCGCGGGCGGCTGTTTGCCAAGCCGGGTGATGAGGTCTATGAGGGACAGATCGTCGGCATCCACTCGCGCGAGAATGATCTCACCGTCAATCCGCTCAAGGGCAAGCAGCTGACCAACGTGCGCGCCTCGGGCAAGGACGATGCCGTGATGCTGACGCCGCCGATTCGGCTGTCGCTGGAACAGGCGTTGGAGTTCATCGAAGACGACGAGCTAGTGGAGATCACCCCAAGCGCGATCAGACTGCGCAAGAAGTTCCTCAAGGAGCATGAACGCAAACGATCGGCGCGCAGCTAGCGACGCCCCGTTGGACGACGAATGGCGCTAGACTTTACGGCATGAAAGACCTGTATCCCGAGATCCGCCCATTTCGCGCGCAACATCTGGCCGTGGACGACGTCCACACGCTGTATATCGAGGAAGTAGGTCGCGAGGCGGGCATACCCGCAGTGTTTTTGCATGGTGGTCCGGGGGCCGGTTGCGAGCCCTATCACAGGCGCTTCTTCGACCCTGAGCGCTATCGCCTGGTATTGTTCGATCAGCGCGGTGCGGGACGTTCGACACCGCATGCCGAGTTGACCGATAACACCACCTGGGATCTGGTTGCGGATCTGGAGACGATTCGCGAGCACCTGGGTATCGACCGCTGGCTGGTCTTTGGCGGGTCTTGGGGATCGACGCTCGCGCTGGCCTATGCACAGACCCACCCCGAGCGGGTGCGGGGACTCATCCTGCGGGGCATATTCCTCTGCCGACCGCATGAGATAACCTGGTTCTATCAGTCCGGGGCGAGCCGCCTGTTTCCAGACTACTGGGAGGATTTCCTCAGTCCGGTCGATCCCGCCGAGCGCGATGACCTGTTGACCGCCTACCACCGCCTGTTGACCGGGCAGGACGAGCTGCGCCGCCTGGCTGCCGCCAAGGCCTGGTCGGTCTGGGAGGGGCGAACCGCCACCCTGCTGCCGGATGAACGGGTCGCTGCGCACTTCGCCCAGCCACATATCGCGTTAAGCATGGCGCGGATCGAATGCCATTATTTTATCAATGGGGCCTTCTTGCGGCCCAATCAATTACTCGATGATGCCGCTAGACTTAGCGGTATCCCCGGTGTGATCGTGCACGGACGCTATGATGCCATTTGTCCGCTGGAGAATGCCTGGGCGCTGCATCATGCCTGGGCGGGCAGCGAATTATCGATCATCGCCGACGCAGGTCACTCGGCCACCGAACCGGGGATCCGGCGGCGATTGATCGAGGCGACGGACTATTTCGCCAGCGCCTAACGCGCCCTAATTCGCAAGGTAATTCAGCAACTGATCCAGCGAAGCGCCCTCGGACGCCCCGATATCGATGGTCTCGAGGCCGGCCCAGTATTCCTCCGGGCTGTTTGCTGGCGTGCACCATAAGATCTTCACGCCCAGAGAGATGGGGCCGCAGTCCAGGTCGCTCGGCGTTTGAATCGTCAGCTGCAGGATGCCGTCTGTATAGAGCTGGCGACTCGAGATCAGCATCATGCCACCTTTCGACAGATTGCCGATGACACCCAGCTGTTCGCCATCAACGCCATTGATAACCTGTAACCCGACGTCGTGAGCGTCGATTCTGTCGTTTCTGCGGCGGTCGTCCACTGTAGCTCGCCCTCCTTGATTCAGGCGTTGACGGAATCCTCGAGCGCGCGGCGGATGCGCCGCAGCGAGCGTGCAACGAAGCTCGATGCCTCGGCTTGCTTGGGACGGATCGCACCCTCCCGGATCTTCTGCGCGACGCTGATCGCCGGCATTAGCGCGACCTTTGCGCCATGCTGATCGACAAACAGCATGTTGCGGGTATGTGGATTGACCCACAGTAGTTTGACCGCCTGTTCACCCGCGCCTTCCGTGTTTTGCATCACGAACCAGTTTCCGGCCTCGCGCATGAGCTTGTCGGCGACCTTCTGATCCTCGGCGCCGACCGGCCTCTCCGGGAGTGCCTCTTGTGCTGTCGGGGCGGCCGTTTCGACAGCGCGCGGTGGCGGCGTTGGCTGCTCCGCGGTCACGGCGGAGGCCTTGGTGGGCACCTTCACGGCCTTCTCGGGCTTCGCCTCGAGTGCCTCGATCACCCGGCGGATATTCTGCTCGTGATGCGGAATCAGGCTGCCGACGCTGCCCTCGAGACGTCGAGTGAGGTCCTCGCGCATCTCCTGCCCGAGCGGCTGGCCACCTGCGACGTACACCGCCGCAGCGATAAGGGCCTCGCCGACACTGTAGGCATTGCTCCAAGCATTGGATTCGGTATCGAGATTGCTGCGCAACAGCAGCAAGGTGAGGTAATCGGCGTAGGTCGTTGACAGGAACGTGATGACGGCCGGCGACACCTCGATGTCTGCGCTGATTTCATCGACCGTCTGCTTGACGATCGCCTTGGCCTGTTCCAGGCGAGCACGTCCGCGCTCCGCCTCGAGGGTCCTGTCCTCGGCGGCCGTCGATTGTTGTTCGAGCTTCTTTTCGGCGCTGTCGAGTTCAGCGATCTGGGCTTCAAAAAAGGCGCCTTCGAGGGTCTTGTGTCCGAGTATCCGGGTGACGATCTCCTGCAGCTGCGGATAGATCCCGGCGCGCAGCTTGTCTTCACGCACCCATTTGATGCCGGCATCGAGCATGCGCTCGAAAAGGCGCCGCGCCGGATGCGCGCTGTTCTCCAGAAAATCCTGACTCTGCACGGCAATCTTGAGATATCGTGTATGCAGATGGCTGAGGAGAGTCTTGACTGAGTTAGCCAGCAGCTTCTCGTTCAGCATTGCCTCAAACAGCATGCCGACGATATCGATAACGTCTTCTTCGCGGCGGTCGAGTTTGTCCTTGCCAACGAGGTTCTTGATTATCTGGCGCTGTTTCTGCAAGGCCATCTGCACCCTTCTCAGCAAGTCGGCGTCTATCGCGACGACCTTGGCCCCCGGGGGGGCACTGGGGATCGGCAGCGGGTTCGGCGCCTCGCTCAACACACGTTCGTCGGCAATCGCCTCATCGACGCTGGCGGCTGTCGCGGTGATCGGTACCGATGTGCTGAGGGGCTGGACGCTGGCCTCATGGCGGCGACGCTCCGCAAGCAAGGAGCTGATGGCCGATAGGGTCTCGGCGGAGGTTGGGGTGGTCGGGTGAAGGGACGGCATGCCCGCGGCGCCGGCTTCTTGGGCGGCGCCCGTTTCGCTGGCCTCGTTGCCGGGCTGTCCAGCGCCCTCTGCCGCGCGACCGCTTGGTCCGTCGCCACGGCCAAAGCGCTGATATTCGAACTTGATGTTGGGCAATATGCCCATAGCGACCAGGCGTTGGTTCAGGCTGGCATACAGCCCGCCCAATCGGCTCATCACATAGCGATCGAACAGGGTGTAGAAGACCAGGCGAACCTCTTTCTCGACGTCGAGCTTACGGCTGGCAGGATCGAAAACGCGCATGATCTGCATTGGATTGCCCGGGACCTGGTCGATGGGTAACGGGCGGCCGCCGAGTAGTGCCGAGAGGCGTTGGGCCAGGCCATGCAGCTCGCTCAACTGGCGATTGATGGTGCGCTTGGCGATCGTCTCCAGCGCCAAGGAGCGTTCGTAGTCTTCCACCTCGACCAGACTGAGCGTATCGGCGCCGAGTCCCGCGGCGGCGCCGGAACTGCCGGTGATCAGCAGCAGCTGGTCCCGCAGATTGCGTTCGAACTCGCCGATGATGGTCTCTTCTTTGAGGTAGAACTCGCGCTGGGCGTCGAAGAACATACTCTGAAGCCGATTGTTTTCGGCAGCGTCCGCGAATTCGAGCAACACCTCGCTGGAGGACGCAAACAGCTGGCGAAAACCTTCAATCAGGCTCTGGGCGACTTCGTTCTCCCATTCCCGCAGTGTGTTCTTTATGCTCGTCTGCATGGGTCCTTGATACCGGCGGCCGTGGGAATGCTGTTCGGGATTGTGCATCATACCTAAGTAGTTACATCGGTAGGCGACCGCGATTACTTGAGAGGGAGCGTCGAATTCCGGAGGTGCGGAGATAATGCAAGAGAAAGAGACTTGATTGGCTTGCTGCAACGCGTCCGGTGCGCGGAGGTTCAGGCCAACGATCAGTCTGTCGCCAGGATCGACAATGGTCTGCTGGTGCTGGTGGGAGTGCAGAAGGGCGACGACCGGCCCCGGGCCGACCGCCTGCTCGAGCGCCTGTTGGGCTATCGTGTCTTCATGGATGCTGCCGGCAAGATGAATCTCTGCCTGCGGGACGTGAACGGCGGCCTGCTGCTGGTGCCGCAATTCACCTTGGCGGCAGACACACGCAAGGGTCGGCGGCCGAGCTTTTCGAGCGCTGCTGGGCCGAAAGAGGGCGCAGAATTATTCGATTACCTCGTCGCGCAGGCACACACTCAGCTGCCCGGGGTGCAGAGCGGCGTGTTCGGGGCCGATATGCAGGTGAGCCTGGTCAACGACGGCCCGGTGACCTTTTGGCTCGAGACCTGAGTGGATTGTGCGCGGCAGGAGGCGACGCCATAGGCTAGGATTTCGCGTAGACTCACGAGACGACATCCGAGCCAACCAGGAAGCCACTGTGGCCCGCAGCACCCGCGTAGAACGCAATACACTAGAGACCCAGATCGCTGTCGCGATCGATCTCGATGGCAGCGGCGCGTCGCGTCTGGACACCGGGATCCCGTTTCTCGAGCACATGCTGGACCAGATCGCGCGGCATGGCCTCATCGACCTCGACGTCGTCGCCAAAGGCGACTTGCATATCGACGCACACCATACGGTCGAGGATATTGGGATCACGTTCGGACAGGCGTTCGCCCGGGCGATTGGCGACAAGCAGGGAGTTCGGCGCTATGGGCACGCCTATGTGCCGCTGGACGAGGCGCTGTCGCGCGTGGTTCTGGACCTTTCCGGCAGACCCGGTCTGGTGTTTGAGGTGGCCTTCACCCGGTCCGCGATCGGCGGATTCGATGTCGATTTGTTCCACGAGTTTTTTCAGGGATTCGTCAATCACGCGGCCGTCACGCTGCACATCGACAATCTGCGCGGCGTCAACGCGCACCATCAGGCCGAGACCATCTTCAAGGCCTTCGGACGCGCGCTGCGCGTGGCCATCGAACCGGATGCGCGGCTGGGTAACGTGATTCCATCGACTAAGGGGAGCCTGTAGGAGATACCGGCGTGGCTCAAAAGATCGCCGTGATCGACTACGGCATGGGGAATCTGCGGTCGGTATCCAAGGCGGTCGAGCACGTCGCCGGCGATGCCGAGGTACGCGTAACGGACGATCCGACGTTCATCGCCGCCGCCGATCGCGTCGTGTTTCCGGGGCAAGGGGCCGCACGCGATTGCATGGCGGCGATCAGCGAGCACCGTCTGAACCGGGCGATCCTGCAGGCGGCGGAAAGCAAGCCATTCCTCGGCATCTGCATGGGGCTGCAGGTGTTGATGGAGTACTCTTACGAAAACGACGGTACTGAGCTTCTCGGCCTGTTCGACGGTCGTGTGAAGCGCTTCGATGGGCTGGCAATGGGTGACAATGGCTTGCCGTTGAAGATTCCGCACATGGGCTGGAGCCCGGTGCATCAGGTGATGAGGCATCCGCTGTGGCAGGGTATCGACGACCAAAGCCGGTTCTATTTTGTGCACAGTTACCGCGTGGTGCCGGAAGATATCTCACTGGTTGCTGCAACCACCGACTACGGAGTGCGGTTTACCGCCGCAATCGCCCGCGACAACCTGTTTGCCACTCAGTTCCACCCGGAGAAGAGTGCAGACGTCGGGCTGAAGCTGCTGAGCAATTTCGTGAACTGGGCTATTTGAGAATCGCGCCGGGCGCCGGCCGCAGCTAACCCGGACAGGGGAACCTGCCGCCGCGACCCAGCGAATGCCAGAGATGCAAACATGATCCTGATACCAGCAATCGACCTCAAAGACGGCAAGTGTGTCCGCCTGCGCCAGGGCGTCATGCAAGATGATACGGTGTTCTCCGACAACCCACTGGAGGTGGCCCAGCGCTGGGTCGATGCCGGCGCGCGCCGCCTGCACATGGTGGATCTGAACGGGGCCTTTGCCGGGCGCCCGATCAATGCCGAGGCGGTGCGGCAGATCGCTGATGCCTTCCCGGATCTGCCGATCCAAGTCGGTGGCGGTATCCGAGATGCCGAGGCCGTCGAGGCCTATCTGGATGCCGGCGTGCAGTGGTGCATCCTCGGCACCAAGGCGGTGAGAGAGCCGCATTTCGTCTCGGAGATCTGCCTGGAGTTTCCCGGGCACATCATCGTCGGCCTCGACGCCAAAGACGGCAAAGTCGCGGTCGAGGGCTGGTCGAAGCTGTCGCGACATGACGTCATCGACATGGCGCAGCATTTCGAAAATGACGGCGTGGCGGCGATCGTCTATACCGATATCAGTAGAGACGGCATGCTGCAGGGGGTCAATGTCGAGGCGACCAGCGAACTCGCGAACGCCGTGCGCATCCCGGTTATCGCATCGGGTGGGATCACCAGCATCGAAGATGTTCGCGCTCTGTGCCAGGCGAGCACCGATAATATCATCGGTGCAATTACCGGCCGCGCGATTTACGAAGGCACCCTGGATCTGGCTGAGGGACAGAAACTGGCGGACACGCTGAGTCAGGGATGAGGGGGCAGCCCGGATCGGGCAGCATCTGAGGTCATCCGGCAGGTACTGCCTGCCCTACCAGGAATCTTGTTATGGGCTTAGCCAAACGGGTCATCCCGTGTCTCGACGTCGATGCCGGCCGCGTGGTCAAAGGCGTCAAGTTTGTCGATATCCGCGATGCCGGCGATCCGGTCGAGGTCGCGCGCCGCTACAACGACGAGGGCGCTGACGAGATCACCTTCTTGGACATTACCGCGACGGCTGACGACAGGGAGACCCTTGTGCACGTCGTCGAGGAGGTCGCATCCGAGGTGTTTATCCCACTGACGGTTGGTGGCGGCATCCGCAAGGCCGAGGATGTGCTGCGGATGCTGAATGCGGGTGCCGACAAGGTCGCAATCAATTCCGCCGCAGTGTTCAATCCGGCTTTCGTCAAAGAGGTGACCGATCGCTTCGGTTCGCAGTGCATCGTGGTCGCGATCGACGCCAAGCGGGTGGGTGATCATTGGGAGATCTTCACCCACGGGGGGCGCAAGCCCACCGGCATCGATGCGGTCGAGTGGGCGCGCAAGATGGCGGATTTCGGCGCTGGAGAAATCCTGTTGACGAGTATGGATCGCGATGGGACCAGGATCGGCTTCGATAATGAACTGACGCGCGCGGTGGCCGCAGCAGTCCCGATCCCGGTGATCGCCTCCGGTGGTGTCGGCGAACTGCAGCATCTCGTCGACGGGGTGAAGCTGGGTGGCGCCGACGCGGTTTTGGCGGCGTCGATCTTCCACTTCGCCGAGCACAGTATCGGCGAGGCGAAGCGCTTCATGGCCGATCAGGGGATCGAGGTGAGGCTGTAGTGACAGACGCGCTCAATCAACTCGCTGCTGTGCTGGAGCAGCGCAAGCAGGCCGACCCTGCGGGCTCTTACGTGGCGACGCTGTATCACGGGGGTCTCGACGCCATCCTGAAGAAAATCGGTGAAGAGGCGACCGAGACGGTAATGGCCGCCAAAGACCGTGATCGTGAGAAGATCATCTGCGAAACGGCAGACTTGTGGTTTCACTGCATGGTATTGCTGGCCTACGAGGGATTGCATCCGCGCGACGTGATCGCTGAACTCGACCGGCGGTTCGGCTTGTCGGGCCTCGAGGAAAAGGCCAACCGGGGCGATTAGCTTGGGTTATCATGCCATCTTAGAATTAATTGGCCCCCCTTTTACAGCGTGGGGTAGCTGCGGAGAGCGACATGGGTTTCGGTGGAATCAGTATCTGGCAATTGCTCATAGTCCTGGTGATTGTGCTGCTGTTGTTCGGCACCAAGCGGCTGCGTAACCTGGGCGGTGACCTGGGCAATGCCGTCAAGGGTTTCAAGAAGGCGATGGGTGACGAGGAGAAGAAGGCCGAGAACGAGCCTGAGCGCCTCGAGAAGGCCGACGAGAAAGTGATCGAAGGCGAAGCGACGCGCGAAAAAGACAAGCACTAGCGGTCCGGCTAACGGGCAGAGTGGCATGTTCGACGTCGGCTTTTTCGAACTCCTGCTGATTGGCGTCGTGGCACTGCTCGTCGTCGGGCCAGAGCGCCTGCCCAAGCTCGCCCGGACTGTCGGCATGTGGCTTGGGCGGGGCAAGCGCTTCGTCAGTTCGGTCAAGGAGGATATCGATCGAGAGATTCGGGCCGACGAACTCAGGCAGATCCTCGAAAAGCAAAAGCAGAGCAACCCGCTGCATGAGATTGTCGAGGACACCAAGAAAAGCTTCGATGAAATTAAGGCTGATACCGAATCCGCAGTAGAGATGAAGGACAAGCCGTCCGCCTCCGATAACAAACATGAGTGACAACCCGACGCTGCCGGAGCAGCCGTTCCTCAGCCATCTGATCGAACTGCGCGATCGTCTGATGCGCTCAGTGCTCGTCATACTCGTAATCTTCCTGGCGCTCTTCCCGTTCGGCAACGATATCTACGTTTTCGTCGCGGATCCGCTGATGCGTGTGTTGCCGGAAGGCACGAGCATGATTGCCACACAGGTGGCGTCCCCCTTCCTGACGCCGTTCAAGCTCGCCTTGGTGACGGCGGTGTTCCTTGCAATGCCTTACCTGCTGCATCAGTTCTGGGCGTTCATCGCACCCGCGCTGTATCAGCATGAAAAACGCTTGGCGTTACCGCTGCTGGCGTCCAGCGTCCTCCTGTTTTATCTCGGGGCGGCCTTCGCCTACGTGGTGGTGTTTCCCCTGGTGTTCGTCTTTCTGACCGGCGTTGCACCCGAGGGTGTCGCGGTGATGACCGATATCACTCACTACCTCGATTTCGTGCTCACGCTGTTCTTTGCCTTCGGCCTTGCCTTCGAAGTACCTATCGCCACCATCGTGCTGGTAGTCGCCGGTGCAACCACGCCCGAAAAACTCGCCGCAAAGCGGCCGTACGTGATCGTGGGCGCGTTCGTGATCGGTATGTTGCTGACGCCGCCGGACATCATTTCGCAGACGCTGCTGGCGTTGCCGATGTGGGTACTGTTCGAGATAGGCCTGGTTTTCTCGCGTCTGGTGGTGCGTGAGCGCAAGCGTCGTGAGGAGGCGGACGAGGAGCCGGTGATGGCCGTCGCTACAGCAGCCGGTGCGGCCTCCGCGGCCGGAGAGGCCGAGACCCCAAGCGACCAGGACATGGAAGACGAGTTCGATCGCATCGAGCGCGAGTTCGATGCCATGGACGCACAATCTGAGGACGGTGAGCTTCCCACTGACGAGTCGGCTCAAGACCACGAAGCGCGTGAAGACGCTGCCGAGGTCGACGAAGCCGCAGCGCCGGTAGCGAGCGCGGACGAATCGGCCGATATGCTCGACGAAGAGGTCGATTTCCCATCACGCACGGCCATCGAGGCGTTGGTCGACGCCAAGTTGCAACACATTGCGGCGCTGCGAGGAACCGGGGCCGACGACGAGGTGCGCCGCATGCTCTATGAAGTCCTTTCCGACGGCAACGAGACGCAGGTGAAGGTGGCGCGCAACATCCTCGACCAGCTCGATAGCTGAGTCCGTTGCCTAAGGCGATACCCTTATTGCTTATGGCGCTGCTCACGGTGCCGGCGTTCGCGCTGGACAACCAGCTCGGTGCGCACCCCTCACCCTATCTGGCGATGCACGGACAGGACCCGGTCGCATGGCAGGATTGGGGTGAGGCCGCTGTGGATCTCGCCCGCGCCGAGGACAAATTGCTGTTCGTCTCCAGCGGTTATTTCTCCTGTCACTGGTGCCACGTGATGCAGCGCGAGAGTTATCAGAACGCCGCGATCGCCGATATCCTGAATCGCCACTTCGTGCCGGTGAAACTGGATCGTGAGCTGCACGGTGCGCTCGATGCCTACTTGATCAGTTTCGTCGAGAAGACCCAGGGGCAGGCCGGATGGCCGCTCAACGTCTTTCTGACGCCCGAGGGTTACCCGCTGATCGGGGCGACTTACCTGCCGCCAGAACGCTTTCAGGCGGTGCTGCTGGGCCTGAACAAGTCCTGGCAGGACGAGCGCGGCCGGCTGCGAAATTTGGCCAGGCGCACGCTGCTGGAGCTGACGCTCGACACGCCGCAGGAATCCGTCGACCCATGGTCGGCCCCGGCGCTGCAGGGCGCATTGCTAGAGCAGACGCTGACGCTTGCCGACCCCATGGCCGGCGGTTTTGGCGACCAGAGCCGCTTTCCGATGGCCCCGCAACTATTGACGCTATTGGATCTGCAGGCACGGGCGCCGGACCAACGGCTGGCCGAGTTTCTGACCCTGACCCTGGATAACATGGCGGCACAGGGCCTGCGTGATCATCTGGCGGGCGGGTTCTTTCGCTATACCGTCGATCCCACATGGCAGATTCCGCACTTCGAAAAGATGCTCTACACCCAGGCCCTGCTGGCCGAGGTCTACCTGCGTGCGTCGCAGGTGTTCGGGCGTGATGACTACGCAGCAGTGGCGCGTGACACCCTGGCGTTCGTGATACGCGAGATGGGGGGGCCCCAGGGTGCCTTCGTCGCCAGTTTCTCCGCGGTGGACGGGGCCGGTGAAGAGGGTGGGGTCTACCTGTGGTCGATCGATCAGTTGCATCGCCTGCTGGGCGAGCAAGACACGGCGCTGGCGCGTCGCTATTGGCGTATGCTCGATATATCCGCTCTGGACGGGGGGCATCTGCCGCGTCGTGGCGAGTCGGTCAGCCAGATCGCCGAGGCGATCGAGCAGCCTGAAGAGGCGGTCATGGCGCGGCTGCAATCGATTCGCGGGCGCCTGTTGGATGCCCGTGCGCAACGGGTGCTGCCGGTGGATCAAAAGGAACTCGCCGGTTGGAACGGCCTTCTGCTGGCCGCCCTCTCTCGCGCCGCGCGTGCCTGGGGCGATCCCGAATTTCGCGCGGTGGCCTGTCGAGTTCGCGATTTCCTGCGCAACCGTCTGTGGGATGGCGCCGGCCTGCGCCGCGCGATGGCGGGCGATCGTGCGCTGGGCAAGGCGACTCTCGAAGACTATGCGTATGTCGCCTACGGCATGGCGCAATACGCGAGGCTCAGTGACGACCCGGCCGACCGCACCTTTGTCGCCGCGCTGCTCGATCTTTCCTGGCAGCGTTTCCATGGGACCAGTGGCTGGCGTCGCGACGATCAGCCACTGATTCCCGGTCTCGGCGACGAGCCCGCGCTGCTGGAAGGCGCATTGCCTGCGCCGTCTGCAGTGCTGATTCGACTGGCGCTGAACAGTGATGATCCTGCATTGGTAGCCAAGGCGGCGAGCGCCGCTGTAGGCGCCCGGGCGCAGGCGCAGACGGAGCCCTTCTGGTATGCGGGTCACCTGGCCGCATTGTTGGCCCTGCCATCGGCCCATCCTTAGGCGGGGGATCGCACGGCAAGGACAGGCTCAGTGCACCGCGTAGAGTGTGCCGTTCACCTGAAACGGCGTGTCGCCGCCATTGGATATCTGAATGAACAGGTTCTTCGGCCCGAAAATATCAAAAGTTGCGCGATAGTTCAGGATCCCCTTGGGGCCGATTTGCCCGCCGCCGATCTCAAACTTGACCTGATCGATGGCCCCTACCGGCCCAAAGATCTCCTGGATCGAAAAGGGTGCGCCCTCATCGCCGACGAAGTGCAGCGTCAGGCGGTATTCGCTATAACCGGTCAGATCCAGTCCGCCCAAGGGGCCCAGCGCGGTGCTTTGCGGTGCGACCTCCCTGGTCTCGAATACCGTGATCAGGTAGGGTTTTGCGACGACCCCGACATCTAAGGGTTCGTTCACGACTTTGACCGAATGGGTCTTGTTCAAGAACTTTTTGAGTTTCATGCTGACCTCTCCGAACGAGCGTGCACGATTTCAGGGCAGAATCCATAGCCGATGTCCAATAACGATGCAGTCATCGGCGTGGCAGCCCTAGGTCTCTTTAGTCTGCGAGTATCCCCGGCAAGATTGGGGCCATGTGGGTGATGGGCGACAACGAGGAGCCAAACGGAGGGACTCTGGCTATGCGACCCGGTGACGAACATGCCTATGCAGCACGTCAATTGCTGGCGGGCGCCTTCCGCGGCGTAATCTCGACGCATTCGCTGGAGCACCCGGGTTATCCATTCGGTTCGCTGGTTCCGTACGTTCTTGGACAGGACGGACGCCCGCTGCTGCTGCTCAGCCACCTCTCGCAGCATACGAAGAACGTGGATGCGAACGGTCGCAGCGGTCTTACCGTCGTTCAGCAGGGCCCGGGGGATGTGCAGCAGCTGGGCCGCGTTAGTGCAGTCGGCGATATCACCGCCCTACCGGCGAGCCCTGAGACGGACAGATACTTTGACTACTTTCCCCAGGCGCGCACCTATTATGACGAGCTGGGGTTCCGGTTTTACCGGTTTGAACCGCTGCGCTTTCATTGGAACGGTGGCTTCGCGACGGCACGCTGGTTCGGCGCCGATCGCATCGTGCGCATCAATCCGCTGAACCGCGAAACCCAACTGCGTGTCTTGGCGCATATGAACCGCGATCATCGCGACGCGCTGCGGCTCTACCTGCGCGGCCGCTCGACCGTCGGGTCGGACGAACCGATCGATATGGTGGGCCTGGATGCCGAGGGTATGGACCTGCGCGTCAACGAAGAGCTGATCCGCCTGCCCCTGACTCGGACTATCACCTCTGCCGATGACGCGCGCGCGGTGCTGGCCGAAATGGCCCGCAGCGATGGATCATGACGACCTCGGCGGCCACGGCCAGAGCCCGCTCGACCGGGCATGCCGTCGGACGCCAGTAATCTGGATGAACGACGAACGATGAGTCAATTGCGAACGTTTTCGATTTCTGACTTGTTGATCGTCGGCCTCGTGGGCTTGGTTCCCGCGCAGGTGGATGCTGATTTGATCGTCGAACTGAACGATGGGAAGCGCATCGTGGTCCCGGTCGACGAGCAGAACATCAGGAGCATTACCTTCACACGCTCGGGCGGCGCGCGCGGACTGGGGAAAGAGAAACAGCCATCTCCGGAAATGCCGGGCACAGCCGCTTCAGGCATTGGCAGAATTCTGCGTGTCGGTAGTGATCGCAAAATCAAGTATCCCAGCGATGCGGCACGCATCGCGAGAGACGGCGATACCATCGAGATAGATGCCGGTACCTATCACAACGATTACGCGCTCTGGAAGCAAGACAACCTGACCCTCCGCGGCGTTGGAGGAATGGCGCATCTTAAGTCGGAGGGGCTTATCCCGAACGAAAAAGCGATCTGGATCGTCAACGGTAACAACGTCATGATCGAGAATATCGAGTTTTCTGGCGCCTCGGTAAAAGACACCAACGGTGCCGGCATACGCCATCAGGGTGGTGCACTGACGCTCGAAAATACATTCTTTCACGACAATGAATTCTCCATCCTCACCGGAAAGCTGCCGAACGCAAATGTGGAGATAAGGTCCTCGCGTTTCTGGTTTCAAAAACGCGAGCATCGATACAGCCACGGTATCTATATCGGTCAGGTACGCCGCCTCACGCTGATCGGCAATCACTTCACGGGCACGCACCAGGGACACCAGGTGAAGTCACGCGCCCTCGAGAACCACATCTTTTACAATCGAATCGAGGATGTGCGACAAGGGAACTCCAGCCGTTTGATCGACTTGTCAAACTGCGGTTTGAGTTTCGTCGTCGGCAATGATCTGCATCAGGCGGAGACTTCGGAGAACCTCAATGCGATTGGCTATGGTCCCGAGGGTTGCGAAACGCGCGACGCGCGACAGATGAGGCTCTATGTCATCAACAACACCTTCATCAACGAGGCGTCGAGTGGGTCCTTCGTGAGGAACTTTGCCGGCGGCGATGTGATGCTGTCGAACAATCTTGTCTTCGGGAAAGCCGAGATGCTGGTTGGCAAGGGGACTGAGCGCAATAATCTGCGACTCCCGCTGCAGGACCGGGCAGAGCAGAGTTGGTCTGCGCCGAGCGGGTCGGCCGCCATCGACAGGGCGTCAGAGATCGGCCCGGCAGAGGGCGTTTCACTGGTGCCCGTGTTGGAGTTCGCGCCGCCGGCAGGGACACGAAAACGGCCCGTCGCCGGCAATCTGGATATCGGCTCGCGCGAGCGCGCACGCTGATTGAGGTTGCCTGTTGTTCGGCTCTGCCTCCATCCGACGGTGCCGCGGCAGGCGCGCACGCGCAAACTTGATCAGCGGCGCCACCACGCCCGTTTACGTGCCTTTCGGGTGCGAGTCGCCAGCACCAGGCTGACATTGTCGGCGCCTGGACCGCCGCGCTGGGCGGCCAGTGCAACCAGATCAGCGGCTTTTTCCGACTCGGCCGGCGTGCTGGTCACGCGGTGTGCGGCCTCGGTGCTTTGGACCTGGTTCCAGAAGCCGTCGCTACACAGCAGGAACCAGTCGTTTTTGCCGATTGCCGTTGCGCCGAACGCCGGCTCTAATTCATTGTTGCCGCCGAGGCACATGTACAGTCGGCTGTTGCGCCGCTTGCCGGAGCGAGTCGCCGCACTGGCTCCCTGCCTACCCTGCAGCAGCGATGCCAGGGTGTGGTCTGGGGTGCGAAACAGCTGGTTGTCGCCATCGAAGTGATACAGGCGACTGTCCCCGACATGTATCCAATAGGCCTCGTCGCCGCGTAGGAAAAGCGCTGTACAGGTGCTGGCGGGATTGCTGCCGTCCTGCCGGCCGATGCTGCGAATTGCCTCATGTGCGGCGTGACAGAGATCCGTGAGGCCTTCCCGCGGGTTGCGTTTGGCGAGTCCTGCCAGCGCATGCCGCGCGGTATCCAATACGGTCTGCGCAGCGAGTGCCCCGTGCTGCTGTCCACCCATACCATCGGCCAGGACCACGAGATGGTCATTTGGCCTTCCAGGCAGGGCAAACACCTCACTGCGGTCCTGCTGTTCTGCACGCCCACCGATCGCCGTGGCCAGATCGAAGCGCCAGGTCATCGCGGGTACCTCCGGCCGGCCAGGCCATCGTGAACCAGCTCAATCAAAAACGGTGCGCCATACATGCATGAAATCCTTGACGATATTGCCGGTGCCCTCGCGTCCACGCAGGTCTTCGAGCGTGGCCTGCGGCGGTGCCTCGATGGGTTCGCTCGGCGTTATCGCCAGCTCTGCGACCCCGATCTGTTCCGCGCTATCCAGCTCGGCGCGCAGGGCCAGCAGGCCCGCGTGATCCTTGCGTACCTTTAGGCCGCGCTCCAGGTAGACCCTTGTCAATCGGTCGTCTCCCTTGCGCTGCGCCTTGCTTGCCAGCACACGATAGCTATCGGCGACGCGGTCGATTCCGGCCCTGGCCGCCGCGTGTCGTGGCGCCAGTTCGAGGACCTTCGAATAATGCGTAAAGGCGCTGTCGTCGACCGGTGTGGTCAATCGATTGGCCTGTAGCGCCTCGTCGCCGGCGCGCAGGTGCGCCGCGATGACGGTCTGCAAATTGCTGGTCGGCGATGCATTGCCAGCCGGCTGGCTGTCCGCGGTGGTTTCGACAGCGGCCTGCGGCGCTGTCGCCGACGCGCTGCTGGGCGCATCGTCTGTGTCGGACTGCGCCTGTTCATCCGCTGTCATTGCCAACCCGCCGGCCGGCGACTGCTGTGGCTTGACCGTCGGTGATGGCATGGTGGCCTCGGCATGGGGCCGCGATGGACCCTTATCCGCCTGTTCGATGTCGGGGCCCGCGATGGCAGGTGACGCGGGGAGGGGGCGCGCTGGCGCAAGTCTGAATTCCTTGACCACCGGTGCAGCCTCGCGAGACGACGTCTCGACGATTGCCGCAGATCGTCCGGTCGCATCGGCGCGCGTCACGGGCGCGGCAACAGAACCAGGGGCCGGATCCCCGTCGATCGTGTCCGTCGATGGTAGGGTGCCCAGGACGACAATCAGCACAGCGGCGAGGGTAGCGGAGGTCTTCACCGCCGTCGGCGCAGCGCGAAGGAGCCCAATGAACCGGGTGAGCAGGTCCGACGCGCGCTGCGGGTGAGCGCGCGCCTCGACCTGGCGCTGCCCCTCCATCAGGCGGGTCTCGCGGATCTCCTCGACTAGGTGTGCCGCGCAGGCGATACGATCGCCCGGCCGCTTGGCGATCATGCGTTCGAGCAGTCTTTGGTAGCCGGACAGCGCATCGGGCAGCATCGGGATCGGGTGGCTGAGATGCGCGGCGATCGTCTCGATGTGCGAGCGTGCGGCGTAGGGTTTACGCCCGGTGAGCATCTGGAAGAACACGATGCCCAGCGCATAGATGTCCGATCGGCCGTCCAGCGTCCGGCCTTCCGCCTGCTCCGGACTTAGGTAATAGGGGCTGCCGAACGCACTGCCGTCCATGGTCTGCTCCTGGTCCCTGTCGCGCTGGACGGCGATCCCGAAATCGGTCAGCTTTGGCGTACCGTCGACGTGGAACAGGATGTTGCTGGGTTTGACGTCCCGGTGAACGATTCCCTTACGGTGCACGAAATGCAGGCAGACGGCGATGTTCTCGAGCAGATCGATTGCCGCCTCCGGGCGGATCCCCCGGTCGATCCTGTCTTGCAGTGAACCGCCTTCCAGATATTCCATGGCGATGTAGTGCCGCTCGCCAATCGCGCCGACATCGTAGATGGTGATGATATTGCGGTGCTCCAGAGAGGCGATGATGCGCGCCTCCTCGAGGAAGCGCCTGGCATGCTGCGGGCTGTCGAACTTCTTCAGCAGCTTGAGCGCTACCCGTCGCCCCAGCGATTCTTGGACCGCAAGGAAGACCGAAGACATACCGCCTTCGGCGATCAGACGTTCGATCCGATAGCCGGGAATCTCCATGCAGGCGGTTCAGCGGAGATCCACGGTTCGATTCAGAAACTTCAATGCCAGACCGCGCACCCTCAGGTCATCGTCGTCTTGCAGCGCTATCGGCTTCGACACCCGCGCACCGTTGACCAAGACCCTGCCGCGACGACTGGGGAGCAGATAACAGCCATCGTGGCGGCGCTGGATGCATGCGGCCAGGCGAGGCGCCCACCAGCCGGGTACCTTGATGTCGCAGTCCATCGATTTTCCGATTCTGAAGTTGACCTTATCCAACGTGTAGCAGCGCAGATTTGCGGCATCGTCGATGACCGAGATGGTCGGCACTTTGACACGTCGGCGCAGCTTGGCCAGGTCACCAACGCTCGAGATATCGATCTCCATGGTCGCCTCCTGTTCCTGCTCTGCTGGGGACGAAGCGGGCACTCCGGCCTCCTCTCCCTTGAGTCGAGGTACGGCCATGAACTTGAGCACGTAGCTGAACACCTGAATCTCGTCCCAGTAGCGCAGGCGATGGCGCCGGATCCGCTTGCCGCCGATGAACACGCCGTTGGCGCTGCCGTTGTCGATCAGCACGAAGGACTCACCCTGTTTCTCGATGGTTGCGTGGTGCTTTGAGACACCGTGGCTGGTCAGCACTATATCGTTGTCCGGCATCCGACCGATGGTCGTGCGTTCGGCGCTGAGCTCGCGCTGTTCGAGCAACGCGTCGCCCATAAATATTCGAAGATAGGCCATGTCTGTGTCAGCTACACGCGTCGCTGGAGCTGCAGCCCGTCGGGGCTCGCAAGCCGTTGCTCTTTCATCCTGCCCGATGCCAGGCAGATTTGGATTCCTGCTGTCGACCATGATGCATTTCGACAGGGATTTTTGCGGCAGCGTTGCCAATTTCTGTAATCGGCCGAGTGTGCCCGGCAAGGTGCGGGCGTGCGGCAGAATGGCGCCATCGGGGGTACTTCTGACGGCGCAGACCTGCGGCGCAGTCAGAAATCGGTGAGATATGCAGGTTAAACGCGCAGCGACAGCCCATCGGCGAGCGACAGGCGGTAGGCGCGATAGCTCGGGATGCTGCCGACCAAGAAGCCCGCGGCTGTGACGGCACCGAGTAGCAGGGCCTCGTGGGCAGATGGCGGACCAAGCGCGATGAACAGTCCGAAGCGGCTCTCGATGATCGGCTGGCCGAGCGCGAGCAGGCCATAGAGCAGTGTCAGCCCCAGCAGTAACCCGAGCAGCGTCAGAAAGCCGGCCTCTCCCATGACCAAGGTAAACACGTGCGCCGGCCGCGCGCCAACCGAGCGCAGGATAGCCATTTCGCGGCGGCGTTCATTCAGACTGGTCAACAGTGCGGTGAGCATCCCGAAGAGACCGACCACCACGACGAAAATCGAAACGATCAGCAGTGCGTTTTCAGCGATCCCGATGAGGTCCCACAGTTGGCTGAGGGCCACGCCGGGCAAAATCGCCGTCAGTGGCTCCTGCGGATACTCGTTGACAATGCGCTGCACCTGAAAGGTAGCGATTTTCGACTTTAGGCCTACCAGTGCCGCGCTGATCGCCTTGGGTGTCAGATCCAGTGCGCGTGCCTGTTCGGCGGAGATCGAGATCCCGGGCAGCGGGGCGCCGCGCTGCCAGTCGGCATGAATAGCCTCGATCGCCTGCAGCGAGACATGCACCGTGCGATCGACCGGTGTCCCGGTACGTTGCAGGATGCCCGCCACACGGAAGGGCTTGTCGTCATGGCGGGCAAAGCTGACATCACCGGCGCCGTGTGCAATCACGATGGCGTCGCCGACCTCATAGTCGAGCGCATCGGCCGCCTCGGCGCCGAGTACTGCATCGTAGAGATCCTCGAACGGCTTGCCGGCAGCGAATGCTAGCTCGCGGTCGCGCGCAAAGCGGTAGTGGCGAAAATAGTCGCGATTGGTGCCGAGTACCCGATAGCCGCGGTGTGAGTCACCGAGCGAGATCGGGACGGTCCAGGCAATCTTCGGATGCTGGGCCAGCGCCTGGTAACTCTCCCAGGAGAAATTATTGGTGGCGTCGCCGATGCGAAAAACCGTGTACAACAGCAGTTGGACAGGCCCGCTGCGTGCGCCGATGATCAAGTCGGTGCCGGAGAGGGTATTGGCGAAGCTGGCGCGCGCCTCGGTGCGCAGCCGTTCCACGCCGATCAGCAGCGCTACGCTGAGCGCGATCGATATCACCGTCAGTACCGCCGTGAAGCGGCGGTTGAGCAGGCTCTTCCAGGCGAGGGAGACGATCGCCATGGCTAACGCGCGATCTCCGGCCCGGTGGTCGCCCGGTTGAGCGCGGCGAGATTGATGGTCCTGTCGAACAGGCCTTCGAGCGCGGCGTCGTGGCTGACGAAGATCAGTGTCGAACCGGCTGCACGGCACTCATTGAACAGCAGCCTGACGAAGGACTCGCGCCGGTCCGCGTCCAGTGACGATGTCGGTTCATCGGCGATCAGCAGCTCGGGGGATCCCATCAGCGCTCGCGCGGCCGCGACCCGCTGCTGTTGCCCCACGCTCAGCGTGGTCACCGGCCGCGAGAGCAGCTCGGCATGCGCCATGTCCAGATGGTCCAGCAGCCGCAGCGCCTCGTCCTCGACACGGCCGGCCCGCTGGATCGCCCGATCCCGGCGTCGCGCGGAGAATCGGCAGGGCAGCAGCACATTGTCCAGCATGGACAGGTAAGGGATCAGGTTGAACATCTGAAAGATGTAACCGACGTGATGCGCGCGATAATGGTCGCGTTCTATATGGCTGAGCCGTTCGAGCCTCTTCCCCAGGACCTCCACCGAGCCCTGCAGCGGCGTCGTCACGCCCGCCAGCAGGCTCAGCAGGGTGCTCTTGCCGCTGCCGCTCGGGCCCTCGATGAAGACATGCTCGCCCGATGTGATACACAGCTCGTCCAGGGCCATCACGACGGGCCCGCTGGCGTCCCAGCGAAAGACCAGATCTTGGATGGCGACGACCGCTTGCGGTTCGCCATCTGGAAGCTCTGGATGTGGGTTCGGGTGTGTCATGCAGCACGGGCTCGCGCGGGGCTGATGGATCAAAAACGCAGCACGGGATTCGCCGGGGTCAAGGTGGCCGCGCCCTGTTGGCCGCCGACGATGTACTGCACTGTGAGCCGTTCGGTGCCGGGAAAGGCCTCGAACAGCCCCACCGTCAGCTGGTCGATGCGCTCCGGCCTGCCACAGGCGAAGCGGTACTCGGCGGTGATATCCGCATGATCACCATCGTGATGATGGTCTTCGTCAGGATCCGGTGCATCCCCCTCAGGCCCTTTATGCAGATGATGTCCTTCTGCCTCTGCAGCGTCGATCAGCGATGAATCAAGCTCAACCCGACTCATGCGACATTCGGCGGCCTCGGCAAAACGGAACAGGCGGTCGCCTTGTTCGAGGGTCTCCACTGCGGTGCGCAGCTCCTCGCGCTCGCCGTCCGACGCGGGTGCGTGCTCGAAGCCGAAGATATTGGCGGCCGGGCTGTGGAGTTCGAGATACAGCGCTTGATCCTCGAGTGCGAGGTTCAGCCTGCCGATGCCATGCGCATGCGCGGCATGCTGGCGATGAGTCGGCGCGTCGTCAGCGTGACTGGCCGCCGCCATCAGTGCCATCATCGCGACGGTAGTCGCCGTCAGCCAGCACCGCAGGCGCGAATCGCCGCCGCCCGTGTTTATGACCCCAGCCGTTGGTGATGACGGTGCGTTCATGCCTGTTTCCGGTCGTCGCAATGCGCACAGGTCCCGATTAACTCGACGACCGGGCGCGTCGTTCTGAATCCGGCCGCCTTACCGGCCGCCTGCAGACTCCTGGCGACGGCGCTATCCTCCAGTTCACTGACCTCACCACAATTTGAGCAGATCAGGAACTGGCCTGCGTGGGTGTGTTCCGGATGGGCACAGCCGACAAACGCATGCAGGCTCTCGAGCTTGTGTACCAGGCCGTGCTCGAGCAGAAAGTCCAGTGCGCGGTAGACGGTGGGCGGGGCCGGGTTCTTTACACTGCCGCGCATCCGGTCCAGCAGCTCATAGGCGCTGAGCGGTTTATCGGATGCACACAGCAGCCTCAACACGGTGCGGCGCTGCTGCGTGAGCCTGGCGCCACGGCCGCGGCACAGATGCTCGGCGCGCCGCAGCACGGCGGCGATCTCCTGTTCAGTCATTGGCGTTTTCCCTGGTATCAAATGTGGAGACCGAAGTCCGGGCGCGCCGTCGCGACATCAGGTGTGTGACCAGCGCCGACAGCACATACATGGCGCCGGCCAGCAGGATGATCGTCGGGCCCGCCGGCAGGTCCGGTGCATAAGACAACGCCAGCCCACCAAGGCTGACCAGGCTGCCGAGCAGCGTGGCGACCAGCATCATGCGGCCGAGAGAGTGCACGTGATGCCCCGCCACCGCCGCCGGCAGCGTGAGCAGCGCCAGCACCAGGATCAGTCCGACCACCTGGATCAGCAGCACCACGGTGACCGCGACCAATACCAGCAGGAGCAGGTAGAAGAAGGCCACGGGTACGCCGCGTAGACGGGCAAACTCTTCGTCGAACACCACCGCGAGGAACTGGCGATGATAGGCGCCGACGACCAGCAGCAGCGCCACATCCAGCGTCAGCATGAACCACAGGCTTTCTTGGGGCACCAGCAGGATGTTGCCGAACAGATAACTCATCAGGTCGGCCTGATAGCCCGGTGTCTTGGCAATGAACAGGATGCCGACCGCCATGCCGATGGCCCACAGCGCACCGATCAGCGTGTCCTCCTGTGCCTGCCAGGAGAGCCGCACCCAGCCGATCAGCAGCGCCGCAAGGATCGCGGCCGCGAGTGCGCCGCTGAGCGGATCGGCGCCGTAGTAGACCGCGGCCCCCATACCGCCGAGCACCGAGTGGGCAATGCCACCGGCAATAAAGGCAATGCGTTTCACCACCACGTAGCTGCCCATGACGCCGCAACCGATGCTGGCCAGCAGCGCCGCTGCGACCGCGGTCTGCAGAAATCCATGCTCCAGCAATGCAGAGAAGAACTCGGTCATACGCTAACCTGGATGCCGCAACCTGCAGGCTAGTGACGGTGCGCAATCATACGCACGTCTTCGCCGTAGAGGTCCTGGATCACCTGACCGTCGACGGCGTCGGTGCCGTGACAAACCAGGGTTCGGTTGATGCAGGCCACCCGGCCGACATAGCTGGAGATGAAGGCAATGTCATGCGAGACCACGAGGATGGTCATACGGGTGTTGAACGCATTGAGCAGGTCGAAGATCTCGCCCTCGAGGCGCTGATCGATATTCGCGGTCGGCTCATCCAGGATCAGGATCTTCGGATCACTGACCAGCGCGCGGGCCATCAGCACGCGCTGCAGCTGCCCGCCGGACAGGCTGGCGATCTGTCGGTCGGCCAGGTTATCCGCCTCGACTTCGCGCAGCGCCCTGCGCGCCGCCTGCCGATCGGCCGTGCCGAGAAAGCTGGGCCAGATGCCGCCCAGCCAGTGCCCCGATTGCTTGACGCCCAGGCGGCCCAGCAGCACCACCTGTTCGACGGTGATCGGGAAATCACGCGGAAAGCTTGGGTACTGGGGCACATAACCTATCATGCGGCTGGCCTGGCGCGGTCGTCGGCCCAGCACCCGGGTGCGTCCGGCCTGCGGTTGCAGCAGTCCCAGGATGACCTTCAACAGGGTGCTCTTGCCACCCGCGTTGGGCCCGACGATACCGAGGAATTCGCCTTCGTGCACCTGCAGGTTCACCCGCTCGAGCACCGGCGCGTTGCCGTAGGAGAAAGTCACATTCTCGACGTCGATTATCGATTGCTCGATCGTCATGACTGCATCGCCTGAGCGAACTGCCGCGCCACGCGTCGCAGGTTGTCCACATAGTCACTTGCTAGCGGATCGGCGACCAGAATCCGGCCGTCGATAGCGCGCGCCACCTGCGCGGCCAGGCGGTCGTCGAACTGCGGCTGCACAAAGACCACGCGGATGGCCTCACGTCTCGCCTGTTCGATGAGTGCCGCGAGGCTGCGCGCACCGGGTTCCTTGCCCTCACCTTCGATCGGCACCTGGGTCAGGCCATAGGCGGCGGCGAAATAGCTCCATGCCGGATGAAACACCATGAATCGCCGGTTGCGCAATGGCGCGAGCAGCTCGCGGATGGTGCGGTCCAGCTCATCCAGCACCTCCAGGAAGGCGTCACGGTTGCGGGCAAAGTCGGGCGCATGTGCCGGGTCGAGCTCCGCCAGCGCGTCGTGAATGTTGCGGGCCATATGCTTGACCAGCGGCGGGCTGGTCCAGACGTGGGGATCGTGTGCATCCTCCGCATGACCCTCGGCGTGGCCGGCATGCGCGTGACGTGGCAGGCCGAGCAGGTCGATGCCGACCCGGGCGTCCAGTATCCGCATGTCGGGATTGGCGGCGCGAATCCGTGCCATCCAAGCGAGTTCGAATGGCACGCCGGTGCGCACATAGAGCGCGGCCTTCGATAAGGCCGCGATCTGCTGCGGCGAGGGGTCGTAGGTGGCCGGGCTGTAACCTGGCTGCACCATCTCGCGCACCGCGACATGGTCGCCGCCGATCTGCTCGACGAAGGTCTTCAGGGGCGCGACGCTGACGAAGACCTCAAGGGGCTTGGCCGTCGCGATGGCGGACAGCAGGAGCAGCGGTAGGCAGGCCAGGGCGCGCATGTTCGACTCGGGGCCCTCAGTCGTTTTCCGAAGGGAATCGGACGCGGTGGGCCTGTTAGATCCGGTAGGCCCGTTACTTTATAACGTTTCATTCTCGCCCGCCAGCGACATCTGGTGCGTCCCCGACGGCGAGACTCTTCAAGGCCAAGGCGCTTTACTGCCGGCCGACGTCACGCCACACGGCCGCCGTCTGCAGTGCGCGGCTGATCTCGGTGCGCCAGCCGCGTTTGCCATGGATGTTGAACAAGGCCTTGAGGCCGAGCGCATCGGCCAGTGCCGGGCCGCGCTGGTCGCCGAGGGCCATCAGCGCGGTCGCCCAGGCATCGGCGTCAGTGCAGTCATCGGCGACCACGGTGACCGCCGCCAGGCGATGTTGCACCGCCTGGCCGCTGAGTGGATCGATGGTGTGCGAATAGCGTCGGCCGGCGTCCTCAAAGAAGTTCCGGTAGTCGCCGGAGGTCGCCACTGCGAAGTCCCTGACCTCGATGGTCCCCTGCACCGTCCGCTGATCGGGCAGCGGTCGTTCGACGGCGATACGCCAGGGTTGGCCCGATACCTTTGTACCCTGCGCGCGTACCTCACCGCCGATCTCGATCAGGAAGTCCGCATAGCCTTGGTTCTGCAGCAGGCCGGCGAGTTCATCGACGGCCCAGCCCTTGGCGATGGAGGAGAGGTCGAGCTGCAGGTCTGGGATCGTCTTGCGCAGCGCAGGCGGCGACTCCCGCACCTCCAGATGC
>JBATKF010000517.1:0-4240 GCA_049669185.1 Sedimenticolaceae bacterium | reverse complement strand
CATTCAGGTACACGGCCGCCGCCACGCCCAACGGGACAGAGACCAGCAGAGCGACAGACACCAACCACACGGTGCCGATCAGCGCGGGCAGGATACCGCCGGCGGTCATGCCATCGGTGGGGCTGGTAAACAGGAACTCGAAGGAGATCACCGAGCCGCCCTTGACGATCAAGGTACCCAGGATGATCAGTACCGGCAACACCAGCAATATCACCATCATCAGAAACAGGGTGCGGTACAGCCGCTCCACCCTCATATTGCTTTGATTCAATGCGGATATTTCGAACATGCCGCTCACCCTTTACGCACGCCGCGGACCACGAGATCGGCCAGCAGATTGATGATGAATGTGACGATGAACAGGAAGATGCCGATGGTGAACAACGCACCGTAGTGATCCGAACCCACGGCGGTCTCGCCCAACTCGGCAGCGATGGTCGCGGTCAGCGCGCGCACCGAGTCGAAAACGCTGGTTGGGATATTCACCGCGTGGCCGGTGGCCATCAATACCGCCATGGTCTCGCCGAAGCCACGCCCTACGCCGAGCAGCACGGCGCCCAGCAGGCCGTTCTTGGCTGCCGGCAATATCACCTTGTAGATCACCTGCCAGCGTGTGGCACCCATTGCCTCGGCCGCCTCGCGGTACCGGTCGGGCACCGCCTTGAGCGCGTCCTCCGCGATCGAGGTCATGATGGGCGCGGCCATCAGACCGAGGATGATGCCGGCATTGAGTACCGTCAGACCCACCGGCACATCGAATATCTCGATGATCAGCGGGTTCATGATCGAAAGACCGATGAAACCCCAGACCACGGAAGGGATCGCGGCGAGCAGTTCCACGAGCACCTTCAGGGACTCGCGCGTCTTGCCGGTGGCGAACTCGCCAATGTAGATCGCGGCCCCCAGCGAAAAAGGGATCGCCACCACCATCGCCAGACCCGTGACACTGGCGGTGCCGGCGATGAGCGCCAGTATGCCGTACTCCGGTGCATCCTCGTCACTGGGCTCCCAATAGGGCGAGGTAAAGAATTCCTTCAGGTCGAGGGTATCGAAGACGAAGGTGAGGCCCTCTTTCCCGATGAAGACAAAGATGCCGATGACGAAAACAATGGCCGATATGCCGCCCAGAAAGACCAATGCCTCGACGATCTTGTCGATGTACCAGTCGGTGTTGCGGCGATCGAAGGCACCGCGGTTGCTCACCGCACCTTCGATCTTTTCCTCCACTGCGGCCATCAGTCCGCCTCCGGACCACGCAGCCGTTCCATCAACTCGCGCACCTGGAAACTGAGGGCACGATACACGGCCTCGAAGTCGACGGGCGAATCATCCGGCGACGGCGCAACGTCCCATTCCAGTGTCGCGGTATGAAACGGAATGTCGGGCAGGAAATTGCCGATCGGTCCCTGCAGGCTGACCGCGACGTGATAGGCAGCCAGTTCCTGTGGCGTCTTGTCGAACGTGACCGGAGAGGCGCCGCTGACATCGATCCCGCGCGCAGCCATGAATGCCACCATCTCCGGATCCAGCGCCGGGGTCGGCATCAGCGAAGCACTTTCATACTTGCCGCTGTTTGGGAAATTGTGTCGGGCGATGGCCTCGGCCATGGGTGCGAGGCCGGCGTTGCCGCGATCGAGGAAAAGGATGTTGTAGACCTTCTTTGCCTTGGTCTCGCCAGTCGCGGCAAATACCGCCTCCTCACAAAGATTCTTGGCCTGGTCGGACACCCGCTCGAGCATGCTGAAGACCACGAACATTGCAAACAGGTCCTCAGTCGAGCGGCCGTCTGCCGCGTGCGCAAGATCATCGAGTGCGGCGGTACGCAGACGTTCCACCTGATCGGCCATGACCGTGACCGCCTTTGCCTGCTCGGCATTGCCGTCCGCGAATGCCTGCAATGCCCGTTCGAGCATCTCACCCGACTCCTGCGCCATATTTTCCACCGCAGTGGCCAGATGCTGGTCGGGCGGTGTCGACAGACGGGTAGCCGTCCGCGCAATACTGACCGCATAGTCGCCGATGCGCTCCAACGCAATGACCGCCCGAATGGTGGCAGACATCAGGCGCAGATGGCCCGCACTGGGCAGATGGCGGACGATGAAAAGATGGCAGTCGCGGTCGATCGACCGCGTAGCCCGGTTGATCTCGCCGTCGCCCAGCACGACGAGATTTGCCAGCTTGCGATTACCGGCAAGCACCGCATGCACGGCGTTCTTCAACGCCGCGACGACCAGCGCAGCCACCGCCGCAGTCTTTGCACGAATGTCCTGCTCGTCCTGTTCCAGGCGCTTCTCATAATGCTTCATGGCTAAAATCTCGCTAGTCAGACGGTGCGGCAGCTACTGCGGCTGGACTCAATTGCACTGCACCGGGCGGACGGGCGCATAGCCCTTCTTCAAAATGATGCACTGACCCTCGTCGCTCATGAGCCAGTCCATGTAGGCCTTGATGTCGCCTTCGGGCTGGCCGTTGGTATACATCATCAGCGGGCGGGCGATCGGATAGGAACCGTCACCAGCCGTTTGCACGCTGGGCGAGACACAGGGCTGACCATCCTTGGAGATACAGGCCATCTTGGTGTGCTCAGTCGCATAGGCGAGACCGCTATAGCCAATAGCGCACGGCGTCTTTTCCACCAGGTCGACGACATCCTTGGAGCCATGCATGTCGAGCGTCCCGTTCTTGAACTTGTCCTTGCCCAGCACGGCCTTCTTGAAATAGGCGTAGGTGCCGGAGTTGTTCTGCCGGCTGACGACCACGATCTCATCCTTGCAGCCCGGCACGGTGATACCGAGGTCCGACCACTTGCGCGCCCTGCCTTTACGGCCGTAGATGTCGGCCAACTGCTCGATGGTCATCGAGTCGACCGGGTTGTCCTGGTGCATGAAGACCGCCAGGGCGTCGTAGCCCACGATGTGTTCCACCGGGTCTTGGCCACGCTCCTTTGCCATCTTCTTCTCCTTGTCTTTCATCTTGCGGCTGGCGTTGGCGATGTCCACGGTGCCATTGATCATCGCGGCGATTCCGGTCCCCGACCCGCCGCCGCTGACCGCCACGGCGACATCAGGGTTGACCGTCTGGTAGGCCTCGGCCCATGCCTGGGCCACATTCACCAGGGTATCCGAACCCTTGTTCTGGATCACGGTGCGCGCGTCGGCGCTGCCGACCAGTGTTACGAGCAGCGCCGCCAACAGAGGCATGGATTTACGTAGATACATAGTTTTGCTCCTTTGGAATCTGGTTCTTTATTGCGGCTAGGGGCTCTGGTTTCCGGGCACGAATCCGGTTTGCCCGACTGTTTTCTATCCAGCTCGAATGGCGGAAATTGCGCCGGTGTTACAAAAATATGGCGCTTATTTGAATGTATTTTGAACTTTTTGTGAAGGTTTTGTGAAGATGACCCGCCGCTGATATCGATTGCGGCAGTCTTACGCCGTCGCGTCATCGCCATGTTCAGGGACGCCCACCGGGCCGATGCGCCCGAACCGCAGGTCAGTAGGGAAAGAGGAATTCCCGATCGAAGGGCGTGTAGTTGCCAATGGCGCCCATGGCGTCCAGCAGACTGATCAGGAACGCAGTCCCTGACAGGCGTCCCAGGCCGCCCGCCATGCAGGCCGACTCGCCAAACGCAGTGACGGCATCGCGCCGTCCATTCGGCGCGATGATCAGGCCGGGCACTGGATCACCGCAGTGCCGGCCCTGGTTGCTGTCGGTCGAGTGATCGCCGGTCACGCCGATCACCAGATCCGCTGGCGGCAGGCCGGCGAGGACCCGGTCGATGTGTTCGAGGCAGGACTTTTTCCCGAGGGGGTCGCGGTCATGGGCGCAGATGTCCGGCCCCTTGATGTGCAGAAAGACGAGATCATGGTTTTCGAGTTCAGCGACCGCGCCGGCCAGCTTTCCGTCCAGGTCGGTCGTCGGCAAGGCGGTAAAACCGGGCTGATGGACTGTCCGGAACCCGAACATTCGGCCCAGGCCCACGACAGTGCGCTCGCCCGCGATCACCGAGGCGCGGATCCCCCACCATGCCAGCAGATTGCGCAATGTACCGGAACGGCCGGCACTGCGGGTGATTATGCCGTTGGCCGGCGGCAGCCCGCGCGCCTCACGATCGCCGTTCAGGGGATGCTGCGCCAGGATGCGATGGGCCGCGTGGACGAATCGATTGACCGCCTGCGCCGTGCGTTGCGCCGCCGTATCGTTTGCGTAGCGTGCCTGCGCCGTCAGCACGCCCCTGTGC
>JBATKF010000516.1:0-6004 GCA_049669185.1 Sedimenticolaceae bacterium | reverse complement strand
CACGAGACCCGCGAACGAGGTCAGTCGCTGGTCTTCGAACTTGAGCTCGGGGATACGATGAGTTTTGCGGTGAATGGCGGCTTTGCTACACTTCATGCAAACGGTCTCCGTTGGTTTTATTGGTTCGTTTCGCAACCCCAATTCTACCAACGTAGGGACCGTTTTTTTATGTGTGAAAACGGCCGCTTCGCGCTTTTGTCGCCGCACTATGGACTTCACCATGGGTGCAATCCACAAACACCAATCTGACATGCAGTTCGCGCGGTATATGCGCTGTTTCCTTCAAAAACAGTGCCGAATTTATGCAACTGGCAGGTTAATTGAGATACGCCCAGGTGGAAAAACGATTTCAAGCGCCCGATTTTGAGTTTTTACGCAGGCTGGGCCATGATCGGACATTGGCCGAGACACGGATTCAGCCACCAGGATGTGCCACATGCCGGGTTCGGCCAATGGGCTCTCCCGGCCAGGAACTGCCCTTCACGGTCGCGAATCAACCGGCAGGTCTGTGTTGCGGGCCCAAGTGAACCCCCCGCGGTGTCGTAAGGGCAACGCCCACTGGCGGAGGTCGTGCGAGAACATGGATTGAACGCTCGCCCCTCAGCTGCAATGCTCTTGTCGGTAAGGGCAGTCTCGTCATTCAAACCGAGCGGGGGGTCGGATGCCCAACATGAGCTAATATTTCTGTAGGCACGCATGTAGTGTTGACTATGTCGAATGATCATCTACCCATACCGGGAGCAGGTGGAAATGAAGGTATTTATGCTAATGACCGGAAGTGGTCCATTGATGATTCTGACGTCCCACACCTCCATTGAGGACCCTGTGATTTTGAAGAAACTAGCCGCCAAGGGAATCGATAAGTTCATATCCTATGAAGTACCAATTGAATTGGCGAAAGAGAGATATGGACAGCACTTCTCCGTTGTTTCCAATGACCTCCACGAATCGGATGATCTGAGGGTCCTGGATTACAATGGTGAACGGGCTTTCAGATTGTTTTCTTTTGCAGAGTTGGGAGCGGCGACCTTGCGTGAACCAGCAGGTCGCTAGCCTGCATATCTCACCGATTTCCTGCTGCGGCCGTCGAGATGCTTTTGCAGACGCACCGTTCTCTTCAAGCTCTCTGAGAATCTTCTCGACCGCCTGCGAATCTTCGATGCACGTGATGATTTAGGCCGCCCCCTTTGACGCAAGCGCAAGTCCGCTGTGCATTACAAAAACTTGGCGGGACCTTGGCCAGACACATCGCATCTCTTCAATGTCAACAGCAGCTTGCTGCAATGCAACATAACCGCACATTGGCCGAACCGCGGATCTTGAAGATCGCTTCGCCCGCGTTTGGCAAGGTGGACTAATTCCGTGGCGGATACGCCCTCGCTAACGATGGTCTTGGAAATCGTCGCCAGGTAGCTATTGTGGGTCAGCGGTCAAAAGCCGAACCAGCATGGCATCGTTCACCTGTTCACGTAGTGCGCTCATTGTCCTGCTCCCGTATGAAAGACCGACTGTGGTCTTTCGAAAGCATGGCCAATTGGCGCAACACAATGTCGGGACGAACAGGGCTACCGCGAAGCGATTGAGTTCATCCGGAGTGTCTACTGTTGTAGCATTAGGTGCAAAAGCAAATCCTACTAAACGGTCGGGCTCATGCTGAACATCATACTCGTGGTTATTGCAGCCGTTGTTTTGCTGTTTATGTTCCACCCTCGGTTGACTCAAAACAATTCCTGGCATGCAACACTCACACCACTCTCCTCCATAATCGGCAGCGGGTTCTTGATCCTGGCGCCATTGCTTGCAAGCGTGGTCGGTGCGTATTCTCCGCTCGCTGTCACGGGCATTGTTGTGCTTGCCTATGCTATTGGTAGTGTTATTCGCTTCAACATTATTCATGCTGAGCCCCTGCTGCATGCCAGGGAAACATACCCGATAATTTATAAGATCGATTTGTTTGCCAATACCGCGCTGTCGTTCGCCTACGTGACAGCAGTCGCGTTCTACCTGTCGCTGTTATCGTCTTTTCTCCTGACCTACATGGGATTCGAGAACGCGCATAACCTGGAAAGAACCCTGACCACCATCATCATAGTTTTTATTGCCTCGACGGGTTTCTTTCGCGGACTGGGCGGGCTTGAAAAACTTGAGGCATATTCAATGTCTCTCCAGTTGTCGATTGTTACGGCACTTCTGATCGGGATATTTGTATACGACTATCACTTCATACAATCCGAAAGGTCACTCGTCTTTGATATACATGACAGAGACTGGATAGAAAAGGCGCGCATGTTGGCCGGTATTTTGCTTGTGGTACAGGGCTTTGAGACATCACGTTTTCTGGGTGAAAAATATCGTGCCGAACTTCGCGTACGCACCATGCGCCAAGCACAATTTATTTCAGGGGCCCTATTTGTGATATCTGTCATTGCATTGATGCCGATTGTGCAACACCTCAACCTTGCGCACATCCAGGTTGCGGAAATAGTTGCAGCAGCCGGGCTTGCAGCAACCGCGCTGCCACTCATGCTGATTGTGGCGGCGGTCATGAGCCAATTCAGTGCAGCTGTCGCAGATACTGTCGGTGCCGGATGCCTGGCCAGCGAAAGCAGTCGCGGAAAGTTACCGACCAACAAAGGATACCTTATAGTATCAGCCTTAGCCATAATACTGGTCTGGACTGCAGACCTCCTGGAAATCATTTCCTACGCTTCACGTGCTTTTGCGCTGTATTACCTGTTGCAGTGTATTGTTGCCATCATGGCGAACCACCATCATCACGAACGCATGGTTCGCCACCTGCACAACGCGCATTTTACCACAGTGGCGGTTATTCTGGCTTTTATTGTTATTTTCGCCATGCCTGCCGAATAGACGCCGGCATGAGAGTTTGAGAGAGTGCACAGCAGAACGTAAATTTCGGGACTTGCGGGAGCCTAATGACATGTCAATGTTCATGACACCCGTCACCACATATTCAAAAAGTAGTGTTTCTAACCCGCCTGATAGTCGGATGTGTGAAACCTGATACACGTCTGGCGCCAAGGCTCGTAACAGATGGAGAGAAGAAATGAAGCTTCTGGTCGCAGTGGACCTTTCTAAATCCACAGAAACGATCGTGGACAGGGTTGAGGAAATGACCAGGGGATATCCCGCTAAGATATGGATAATGCATAACGCATTGCCTGAGCCGGACCACGTAGAATTCAAAGTTGATCCGCTTGCCGCTCGGGAGGATCTTGCGAAAAAATTTCATAAAGAGCACTGCCAGATTCAGGAGGTCGCAGATCGATTGCGCAAGTCAGGCCTGGACGCTACGGCCTTGCTTGTGCACGGCGCAACGGTAGAAGCCATTCTCAAGGAGGCAGCAGATCTGGATGTAGATATGATTGTTGTTGGTAGTCATGGTCGAGGTGCTATGTATCGACTTCTTTTAGGCAGCGTCAGTGAAGAGATCATTCATAAATCGCGCTATCCGGTCCTCGTTGTCCCAACCCATAAACGCACCTGACCCGACAATTTCAGCTAGCCGGCTTATCTCACCGTCTTCCGTCGCGAGCGGTTCGAGACGCCGTTGTGGCGGGGCGCACGCAGCGGAGGGCGGTGAAGGCGTAGCCGACCGTAACGAGTACGCACCTTCACAGCGAGCGTATCGGGCCGCGCATTTGGCAATCGGTGAGATAAGCGGGCTAGTGAGCGTGTTTTATGCTGAGAAGGTAACAAAATCCGGAGCACGCATGTCTGTGACCCCACCACGCCCAATTGTGTGGGGATGACCGCGGGTAGCTTTCAGGGCCTGCCGAACGACAATGCGCATTTAGAACAGAAATGAAACTGAGAGGGTGGTCGTGAAAAACAAGCTCTTTATATTGATGCTCATGATGGTGTTCGTGCTTGGATGGTGGTTGCATCGGGCGAGTATCGAGGAAGGTGAGCGGATGGCCATTGCTAATTGTGGTGGTTGCCACGATCTGTCAGCTAGGAAAATAAACAAAACAGGCCCTTATCTTTGGGGTATTGTGAACCGCCGCGCCGGCATTGTTGAGGGGTTCAGCTACAGCGAAGCTTTTCGACAGTTTGCTGATTCCAGACAGTTCTCTTGGTCTGAGATAAATCTCGATATGCTAATCACCGATCCAGATCGACTTATCCCCGGCACCAGAATGGCCCAACAAGAAGGCGATTCTAAACATGGCAAGGCGTTTAAAAACATGCAGAATCTAGACAATCGAAGGGAATTGATCGCTTTTTTAAAAACATTGAATTAAGGGGACCTCTAATAATTCCGGGCAGATCAGATTGGTGATCAAAAAGGCTCGGATCAAGGCGCGAATCGCGTTTAATAGCTGGCGATTGCGAAGATTCGCAACGCAGAGCCGAGATTTTTTGGCGCCAAGATGGCTGATCGTAAATTGTTAGAGGTCCCCTTTAATCAGGCCGAGCGCCTGAGGGGGCGCACTGGCGGGGCTAAGGACAGCAGTCGGCCAAAAGTCGGCAATCGAGCGGCTCCATTCAGCGCTTTTTTCTCGACGATGATTCGATGTTCATCGGAGGGCCCGAAGCCGTGGTTCCCGAACCAGAGCGGGCCCGCACGGCTCTGAGCGATGCTGATTTCTAACGCGCGCTCGCGAGAAAGATATGATCTGCCGACCCAATGACACCAGTTGCCCAGAGTTTGGATTTCATGCCCTAGGCTGCTACCGAAGCCGGTTTTCCCTCGCCCAGGCAACCTGTCGCCTCAAAAAGAGCCGCGAGAATTGCGAACGGAAAGCACAATTAGCGCTACAGCGGTTTACATAGAGGGCGCCAGCGATGTCCGCATGTGGGGTATGTCCGGTCGCGAGCGGAACGTTCGCCTGACCCGGCGCCTCGGGCTTGCGCTCCTTGAAAATTTGGAAACGCCCGCTCCGGGACCGGATCCACTGCTGCTGATGCGGGCCGACTCCGTTTTTGAAGAAAGACTGGCGAAAGAGCTCATCAAGTGCCCTGGGGTATTGCCAGTGGCCCCCAGCAGTGCAGGGCTCACCGCGCTGGCCGCCTGCGTGGAATCCGAGCAGGCGGCCGGGGCAATGGAATTGCTGCGCAAGGAGGTCTTGACCGAAACCGCAATCCGGGAAGCCGGCCTCAAGCCAATGCAAGCGGCGGATATGGTGGGTCTGTATGATGCCGCGCTGCGCAAAAGGGCGCCTCCGTGGGCATTCCGGCTCATGCCGTCGAACACGGCCCAAATAGAAAAGATCACGTTCGACGGGGCCTACAAGGGCGTAACCGATCTCGTGACCAAGTTCATCTTCCCCGGGCCAACCTTCCATATCACTCGCCTGTTGTCGCAAACCAAAACGACCCCCAACGTGGTCACAACCGCCAGCCTGGTATTCACGATCCTCTTTTTTCCATTGGTGCTCAACGGCTACTTTCTCGCAGGCGTCGGCTGCATATGGGCCATGGCGCTGTTGGACACGGTGGACGGCAAACTGGCCCGAGTCACGTTGACATCTACCCAGTTCGGCCGGGTTTACGATCATGGAATCGATCTGGTCGGTGTGGATGGTGGTGGGCGGCCATGTCGCCGGCAAACTGGTCGAGCAACTCTTCATTTCGACCTTTGGCATCAAGATACATATCTGGCGCAGGTTCGATTCCAATTTTCGGCTCATTACCGCCCGACGCAACCCAAACCTTCTGATTCTTACCCTCTTTACCGTTCTGGGGTTCCCTGCCGCCGGCTATTTGGCCGTCGCGGTCTGGATCCTGTTCCTGTTCAGTCTCGGCGTGCACATGGTGCGCTATCTCCAGGCACTCGCCGCGCGCCGGAACGGCGTGGCGATCACCAGTTGGCTCGCGGCATAGACTCAACGAGGTCATGGCCCTTGCTAACCGGCTAACCTGCATATCTCACCGATTGCCTACTGCGCGGCCCGATACGCTCGCTGTGACGGTGCGTACTCGTTGCGGCCGGCTCGACGTAGTGTCGGCTACGCCTTCACCGCCCTCCGCTGCGTGCGCC
>JBATKF010000515.1:0-2153 GCA_049669185.1 Sedimenticolaceae bacterium | reverse complement strand
TTGGTCTGCGTGCATCATGCAGCGTGTGATCGGATTGAAGCAGAAAACCCTAAGCTTACTCAGCTCTGCAGCATTCCTTCTGGGGTGCCGATGCCCTCAATGGCCGCAGATCAGAGATTGGATGGAGGGCTCAAGCTTGTCTATGTAGGACGCCTGGTTCAAGAACAGAAGCGTATCCTTGATCTACTTGATGCTATGAAGCGAGTTTTGGAAGCGCTCCCTGACGCTACGCTCACGCTGATTGGTCATGGGCAGAGCCGCGCAGATGAGATAGCGGTGGATTGTCGGATTGATGAACTTGGTTTATCGCGACGCATCCAGCATGTCGGAACGGTAGAGCCTGATCGACTACATGCGCTGCTTATTAAGTTTCATGTGTTGGTGCTGTTGTCTGATTACGAGGGTACCCCTGGATCCGTGATGGATGGAATGGCTTGCGGTCTTGTGCCTGTTTGTTTGGATATTCCTGGCGGTGTGCGTGAATTGGTAGTACATGAAGAAACGGGGCTTTTGGTGAAGGATCGTGGGACATCTTTCGTTGCGGCCATTAAACAACTCGCTGAAGACGTCGAGTTGCGCCAGCGGTTGTCAAATAGTGCGCGTGAACACGTGCGACAAGGTTATTCTTTGTCCGTCGCAGCTGATCGTTGGGAGATATTTCTCGAATCATTGACTATCGCAACAAGCCGACGGTCTCGGATCAAGAAGCCTCGCAGCTATGGGCTACCCCCGGTGTCCACTGGCCTAGCTCGCGAAGATAGTCGCCGTCCCAATTTCTTCACGCGAACTGGATATCGCGTGTACAAGCGATTGGGCGGGTGGTGGCGTACTCGCGCAAGGGCCAGTGATCTATCCGCCAGCTTTCTGCGACCGTCTCTTAACGTTTTTTCAATGGACCGCTATCTTGTTCGTCGCAGCATTCTTGATGCGTTGACATCGTATCGTGAATGTTTCGAGGGTGTGCTTCTCGATGTCGGGTGCGGTCAGATGCCCTACAAGCCGGTGTTTTTGACTGCAGATTCAAAGGTGAAACGCTATATTGGCTTGGATTTCGCCGTGAATCCGATTCATGAAAACCAGCCGGACCTTGTTTGGGAAGATGGCCGTATTCCGTTGGAGGACGCGAGTATCGATTCTGCATTGTGCACCGAGGTCTTGGAACACTGCCCCGATCCGGACGCCGTGCTGGCCGAGATAGCCCGTGTCCTGCGTCCGGGTGGCTACTTACTTTTTACGGTGCCATTTCTTTGGCCGTTGCATGAGGTGCCCTACGACCATTACCGCTACACGCCTTTCGCTTTGCGACGACATTTGACTAGAGCAGGTTTGGGTAACATCGAATTGCATGCGATGGGAGGTTGGGACGCAAGCCTGGCCCAAATTCTCGGACTATGGGTGAGGCGGCGTAACATGCCTCGTATCGTACGGGTGCTTTTGTCGACGATGCTCTATCCGTTTGTTCGCGCGTTGATAGCGTTAGATAAACGTTCAGACTCGAAATTTCGAGAAAGCCAAATGATAACAGGCATATGGGGCGCAGCCGTAAAGATGCAAGGCGGTGACACCACTGAACCAGGCAGCGTGTCAAGAAAGTCCCGTCACAGTTTCAATGCGAAATAATTTTTGTGGAAGAGATCTCTCATAAGAAATTGGCGATATTTGCACCGACAAAAGGGGGGGTCTCCGATACTTTCATTAGGGCGCATATCAAACGCCTGCCGTTTGACTGCACTCCGTTTTTTGGCGTGAAGCTTGGTATTGCTGATGAAGGTGGCAAAAAGCTCTGGCGCTGGGGACATTGGTTCAACGCGGCAGCCAGCCAGTTGTATCCCGGTCTAGATCGATGGCTCAGCACATTCTTGCTTGCCAGACTGTTGAAGACGGGACGGGTTGACGCGGTGCTAGCGGAGTACGGAACAACCGGTAGTTGGATTGCATCTGCGTGTGAGCGGGCTCGCGTCCCACTGTTTGTTCATTTCCACGGCGCAGATGCATCGGTTGAAGAGGTACTTGAGCGCGAGAGAGAGGGCTACAGGGGTCTTTTTCGCATAGCAACTGGCATTGTCGCTGTATCTCAACCGATGCGCGCAAAATTAGTCGACATGGGGGCGCCGATAGAGCGCGTATTTCTGAATGCTTGCGGGGTCGATCCA
>JBATKF010000514.1:0-22623 GCA_049669185.1 Sedimenticolaceae bacterium | reverse complement strand
TGTTATCGCATGGTGCCCGAAGTCGTCATACGGACCCCGGACGAGCCGGCCGTGGTCCGCCTCCTCCAGGCGGCCCGACGCCATGGCGTCGGCCTGACCTTCCGCGCCGCCGGAACCAGCCTCGCGGGGCAGGCCGTGACCGACTCGGTGCTGGTGCTGCTGACCGACGCCTGGCGGGGCCATCGCATCGAGGACGAGGGTCGGCGTATAGCCCTCGGGCCCGGCGTGATCGGCGCCAGCGCCAACGGCTATCTCGCGGCCTACGGCCGCAAGATCGGCCCCGATCCCGCCTCCATCGGTGCAGCCATGATTGGCGGCATCGTGGCCAACAACGCCTCGGGTATGTGCTGCGGCACCGCGGAGAACAGCTATCAGACGCTCGCCAGCATGCGACTGGTTCTCGCCGACGGCACCCTGGTTGATACCGGCGACACGGATTCGCTGGCGCGCTTTCGGAGCAGCCATGCCGAACTGCTGGGCGGGCTCGAGGGACTCGCCAACGAGGTGCGCGCGGATGCGGCACTGGCAGACAAGATCCGGCGCAAGTATCGCCTCAAGAACACCACCGGCTACGGGCTCAATGCGCTGCTCGATTTCGATGATCCAGTCGAGATCCTGCAGCACCTGATGGTGGGCTCCGAGGGCACGCTCGGCTGCATGACGGAGATCACCTACCACACCGTGGTGGAGCATCCGCACAAGGCGACCGCCATGGTCTTCTTCCCCGATATGCCGGGCTGCTGTCAGGCCGTGCTGGCGCTAAAGCCGCTGCCGGTGTCGGCCGTCGAGCTCATGGACCGCGCCTGTCTGCGATCGATCGAGGACCTCGACGGTCTGCCCGGGTTCGTGCGGTCGCTCTCCGGGGGATGCGCCGCGCTGCTGATCGAGAGCCGCGCGGCCGACGCGTCGACCCTGTCTGCTCAGATTGCGCAGATCAACGAGTGCCTGAGCGCCTATACCCTCGAGGCCGAGATCCCGTTCACCGACAGGCCCGAGGAATATGGCGTCCTGTGGAATGCGCGCAAGGGCGCGTTCCCGCGTATCGGCGCGATGCGTGAGAAGGGCACGACGGTACTCATAGAGGACGTCGCCTTCCCGATCGAGCAGCTCGCGGACGGCGTCGCCGGCCTGCAGGGGCTCTTCCAGGCGCATGGTTACCCGGAGACGGTGATCTACGGGCATGCGCTCGAGGGCAATCTGCATTTCGTCTTCACCCAGACCTTCGAGACGCCCGAGTCCGTCGAGCGCTACCGGCATTTCCTCGACGCCGTCTGCCAACTGGTCGCGGTGGACTTCCAGGGCTCGCTCAAGGGCGAGCACGGTACTGGCCGAAACATGGCGCCCTATGTGCCGCTGGAATGGGGTCAGGACGCCTTCGATGTCATGAAGCGCATCAAGGCCCTGCTCGATCCGGAGAACATCCTGAACCCGGGCGTGATCATCAACGACGATCCGCAGATCCATCTGAAGAACCTGAAGCCGATCCCGGCGGCCGACGATATCGTCGACACCTGCATCGAGTGTGGCTTCTGCGAGCGGACCTGCCCGGCCTCCCAGCTGAGCCTGTCTCCACGCCAGCGCATCACCGTCTGGCGCGAGATTCAGCGTATGCGCGCGGAGGGTACCGAGCCCGAGCGCCTCGCGCAGTGGGAGGAGGATTTCCGGTACCTCGGCATCGACACCTGCGCGGTCCCCGGCGTCTGTGCAGAACCCTGCCCGATGAGCATCAACACCGGCGAGCTGATCCACAAGCTGCGCATCGAGAAGAACAGCAAATACGCCGGTATGGCCGACTGGACCGACCGCCACTTTGCCGGGGTCGTTCGCTCCATGCGTATCGGTCTGAGCCTGGCCGACGGCATGCGCGGCCTCATCGGGACGCGGGCGATGGCGGGTATCGCGGGGACCTTCCGCAAGCTCAGCGGGAATCGGATTCCCTATTGGTGGCCCACCTTGCCGCCGGGCGCGAAGTCTCGGCCCAACGGCCCGGTCGGTGACGGCGACGACATCGTCGTCTACCTGCCCGCCTGCGTATCGCGCGGGATGGGCCCGCAGCGCGGTAGCGCGGAGCGCGAGGACCAGATCGCCGTCGTCGAACGCGTCCTGACCCGTGCGGGTTTCAGCATTCGTTACCCGGAGGGACTCGATGCCATGTGCTGCGGGCTGCCGTTTGCCTCCAAGGGCCTCGACGAGACGGCGGCGCATATGCAGTCTGCCTGGCAGGAGGCGCTGTTAGAGGCCAGCGAGCAGGGGCGTTATCCCGTGCTGATCGACACCAGTCCCTGCAACCTCAGGACGGTGCGCTGTCTGCCCGCGAACAGCCCTTTGCGACTCTACGAGCCGTTCGGGTTTATTGACGAGTTCGTGCTGCAGCGGCTAAAAGTCGCACCGCTCGATGAGACCATCATGATCCACCTGACCTGTTCCAGCCGTCGCAAGGGCCTGGAGCCGACGGTCATGTCCGTCGCCCAACGTTGTGCGCGGCAGGCCATCCTGCCCGAACACATTGAGTGTTGCGGCTTTTCAGGTGACCGAGGCTTCAACTTCCCGGAACTCACGCACTCAGCGTTGGCGCCGCTCAAGGAACAGATCCCGTCCGGTTGCACGCGCGGCTACAGCAACAGCCGCACCTGCGAGATCGGATTGAGCGGCCTGGGTGGAATCGAGTACCGTTCCATCTTTTATCTAGTCGACGAAGTATCGCGCTCAGGTGTCGTTATGGCAGATAGGTAACTGACGCTGGATTGCGATCCGGAGTCGTTCATTGCGATTACATCGTTAGTGTCTCGCCGGGGCTCATGACCTTCACTTTGACGGTTGACTCGCCGAGCGCATCGATCATTTCCTGCGGCGTCCCCTTCAGGGGCGGGAAGGTCCCATAGTGCATGGGTATAACCATCTTTGGCTGCATCAGCTTGTCCATCGCATAGGCGGCCTCTACCGGCCCCATGGTGAACCAGCCGCCGATGCACACCAGGGCAAGGTCGGGCTTGTAATACTCACCGATCATCTTCATGTCGCCGAACACACCGGTGTCGCCCGAATGATAGATCTTGTACCCGTTCTCCAGTTCGATGACGTAACCGACCGGCTCTCCGCCCGCATGCACGGCGCCGTCGTGGGTGACACTGGAGCTGTGCTCGGCCCGGACCATCGTGATCTTTATGTCCTCACCGAGCGGCGTAATCGTGCCGCTCTTGTTCCAGCGAATTAGCTGCTCCTTGGGTACCAGGCCGAGGCTGCCGTAGACGCTTCCCATGTCGGCGTTCATGCCGACCTTGGCGCCCGTCATTTCAGCCAGCGCCGGCACGTCCGCGGTGTGATCGAAATGTCCATGCGTTACGAGAATCAGGTCAACCTTGCCGAGTTTCTTGAGATCCTTCAGTTCTTCCGGCGTCTTGGGGTTCTTCAGCAGGAAGGGGTCTATCACAATCACCTTGCCGCTCTCGGTGGTGAGCTTGAAGGCAGACTGCCCAAACCACTGCAGCTCGAACGCCTGGGACTGACCGGCGCCGATGCCGAACATGGCGACAGCAGTAAACAGGGCCTTGATCGAGGGAACGACTCGCATGGACGATACTCCTTCAAATTTGTTCATCGGTTGAGCCTTAAGGGGGTCAGAGTCGAGCGGTATCTAGTCAGGGGATTACGCCCCGGCGGATTCGATCGGAGGGACGCCGTGCATCCCTCCCTGCAGGCTCGACTGCAGCATCCTTGCTGCAGACGCCCTCGGTTCGAACCCCCGGAGCGCCCCTACATTCCTCATGTTCGCGCGAACTCAGAGCCATTCAGTTCATAATAGCTTGAGGATAGCAGTCGGACCGGATAAAAATGTCATTAAGATCGCGCCTTGATCGGCGCCTCGAATCACGTCGCGCCTCAGTCACGCCGGATCCAGATCTCGGCACCCAGGAGGCAGGTTTCACCGGGATTGACATGCACTACATCTTCACCGGCGTTGGTGGTCTCGACACAGAGCATATGCTGGAAGTCTTCGTCGCCGAGATCGGCCATCTTCGCAGCGGTATGGGCCCAGGGGTTCCAGACGACGGCGCTGTTGCTGCCCGAGCTGCGAATGACGATACGCCGTTCCAGCCCTGGGTCTTCGATAATTAAATCATCGGATACCTCGGCATAGATCCGATCCACCTCGCCTTCGATCGATAAGACACCGACCTGTGTCTTCGCCACTCCACCCTCCAATTTATCGATGTACTGCTTGCCTTCCAGGCCCAGCACATCCGTACGACGTATGTCACCAACCCGGAAATAGCTGTGCAACGCCTGCGTAAGGTCGAAGGGTGCATCGCCTGTGTTGGTGGTCTTCAGGTCCAGTCGGAGCGAACGGCCGACGGCGATCTCGATGCGCAGCGAGAAATCATACGGCCAGATCGCGCGGGTTTCGTCGCTGGATTCGAGACCCAGCACAAGGCGCATCGCATTGTCATCGAGCACGGACGCGGCCATAAAATTCCACTGGCGATTCCGAACGAAGCCATGGCTCGGGCGTCCAAGCCCCTCGGGATCAGGGCCGAACCACGGCCAGCATATCGGCACGCCGCCTTTGATCGCCTCACCCTCTGCGTAATAGGCCGCCTCCGAGACGAACAACAGATCATCCGGGTCGCCCATCGGCTGGTAGGACAAGACCTGTCCCGCGTAGGTCGAAATCACGGCCTCCGCGTGTATGTTGCGCACATGCGCCTGGATAAGCCCGCCCGGGCCTTCGACGAAATTCAGTCGATCGGCGACCCCGAAATCAGCGTTGAGCGATTTGATGTTCATACGTGCGCCTGTTCTGGATTGAGAATAGCCATTGCTTACGTCCAGACAACGTCATCCAAGCTTAGGCCGGGATCCAGGGACACGCCGACAGCGGCTGTTCCAGTGGATTCCGTCCTGCGCGGGGATGACGAAAAAACGTACCGTCGAAGACCATGGCGCCGATGGATCCTAGCACCCGTGATTCATGACGTGAGACCTAAGCAAGGCGTCCGCCCCCGCGCAATATTCGGGCGAGGGCAAGACCTTAAGATCCATGTACTCACCAACCGCGCCCTGGATCTCGGCCGGCGTCACGAAAAGCGCATCGGGTGAAAGCAGAGGCAGCATGCAGTCCATGCGGTATGGTTCTCCGGATGGCGCCTGTTTCAGGTGGATTGTGGTAATCGACACCGAGGCGCCGGTGGAATCAACGCCACTCTCGTCGTAATCGACGTTGCTTACGGTCATTGTCCCTTTGATTACTTTTCCGGCCGCGGTTGCGGCACCAATGATGAACTTGCAATAAGGGTTGTTCCCCTGCATTTCACCGAGCGGGTACAGCTGCGTATCCTGGAAATACACGCTTGTGTTGCCCGATGGGATTAGGAAATCCTTCGTCACGGTAAAGGTCGAACCGGGCGTCACGTCCTGCGGCGGTGGAGGCTTTTCGTGCTTCCGGCGACCACCTCGACCTCCCAGGCCCCGGTCCACTCGGGCCGCATCTTCTGGCTGGACCAAACTTTTTCCGGATCATCTTTCACGTCAAACTCTGCCGTTGCCATCACCTCGCTCCCGTATTTCCATCGGTGCGTGATCGACTGACCCGCCACGCCCTCCACCTCGGTGAAGAAGAAGACTTCCAGCACGCTGTTTTCAATCTCCGACTGGAAATCGATCGGCTCGCCGTCCTCGATTGCGGTCGTGAAGGTCGCCCGGGTGACACTGCCGGGTGCCGTTTTCTCGGCCGCCGCCATGGCTTTCTCAGCCTGCGTCGGTGATGTGTCCACTGCGAAGGCCGCAAGCGAAATCAAGGGTAAAGAAGTGATCAGCGCGGCTACCGTGCCTGCGCGAAACGATAGTGTCCGGAATTTCATGCTCTGAGCTCCTGTCATCCTGCTCTAGTCATGGGAAATCGGTGGGGTCAGACGCAATTGATCGGTCTGAGGGGCTTGGCAATTGAATCGGAAATTATGACCCTATCGACGGGACAAGAAAACAGAATCGCTGGAGTCTGCCCCGAACGGCACTTGGTGACGAGATCATCGACAATGAAACCGGCCGTCGACGATCCACATTGTTTGCCACTTATCGATGACGATGCTTCACTGCTCTGTCATCTGCCGACTGCCCGCCTCCTGATTTTCTGCATGCTCAATCAGCCGCCTTTCCATTGCCTTGACGTCACAAGGGTGCTTGTCATGTACCCCGAGGTGTACGAAGGGGGCCAGCAACCCGAGTGGGCCGATGGCGACGCTGCTCAGCAGCCACGCGCCTTTCTCCGCCAGAGCCAGCGTGTCCGGTCGGACTGATGGGGCGGTAAGGTTGCCGGTGACGCGCAGGTTGGTGGCAAGGCTGAACAGACTGGCGCGTCTGGGTTGCGGTTTCAGCAGGAGATCGATTTGCTCGGTCCCGAGATTGGTAACGCCCGCGGCGCTGATGATTGCGGCGTCTGTCACAAACACAAAGGCCGGGATGGTGGCGACGCCTTGATGGATATCGAAGTGCGCGACACCACATTCGACCTTCGCCATCTCCTTGCCATGACGCCAGAACTTGAGCACTCGCGTTGACAAACCCTCTGCGAGCAAGTCGAGATAACGGCTGGCACGGCCCTTGCCCATCACCAGACCGACGCTTCCGTTGAGATTGGCCATGAGCGCCTGCACGGAGTCTCCCTGGCTGTGTACGTCCACCGCGATGTCGAGAAGACCTTCGACGTCATTGGTAGTCTCGGTTTCGGCAAGAAAACGTCCGAGGTCGAAGCCCTGTACGAGGAAGTCCGTCTCCACGCGCGGTGGTGAGTTGGCGTCGACCTTCGAGTGGCCGGAAAACTTGGCGCCCTTATAGGTGGCTTCCAGGGTGTCGATCTCCAGCTCGCCGTTTATCAGAGAGAGCGCCAGGTTCCCGAACTCGAGCTCTGCATCTTTGCCACGAATACGCCGCATGCGCAGTTCAATATCGGCATCGAACGCTCCCAATGCGTCCAGACCCAGCGATTTATCCGAAAACAGGGGTGCATCCCGGGTGTTCGGTTGGCTCTCTTCGTGTCGTTTTTCATCCTCCTTGGCCGCCGCCATGAACGGCGTGCAGTCGATGAGACCGGAATTCAGACGCACCGTGACCTTGGGTCGATCGTTCAGGGCCACGCTCACCGTGCCGCTCAAGTCGCTGTAACCGACCGCCGCAAATGCATTAGCCAGCACCAGCTCGGCCGCGGAACCGGTGAGGTCTCCGGTCACCTTGAAACTACCGAGCGGGGGGAGCTCCTTGCCGATGAGTGGGTTCAACTCGGCAAACTCCTCGCCGGAAGCCGTGACCTGAAGGTTCACTCCATTAAGTGCAACAACATCGGCGACTTCGCCTTCCCAGGAAAACCTTGCGCTGTCGCGGCTCACGCTTCCCCGCGTATCCACAAGGCTCAGTCGCTCTCGCGAGCCCTTGAGGCGTCCGCGCACCCGGAAAGGCCCCGTCTTCGGTAACGTCTGCTTCACCAGCGGGCCGATTTCCGCCAGGTCATTGCCGGCGGCATCGAAGGAGACGTTGACACCGGAAAGGGCCACCGCATTAGCAACCCTGCCGGTCGCGGTAAGCGTGAGACCGGCGTGACTGACGCGCGCCTTGGCATCGCGCACGGCGAGCGCCTCTTTGCTCCCCCTCAACCGTCCCGATAGCTCAAACGGGCCGGTGCTCGGCCAGCTCTGGTCAAGCAGACGACCGACCTGTTCCAGACTGGTGCCGGCCGCGGTCGCCATGAGATCGATGCCGCCCAGCGCCTCGAGCTGGCCGACTGTGCCGCTCGCGCTCAATGCCACGCCGCCCCAGTCCAGGGCCACCTTGGCATCCGCGAGCGCCAATTCGCCGAAATCGCCCGTCAGCTGGCCGGAGATCCTGAATGCGCCGGTATCGGGTAAGGTGTTGGCGATCAGCTGGCCAAACTCCGCCAGGTTCGGGCCGGCCGCCTCGAGCGACAGGTCGACCCCGCTGCCGCCAACGACATCGTTGATACTGCCTTCCAGGCGCACGGACAGCTCGCCCCGCGCAACCCTTACCTTGGCGTCCTGGAAGGCCAAGTCCGGCGTAGAACCGGTCAGGCGACCGGTCGCGCTGAACGGACCGGTCTTGGGCAGGGTCACGTCGATCATTGGTCCGACCAGCGCCAGATCGGGTCCCGAGGCCTGCAGCTGCAGGTCGACAGCACGCAATGCCGTCAGATCCCCAATGCTGCCGCTGACATCGAAACTGACATCGCCGCGGCGGGTGGTCCCCTTCAGCTCGGTGACTTCAAGGGCCTGCCTGCTTCCCTGCAGCCTGGCCGTGAGCTCGAACGAGTCGGTCTGTGGGAGCTTGACCCCGGCAACGGTACCCAGCTCGCCAAGGTCGATTCCCCCCGCCTTGAACTTAAGATCGAGCCCGCTGAGATCGAACAGATTCGCGATGTCACCCGTGAGCGTGACCTTGTCACCTGCCACCTCACCCGAGAGATCGATGGGGAATGGCCTCTTAGCCCTGACGTCCTCGAGCCACCCGATATTCCCCGCCAACGCGATCGCCCGACCTTGCCACGCAGCGCGCAATGCCAGGCTGGCCTGTTTCGCAGCCGGGGGTCGGTCGAGGCTCAGGCGTGTCAATTCAAACTGCGCCTTCCAGTCGCTCTGCCCGTTACGAAAGCTGAAGTTGAGGTCATTGACGTGAACCTGCCTCAGTTGTATGTCCGCTATCCATCGGCCAGTGGTTCCCGGGTCGCTGACCGTCTCCCATTCCCAGTTGCCTCGACCTTTTGCATCGGTTTCGAGAACCACGTCGGTACCGTTAAGGACCAGCCGCTTGAACACGAGTTTGCGTTGCAGCAGCGGCAGCAGTGCCACCTGTACCTGCAACTCGCCGACCTTCACCATTGGTGAGCGCGCCCCCCAGGGGGCATTGGCAAAGGTCACATTGCTGATGCTGAGGGTAGGGGACAGCGAGCGCGAAAGCGCGACATCCCCGGCGATCGACAACTCACGACCTGTGGCCTTGCGCACCGCCTCGCTGATGTCAGCCTTGTAGGCGTTAAGATCCAGCGTGTACACAAGGGCGACGCCGGCCACGACGAGCCCGACGATAAACAGCGTGAGGCCGATCGCGATGCGCGAGCGTCTACCCAAGACCGGTCTCACGCCAAATTACTACCGATTCCCGCGGCTCAGGTGAATCATGCGGGCTCAGAACGTCCAATTCAGGCTCAACGCCAGGAAGTAGAAGTCGTCGTTCTCGAGCTCAGTCTTCAAGTCGCCGCGCAAGGGGCCACCGCTCTGATCAACCGGCGCCTTGCCGGCATCCATGTATTCAAAGGCGGCGCCCAGCGTGATGTCCTTGCTCCACTGATAGAGTGCACCTGCGCCATAGCGCCACTGTCTATCCAAGGGTAGGGCGATCGAGCGGTTGGAGTCCGACACGGGCGAGCGATCGTAGGCGACACCCGCAGACACCGACCACAGAGGATTGACACGATAGCGGCCGCCGAGGGCAACATGCCAGGTATCGCGGAAATTGGCATCCGCTGTGGTGCTCCGGGAGGTGGTTGAGGAGTCGATCGACACCCCGATCTCGCCAAACTTCGACCAGTTCTGCCAACCGACATTGCCCATAATGGCGAGATCGTCCGTCAGTTCGTGATAGGCCCCGAGCATGACCTGCTCCGGCAGGACCCACTTCATCTTGGTCGTAGAATCACTGAGGCCGGACTGTTGGAGGGCAGCATTCAGGATCGGTCCTGCATTTTTGACTATGGAACTGTCCTTGAAGCGAAAGTCGACCTCTGAGATATAAGTAAGGCCAATGCGGGTCCCTTGACGCGGTTCGATCAGCACACCGGCGTTGAACCCGACATCGGAATCGCTGTCGTTGAATTTCAGACGGCCATCCGGGCGTGCGTCGAGCGCATTGTTGAGCGCTGACTTGTACTCCAGTTCGCCGCGGATGGCACCTACGCCGCCACCTACCGACAACCAGTCGTTGACTCGATACCCGACGGCACCGTTCGCGAACATGGTCGTGAACTGTTCGTTCTGAATGTAATAACGGCCGGCCCAGTCTTTGTCAAAGTCTATCCCAAGGCCAAAGTAGGAGCCTGCCGAGAAGCCGAGCTTCAGGTCGTCGGAAATGCTATGTACATAAAACAGCCCACCGGCCGGGACGAAGCCACCAGCGTTGCCCCCGTCTCCACCACCGAAGGTGGACGCTTTGACGTCGGCCTTGACATCGGCGTAGATAGGCTGCACCCCCAGCATGAACTGCGATCCCTTCAGCCGCGTCATACCCGCAGGATTGGCGAATGCGGTCGCGGCATCTTGCGCGCGCGAGACCATGCCGGCGCTCGCCGTGCCGACGTCCGGGGTCCCCTGTTCATACAGCCATAAACCTGCCGCAGATACCGGTAGGTTGAACAATGCCAGCACAAGCGCTGCGAAAGTAACGACAACTGCTCTAATCATCCGTTCAAACTCCTTCTAGAATGCGATCTCGGTGATGTCGAGATTGACCCAATTGATTCTCACGAATGCTAGTGAAAAAGCAAACTTCATGATCGTGTCAGCGCCAGGATTCCCGCATCCAGTGGCGCAGCCGCCACATCGGACAGCAAACCTGTCATGGCCAGCGGTAACGGAACGAAGAGCCGCGTTACCCAGCTGGTTCGTAACACGGCAGTGTTCCCCGATTACAGTCGCAATCAAGATGCTACTTCTCGAGGCGTATATCCACGCCCTCTACACCCAGATCCAGGGCAACGCCCATCGATGAGGGTGATTTCAGTCACAGTTTCACGCCCTTGTCATTCACTAACCAGAAATCGCCCTTGCCCGTATCGGCGACGGTAAAGCCCGGGCCTTCGACGATGTTCAGTCGATCGGCGATTGCGAACTCGGCATTGAGCAACTCGACGTTCATAGGCGTATCTCGGTCAATAAAGTCTGTCTCGATGCGGGTCAGACCGGAATGAGACTTACTAACTGCCGTTGCACGCGTCTCGCTCAGGGCATCAGGACATAGGTCCCTGGTGCGTCGGCCAACGGTGGATGCTTTTTGTTGCCCAGCGCGGGTGGGGCGGTCATGCCCGTCGAGCGCTGCGCGAGCCAGGCATGCCACGCCGGCCACCACGAGCCTTCCTGGGTCGGGGTATCCTGTCGCCAGGTATCGGGGTCGATATAGGTCTCGCGCTCGCGGTGGGTGTGCATCTGAAAATGACGGCGTGGATGGCCGGGTTCGCTCACGATGCCGGCGTTGTGGCCGCCGCTGGCGAGCACGAAGGTCACTTCGTCGGCGTCGGCGAGCAGGTGGATCTTGTAAACGGAATGCCATGGCGCGACGTGGTCTTTGATCGTGCCCACGGCGAAGACCGGCGCACGGATGTCGGTGATGGCCACCGGGCGCCCGTCGACGCGGTAACGTCCGCTCGCCAGATCGTTGTTCAGGAACAGCCAGCGCAGATACTCGGAATGCATACGAAAGGGCAGGCGCGTCTGATCGGCGTTCCATGCCATCAGGTCATTCATTGCCTGGCGTTGGCCGAGCAGATAATCACGCACCATTCGCGACCAGATGAGGTCGTTGGAGCGCAGGATCTGAAAGGCCCCGGCCATCTGGATACCATCCAGGTAACCCTGTTCGGCCATCATGTTCTCGAGATACGCCACCTCGCTTTCACCGATGAACAGCATCAGCTCACCGGCCTCGGAGAAATCGACCTGTGTAGCGAAGGTAGTCAAGGTGGCCAGGCGCTGATCGCCGTCGCGGGCCATCGCCGCGGCCGCGATCGAAAGCAGGGTGCCGCCCAGGCAATAACCGACCGAGTGGATCTTTTTCCCCGGGATTATGTCGGCGACTGCGTCGAGGGCGGCCATCGGTCCGAGCCTGCGGTAGTCCGCCATACCGAGATCGCGGTCGGCAGAGCTCGGGTTTCGCCAGGAGACCATGAACACGGTGTGACCCTGATCGACCAGGAACCTGACCAACGAGTTCTCGGGCGAAAGATCCAGAATGTAATATTTCATGATCCAGGCCGGCACGATCAACACCGGCTCGGCATAGACCGTCTCGGTAGTCGGTGCGTATTGGATCAGCTCGATCAGATGATTGCGGTAGACCACCTCGCCCGGCGTGACGGCGAGGTTGCGGCCGACCTGAAAAGCCTCGGTACCGATCGGCGGCTTGCCCGCAGCGATACGCTCGGAATCCTCGACGAAATTCTGCCAGCCTTTCAGCAGATTCATCCCGCCTGTCGCCAGCGTCGCCTGGGTGACCTCCGGATTCAGCCACGGGATGTTGGAAGGCGACCAGAGGTCCATCATCTGCCGGGCGATGAACGACACTACCCGCTCGCTCTCGGGGGCCAGTCCGTCGATCTCGGTCGTGGCGTTGTGCCACCATTGCTGATTGAGCAGAAAGGCCTGGTAGAAAAAGCTGTATGGCCAGCGCTGCCATGCCTCGTCCGCGAAGCGTCGATCCTGCGGCAGCGGGTCGATGCAGGGTGGGGTATCGGCGTCGACGGCTGTTTGACCAGCATAGCGCGCAAACCGCGCGAGTTTGCGCGCTGCCTTTTCGACCAGCTCGACCTGTTTTCCCGGCGACAGTGCCAGGTGTGACAACCAATCGAAATAGACACGCGCCAGTATCGCGGGAGAAACGCCGGCCGTCAGCCGCGCCAGATTCGCCTTGAAGGCCCGGTCCGCCATCCTGGCCGCCTGAGCCGCCGGGGTGGGTGGGTCGTCGGTTGCGCAGGCCGCCGATGTGCTGGCGGGCAGTGATTCTGGGACTGGATTGCGGGTCTTCCTGGTCTCGCGTGCCACCGGCGCATACCTCTTCATCCAACTGTTGAACAAAGGTCTATAGGGAGGATGATACTCGCAACGACGGATGCGGTGGCGGCGGCTGCAAAATGGAACGTTACTTCGAAAAGCAAAGGTACGAACGCTATGAGTCAGCATGAAATGCACAGATCCCATCGAGTGGGCTGGCTGCGTGCCGCCGTGCTGGGCGCCAATGACGGCATTGTCTCGACGGCGAGCCTGATCGTCGGTGTCGCGGCGGCCAGCACCACACGTCACGATGTTCTCCTTGCGGGCGTCGCGGGTCTTGTGGCCGGCGCGATGTCCATGGCGGCCGGTGAATACGTCTCCGTGAGCTCGCAGTCCGATACGGAAGATGCCGATCTGGCGCTGGAAAAAAAATCGCTGGAATCAAACATCGAATTTGAAACCGAGGAACTCGCGAAGATCTATGAGGGCCGAGGGCTCGCGCCCGCGCTGGCCAGGCAAGTGGCAGAACAGCTCATGGCGCACGATGCACTGGGGGCACACGCGAGAGACGAGATAGGCATCTCGGAAACCGTGCGAGCTCAGCCGGTTCAGGCGGCTATGTCTTCAGCAGCCACCTTCACCGTGGGTGCGGCGTTGCCGTTGATGACCGCCTGGATCGCGCCTGTCGGCCAGCTCATACCGATGGTGGCCGGATTCGCCTTGGTTTTCTTGGCGACCCTGGGCGGGGTTGCCGCTCAGGCAGGCGGCGCATCGATTGCCAAAGGTGCGGTCAGAGTCACATTCTGGGGCATGCTGGCGATGGCGCTGACGGCGGCGGTCGGCCGATTGTTCGGTGTCGCGGCCTGATCCTAGTCCGCTTGGATCGATGAGAGTCGGACCTGATTGGCTGGTCCGCTGCTTGCGGAAAACCGTTCGGCGCCGCAAGATTAGGGTTCCGGCAACAACCCTGTTACGGTGTATTCAGTGAACCGAGCGCGCGATTTGATACCCGCAGGTCTCTCGATGTTCGTGCTCTGTCTGGTCGCCGGTTGTGGTTCAACAGGCGGCGACGGCGTCGCGGAATCACCGGTGGTAAGAGCCGTCGAGCAACCCCTGGACGAGGCGGCAGGTGCCATACAAAAGGACTATCACCAGGCCGACGAACAGCACGAAGATTTACCGGACAAGATATGGGCGCCGATAGACGACTCGGTTTCCGAATTCAACCGCAAGCACGGCGGCGACGAGGGTAGCTTGGATAATCCCGAAGTCTTCGATCAACAGGCAGCGGGAAAGGACCGATAGGGTCAGAACTCGATCAAAGCGCGCATTGGCTTCGCGATTATCGAGATCGATGAATCGGGTCTGAACTCATGAGTTCCCGAGATGATCGCTTCATACCTGCTCCTGTTCGGTTCGGCCTTCCTGGCTGCGACGATTCTGCCCTTCTATTCCGAGGTGGTGTTGTTCGCGTTACTGCGCGACGGTGGCGATCCGGTCGCACTGGCGGCCATCGCGACACTCGGCAATACCCTGGGTGCGGTGGTCAACTGGCTGCTCGGTCGCTACCTGCTGCATTTCCAGGATCGGCGCTGGTTCTATTTCAGCCGCAAGCAGATCGAAAACGCACAACGCTGGTTCCAGCGATTCGGCTTCTGGTCGCTGCTGCTGGCCTGGGCCCCGATCTTCGGTGACGCGCTGACGCTGATTGCCGGGATCATGAAGGTACGCCTGGGGTTGTTTCTGCTGTTGGTCGGCACCGGTAAGGCACTGCGTTACGCCTCGGTCGTCTACGTCGCCGAATGGTCGGTTCTTTGAGAAATCAATAGGGCGAGACTCGGTGATACATTCGGACGGATCTCATTGCCTACAATGCAGGTGGTGCTTAAGTGTGCTGGAGATAAGCGGACAGTCCTTCGCCTGATGGATAAGACATTCACCACTGCAGAAGATGCGCCCCCGCTTTCTCGCTCACCTTGGCGTTTTGCGCTGTATTTCTACCTGAAGGCGCGGATCGCACTGATTGCGATCTTTGTGTTCGAGGCGGCACAGGCAACCTGCACCATCCTTTTACCTTATGCGGTAAAGGAGATCATCGATGCAGTCACGTTGGCGAATGAGACCGGCGCGGATGTCTTCGAGGCGACGCAGGGCGCGCTGATACTCTTCGGCGTGCTGAACCTGGGCATTGTGCTGTTCAGCCGCGCAAGCGGGGCGGTACTGGTGATGACGGGGCCGCGCCTGCGCGCCGATATCCGGAAGGCGCTGTTCAGCTACTTGCAGCATCACTCGCATCGTTACTTCATCTCGCATTTTGCCGGTTCGCTGGCCAATCGCATCGCCGAGGTGTCGATGAGCAGCATGCATGCGCTGTGGGCAATCACCTTTGACTTCTACCCGCTGATCATCAAGTCGGTCGTGGCCCTGGTCATCCTCTTCACCGCCAGCGGTGAGCTGGCGTTGGTCCTGACCTTGTGGCTGGCGATCTATGTCTACGTCTCCTATGTACTGGCGAAGCGCTGCCGGGTATACGCAAAGGATTTCGCCGAGGCGCGTTCATTGGTCACCGGCAAGGTGGTGGACTCGGTCACCAATGTGATGAACGCCAAGATGTTCGCGCGGCGTCGCTTCGAAGAAGACTACTTGACCGACTACCTGAACCACGAGGTGGACCACGCGCTGCGCACCTATTGGTACATGGAGAAGCTGCGCTGGTTCCAGTTCATGGCGGCGATGGTGCTGATGATCGCCATGGTGGGTTATGCGCTGAAGATCTGGTCTGAAGGGGACATGAGCGTCGGTGAATTCTCCATGGTCGCGGGTCTGGCGATCATGCTCATCGAGGCGGCGCGTGGACTGAGCCGCAGTTTCCTCGAGTTCTTTGAATATCTCGGCAACATCAGCGACGGCGTATCGATCTTCATTCAGCCGCATGAGATCGTCGACAGGCCCGGTGCGAAGGAGTTGAAAGTCACGCGTGGCGAGATCGCTTTTCGCAATGTGTCTTTCACTTACAAGGAGGGCCTGCAGGTGTTCGATCACCTGACGGTGACCATCGCGCCAGGTCAGCAGGTCGGCCTGGTGGGTTTTTCCGGATCGGGTAAATCGACCTTCGTCAATCTGGTTCTACGCCTTTTCGAACCGCAGGGCGGCGTAATTGCGATCGATGACCAGGATATCCTCGCCGTCACCCAGGACAGCCTGCGCGAGAGTGTTTCCATGATCCCGCAGGATCCGATGCTGTTCCATCGCTCGCTGATGGAAAACATCCGTTACGGCCGTCTCGATGCCAGTGATGATGACGTTATCGAGGCGGCGAAAAAGGCGCATGCGCACGAGTTTATTCTGCAGACCGAAAAGGGCTACGCATCGCTGGTCGGTGAACGCGGGGTCAAGCTCTCTGGTGGACAACGCCAACGTATCGCGATTGCACGCGCGATCTTAAAGGATGCACCGATCCTGATCCTGGACGAGGCGACCTCGGCCCTGGACTCGGTCACCGAAAAAAAGATCCAGCAGGGCCTGGATTATCTGATGCAGGGCAAGACCGTGGTCGTGGTGGCACACCGCCTGTCCACGATCTCGCACATGGACCGCATCCTGGTCTTCGACGAGGGCAGGATTATCGAGGATGGCAGTCATCATGACCTGCTGCAACGCAATGGGCATTACGCGCACCTGTGGAATATGCAGGCCGGCGGCTTTCTGCCGGAAACCGAAGAGGTAGGCTAGGGGTCGGAGGTACATGAGAATCGTTCTCGTGAACCTCCGAACCTCTCAGTATGGTTCGGGGATGGTGCCGAACTGCTCGATCACGGCCTCATCGTCGTAACTGCCCTTGGTGCTGCGTTTGCCCAGCTTGACCTTTTCTTTTGGGAGGTCCTCGTAGGGGATTTGACTCAACAGATGCGAGATGCAATTCAACCGCGCACGCTTCTTGCTGTCTGCGCGGACGATGCTCCAGGGCGCATAGTCGGTGCTGGTGTACTTGAGCATATCGTCTCGCGCCCTGGAGTAGTCATACCAGCGATCATACGACTCGACGTCCATCGGGCTGAGTTTCCAGACCTTCCTTGGATCCTCGATGCGGGCCTTGAGGCGCCGTTCCTGTTCCCCCATGCCGACATCGAACCAATATTTGACGAGGACGATACCTGCGTCGACAACGGCGCGTTCGAAGAGAGGCGCATAGTGCAGGAATCTTTCGTATTCGTCTTTCGTACAAAAATTCATGACGCGTTCGACACCTGCACGGTTGTACCAGCTGCGGTCGAAAAGCACGATCTCGCCTGCCGCGGGAAAATGCTGCATGTAGCGCTGAAAATAGAGCTGGGTCTTCTCCCGCTCAGTCGGCGCCGGCAGCGCGACCACGCGAAAGACACGCGGGCTCACCCGTTCGGTAATGCGCTTGATGACTCCGCCCTTACCGGCGGCATCACGCCCTTCGAAAACCACGATGGCCTTCACGCCTTTCGCCTGGACCCAGCGTTGGAGTTTGACCAGCTCGGCGTGCAGTTTGAAGAGCTCCGCCTCGTACTCTTTGGTGGAGAGCTTCTTCTCCTCTGGCGCGGTTTCTTCTGTCATCTCTACCGCTATGGCTTCGGCCTTGTTCTTACCGCTCTTGGACTTCTTCTTTGGCACGTGATGATCCTCTTGGTGACTGGGGATTCAGAGGGGTCGGAGGTACATGAGAGTGGTTCTCACAACGCGCGGCGTGGCTCATGAGAATCTTTCTCATGTAGCTCCGACCCCTTCGCTAACCCGGCTAGGCTTTCTTGGCGTTTTCTGTTGCCTTATCCGTAATCTCTTTATAGAGGTGGAGTATCTTGGATGCGAGTTCATTCCATTCCGGGTGGCGCTCCAGCAGGCCTCGAATCTCCTGCGAGTCCTGAGAAACCTCCTCGAGGAAGCGGATGTCGAAATCGTTGAGCGTTTCACCACGATCGACTTTTTCTTTCAGGGACATTGCCATGGGCAGGCGGATCTTCTCCATTCGCGCCGCCAGCACCTGGATGAGCCCCGCATCTTTTGCCTCATCTGTCATCGATGTCTCCGCTTCTGAAGTGTACGTAGACCGCGAAGGATAGCGGCGGACGGCGCTGGCGGCCAGTCGAGAACGCGCACCTGAGTCAGTCGACGTCTACATAAAAACCGGCGAGCGCACACTGCTCGACTACCTGACCCGGCCACTCCAAGTTCTGTTCGCCCGGGCACTCAGCGAGGGCTGATCCAACTGGACAGGGGCCCACGGGCAACCGTTGGGTAGGGCAACAGGGGCGTTCATGCTTTTCATCCATTAAACTCCCACTGCACAATACGGATCTTTGAGTCATGTCCCTGGTCTTTCGAGAGCATCCACTTCGCCGCACCGTGGCGGCTGAGCTCCACGCCCGCACCTATGAGCCGCTCCGCGCACCGGAACGGGTCTCGCATATCGCCGTGATGTGCGGCGAGCCCGACCTGGGCCGCAGCGTTGAGCATCTCAATCGGCTCCTGTCTCACTACGCGCTTCCGATCCCGGAGACGGTCGATCAGTATTACGCCGCTGACCTGGGCTCTATACGCCTGCGCTGGGAACGTCATACCGAGTTCGTCACCTATACCTTCAGCGAGCAGGGTGCCTACGCGGATCCATTCGCGGAGCCGGTGCTCAATCATATCCCCGAGGATTGGCTGCGCGAGCTGCCCGGCGATGTAATCGCCGCCGTCTCGATGGCCATTGAGGCCTGCGCCATGCCCGAGCGCGATAACCAGGCCCTGGTCGCGCTTTTCGACGGCAATCCTGTCATCGGATCGGAGGTGGTTGCCGGGGCGGCACGCGCCTGGTCGGACCTACGGATCCACCCGGACGGGTTCTTTCGCATCCTGGTCAGGGACTGCAGTATGTCAGAGAACCAGGCCGGGCGGCTCGCCAAGCGGCTCCTGGATGTCAACTGCTATCGTGCTCTGGCCCTGCTCGGGCTGCCGCTGGCGCGGGAGGTGTCCCCCGTACTCAGCGATGCAGGCAGTCGGCTGGCGCTGGTGGCATCGCGCATGACGACCCAGGGCTCGGTACCAGACCCTGGCTTCGAGAGTGAGCTGCTGTCCGAGCTGACCGGGCTCGCCACGGAGATCGAGGCGATTGCCGCGCGCACGACCTATCGCTTTGACGCCTCGCGTGCCTATTACGGGATCGTCCGGCAGCGGCTCGATCAACTGCGTCAACAACGGATCGAGGGACTGCAGACTTTTGGCGAATTTCTCGACAGTCGCCTGGCGCCCGCAATCGCGACTTGCGAAGCGACCCAACACAGGCAGTCGGATCTGGCCGAGCGCGCTGCGCGACTGACCAGTCTGTTGCGTGCCCGCGTCGAGGTCTCCCTGCAGGAGCAGACTCGCCGGCTGCTGGAGTCCATGGATCGCCGTGCCCAGCTACAGCTTCGTCTTCAGGAAACGGTCGAAGGACTCTCTGTGATGGCGATTGGCTATTATGGGGTAGGGCTGGTCGGTTATGCGCTCAAGGGTCTGGAAAAGGGCGGCCTCCCCATCGATGCGACACTGGGCATGGCCATCGCTTTACCCTTCGTGGTCGGCTTTGCCTGGATCGCGCTCCGGCGGATCAAGAAACGCGTGACTGGCTCTACCTGATTTGCAGGTTAGTCCCGCCTGTTCAGCATCCGTTCAGCGAACGTTGCCTATCCTGAATGTGAACGATGGGGAAAGAAGTATCTCCCCGGTTACACAAGCACGACAGGAGGCAGTCAATGAACCGCAAATCAATCACTACGGTTATCGGAATTACGGTACTTGGCCTGTCCGGCGCAGCCGTATCCCGGCCCGGCTTCGTCGAACAGGCCAGGGTCATCGAGGCAGAGCCGGTGTACGAAACCGTTACGGTGTCGTACCCGGTAACCGAGTGCCGGACGGAACGGGTCGTACGCGACGGCTATCGGCGTGGCGGCTATGTCGCCCCGATTGCCGGCGGTATCCTCGGCGGCGTACTCGGCCACGAGCTTGGCAGAAATAGACGCGGGGAAACCGCCCTGACCGTTGCCGGCACACTACTGGGTGCCACTCTCGGACACGGGTTGCAGAGCTCGCACGCCCGCTACCGGCCGGCGGTCGAACACGTGAGGCGCTGCGAGAGCGTTGATCGGTACGAAGAGGAGCAGCGACTGACGGGGTATCAGGTCACGTACCGTTACGACGGTCGCATCTTTCACACTTACACGACGGAACACCCCGGCAAGTACATCCCGGTCCGCGTCAAGGTATCTGCTGCCGGGGAATCGTGATGCGTTGCTGCAGGTCAGCAGGGCCGGCTATCGCCCCTTTCGCAGAAGCACCTGTGAAAGGGGCGATGCCATATGACGCCCGAGGATGATGCGGCGGGAAGAGGGATGCAGGCCGTCAGACCGCTGCTTGCCGGCTGGCTCGCCTTGATGCTGGCGAGCACCCCGGTGATGGCGTCGCCCTCAGATCACCCCTTCCTGCCGATGGCGCAACACGGTCATTCCGGGAACGAGGGCATCAGCCTGGACGAGGCCGTACTGCGGGCACGCCAACAATACCGGGGCAAGGTCCTGTCTGCGGAAACCGTCCGGGTCGATGGCCGCAAGGCCTACCGCATCAAGATACTGACACAAGATGGGCGGGTAGAGCGCATTCACATCGACGCCCGTACCGGGCAAGTACTCTCACGCAGATAGCCTCATGAAAGATGGTCATCACTTCATCGGCGACAGGCTGACATTCACCTGCAGCTGCTCACCGGGGTCATAGGACAAAACCGTCGTTTTCGTCCCGCCGCCGTAACGATAGGTCACCCGGTAACCGGCAAGGTGTTCACGCGCGCGCTGCTCTGTCACCATTCTGCAGCGCCGCAGTCGCTGCCATAATCTGGTCTGGCGACGGACATCCTCACCGATGGTCGGGGCGATTTCGTCGAATTCGCGTACTCTGGCATCCGGTTCCGTGCATACCTCGCGTGGCACCGGCTCATAACGCGTTTCATAAACAGGCGACACATCCAGAACCGGCGCAAGGGTCTGGTATTGTTCCGCGCTCGCCAGACCACCCAGCGACCAGGCAAGGAACAGAACGCATGTGCTTGTCGTTGTTGTCATCTATCTCACCCGCGCGATTCATGCTGTCACTGTAGACATCCATTTGCAGGAGCGGCGCCGCTCCTGCAGGATGAATCCAACAACACGGCGTCAGTTCATATAACCCCATTCATTGAAACCCGAGCCGCGCGAGGAGTCGCCGCCCCCGGCTCCGCTGGGTCTCATCGGCATACAGCACCACCACATCGAAGCCGCCGTCGGGCAAGCGAAACCAGTCCAGGCGCAGATCGCCGAATCCGGGCTGCAGCCGGTCGACAAAGGCTGCCGCGCGGTAGGGACGGGAAAAATGAATCACGAATAGACGGCCCTGCCCGGCGTACCGCTGGCGGCCCGCAGCAGCGGATGCCGTGCCGCTGCCATTCAGGACGTAATCGAGATGCCGCATGATATAGGCGCTGTACCAGACCGCCCCGTCCGGCAGGCGCCCCCCGGTCACGGGGATCCGGGCCGGTCCGTAGTTGTAGGCGGCCAGTGTACGGTGCAGGTTTCCGTCATAGCGCTGCTGCAGCTCCTTCAGGTAACGCGCACCGGCATCGACATTGGTGCAGGGATCGAGCACCTCGGACATCTGATCGAGCCCCAGGTGACGTGCCGTTGTCGGCCAGAGTATCTGCATCAGCCCGATGGCGTTCGCCTTGGAACGGGCATCCGGCTTGAAATCACTCTCGCCACGGGCCACGGCCAGCAGCAGGGTTTCCGGCAGGCCGTGCGCAGCGGCCGCGCGCGTGAAGCAATGTGGAAAGGGGAAATCCAACGCAGGCCGGGTCTGTGGTGCACTGTTCGCATACTGCTGCCAGCGCAGTTCCAGTGTCTCGGCATCGATCGGCGGATCCGTCTTTGCAGCAGCCACCGAGGCCCAGAGCATGGCGAGACAGGCTGCCGGCAGCCATGGCAGCTGAATTATCACGGCTTCAGCTCCAAACCGGTCACCGCTTCAATCTGCCTGATCATGGTCTGCCGCTCCCCTTCGTCCCGGTAGCTGAAAACCACCTGGTAGTCGCCCGCTGCATCATTGACCACCTCGACCGGCACATCGGTCGCCAGTGTCAGGCGCCGGGCAAAGCCCGCTGCGGCCCACTGGCTGCGAAAGGGTGTCCAGACCGGGTAACGGGACAGCGTCGCGACCTCATGCGCTAAGGTCGTATCACCGGAAACCGGGGCCTGATCCCAGGCCTGCGGATCGACAATCGGCCCGGCGTCCGTGTCTTCCGATCCGCGCTCATCTATGCGACCGGGACCCGTATCGGCAGCGGCGATTGCAGCCGGCGCTGCAAGGCTGTGATCGCCATGCACGTCCGGCACTTTCGGCGAAGTCGGCGGCCCGCCAGGGCCGGTCCGAATCGGGGTGTCACTGTCAGCGTCGGACTCCACCGGACGCGGCTGGTAGCCTGAATTCAGGACCAGCAGAAAGAATGCCAGCATCAGCAGCGAGCCCAGAAAGATCCCCGCCGTGCGCATCATGGCAATCGCCTCGCCGTCCAGACGGTGGTGTCGCGGTGTGCCGCGATCACCCGGTCAAGCCTGTCCAGCCACCGATCCCGGCCGGCCGCATCCGTCATGCTATCCGCGGCAGGGCTGCAGGCATCGGGTACAGCCTGCATCAACCGGTCCAGTGCCTGCTGTGGACCGGTGCCGTTGACGGCAATGGCGTAAACCGTCGGCCAGTCAGAGGCGCTAAAGCGGGATTCGGGAAAGCGGTACAGCAACCTGCCGGAGTGCGCCTGCACGCCATCCTTGCTGGTGCAGTCACCGGACAATTT
>JBATKF010000513.1:0-8539 GCA_049669185.1 Sedimenticolaceae bacterium | reverse complement strand
GCGCTGCGCCTGCGCGACTCGGCGCGCAGCGCGCTGCTGGCGTCGCTCGCTGAACCGGATCTCGAGCAGACCAATTAACCCGAATACGGACATGCGCCCCGGCGGATTCAATCCGAGGGACGCCGTGGAGGCCAAGGGGTCTGACTCCAACGACACAAGCAGGCTGATCACCCCGCTTTGTGTTTGCGGATCTGGTCATCTATATGTCACACACGATCGATAGCTTACCGGCGGTCGCGACCCAGCGGCCGACGCGAGATGATTCAGAGGGAGATATCCGGCATGCCAATAAAAGACGATGAGTTTTCCAGCCGTGGTGAGTATTTCGAAGCGCTGGAGGATATCCCGGTCAATCCCTCCCAGGAGCCCACGCTGGGCGATTTGATCCACAGACGCTTCAATCGGCGCGAGCTGTTGAAGGGCGCCCTCGGGGTCGTGGCGGTCGGTACGCTGGCACGCCTGTCCCTGGGTGGCGAAGCCGAAGCGATATCGGCGTCGGGCAAGGCCTCGGCCGCTGCGTCCGGTTTTGCCTTCGAGGAGATTGCGCATGGCGTCGACCAGACCCACCACGTCGCCCCCGGCTACAGTGCCGACATCCTGATCCGCTGGGGTGATCCGGTCCTGAGCGGCGCGCCCGCCTTCGATCCGATGGCGCAGAGCGCCGCGGCGCAGCTTGGCCAGTTCGGCTACAACAACGACTTCATCGGATTCGTCCCGCTGCCTTTCGGGTCAGACAACAGCGACCACGGATTGCTGTGCGTCAACCACGAGTACACCGACGAAGAGGTGATGTTTCCCGGTTACGGCAAGCACGACAAGGCATTCAGCAAGTTGACACCGGAGCTGGTCGACATCGAGATGGCCTGTCACGGTGGATCTGTCATCGAGATCAGGCAGGAAGGTGGCAAATGGCGGGTAGTCCCGGATAGCCGCTACGCGCGACGCATCAATGCGCTCGACACGGCGATGCGCGTCGCCGGCCCCGCTGCCGGACATGCGCGGCTGCAAACCGCTGAAGATCCCTCAGGTACAAAGGTCATCGGCACCATCAACAACTGCGCCGGGGGCATTACGCCATGGGGCACGTATCTCATGGCCGAGGAGAACTTCCACTACTATTTCATGGGCAGCCTGGAGGGCAATCCCGAGAAGGCCAATTACCAGCGCTATGGTGTGCCGGGGAACCGTTATGCTTGGGCGAGGTACCACAAGCGCTTCGATCTGAATGCCGAACCGAATGCGGGGAATCGTTATGGCTGGGTCGTCGAGGTCGATCCGCTCGATCCCGATGCAATGCCGGTAAAGCGCACGGCGCTGGGTCGGTTCAAGCATGAAGGTGCCGAGTCGATCGTCAACAAGGACGGCCGCCTGGTGGTGTATTCCGGCGACGACCAGCGCTTTGAGTATCTCTACAAGTTCGTCACGGACGGGCGCGTCGACATGGGCAATCGCGCGGCCAACCGCGACCTGCTGGATGCCGGCACTTTGTACGTCGCCCGATTCGAGGCGGACGGCACGATGAACTGGCTGCCGCTGGTCCATGGCCAGGGTGCATTGACCGCGGACAACGGCTTCGACAGCCAAGCCGATGTGGTTATCGAGGCACGCCGCGCCGCCACGCTGCTCGGCGCCACGCCGATGGACCGGCCAGAGGACGTCGAACCCAATCCAGTGAACGGCAGGGTCTATGTGATGCTGACCAATAATTCGAAGCGAGAGCCCGAGGCGGTAGATGCGGCCAATCCGCGCGCCGGCAATATCTGGGGACATGTGCTGGAATTGACGCCCGCCGATGGCGACCATGCGGCGACCGCGGCGCGCTGGGATATCCTGGTCAAGGCCGGCAACCCGGCGGATCCGGCCGTGGCAGCGCTGTGGAATCCGGCGACCTCGCAAGACGGCTGGTTCGCATGCCCCGACAACTGCTCCGTCGATCCGCAGGGACGGCTGTGGGTCACGACCGATCAGGGCAGCAACTGGAAAAAGGCCTCGGGCACCGCGGACGGGGTCTGGGCGCTGGATACCCAGGGCCCGGCCAAGGGCACCGGACGCATGTTCTTCCGCGTGCCGGTCGGTGCGGAGATGTGTGGCCCCTGTTTCACCCCGGACGGCAAGACGCTGTTCGTTGCCGTGCAGCATCCGGCGACCGACGGTACGAAAGATTTTCCGGGTTTCGAGCGCAGCTCGACCTTCGAAGATCCCGCCACCCGCTGGCCCGATTTCAAGGACGGTATGCCGCCGCGTCCGTCGGTCGTGGCGATTACCAAAGACGACGGTGGTGAGATCGGCAGTTGACGGATCAATGGGGTCAGACTCGATTAATCGCATTGATACGCCCTGACCCATGTCCCTCTGAACTTGCGCCAGGGAGAGGACCCCACTAGCATTGTCTAATTTAGACAAAACAGACAAGGATTGGGTCATGCGATACGTATCTGCCTCAGACGCCAAACAACGGCTCGCCGCAGTCCTGGATGCGGTACAACGGGAGCCTGTGACGATTAAACGACAGAATCGGGAAGTAGCCGTAGTGATCTCACCCGAAGATTACCGTCGCCTCACAAGTGCAAACATCGATGAGTTTCAGCGTTTTTGTGATCGTGTCGCCGGCAAGGCAGCGGCCCAGGGGCTAACTGAAGAACGGCTTGAAAAACTGCTGCGCGATTAGCGAATGCGTGTCGTTGTCGACACCAACGCGCTGGTGAGCCGATTACTTCTAGCCGGATCGGTCCCAGCGCAAGCCGTAGACAAGGCGCTCAAACAGGCGGAAGTTGTTGTTTCAGAGGCCACCATGGAGGAGTTGGCTGACGTGCTCTCCCGCAAAAAATGGGATCGTTACGTTTCGGTTGAGGACCGGCAGGAGTTCCTTCGAAGACTTTTGCAGGTCGCGGATATGGTTTCTGTCCTATCGGAAATAGACGATTGCAGAGACGCCAAGGACAACCGGTTTCTTGCGTTGGCCCTGGACGCCGATGCTGGTTACATCATTACCGGCGATAGCGATCTGTTGGTACTGCATCCGTGGCGGGGGATACAGATACTTACTCCGCGCGATTTTCTAAAAACCAACGTCCAATGACTGGTACGCCCACGGCGTTCGCACGTGGCTACGCTGCCCGAAAATCGATAGGTTCCACGATATCGAGGTCGACATACTTGCGTGCCTGCCAGATCGACCCCCCAGACGTTTCAAGCCGCAAAGCCCGCCTCACCGCGCTTAGGCGCGCCGTCCTCGGCCTGCAGTCGACGGTCGAGTTCCGCGGCGGGCAGGCCGCGCGCGAACAGGAAACCCTGCAGTAAGGGGACCCCGGCCTCACGCAGCGCGTCGGCCTGGGCAGCGGTGTCGATACCCTCGGCGACCAGCTTGTAGCCCGAGGCCCGCGCCAGACTGACCACGGCACCGACGATCGCCGCGTCGGACGGATTGTCCGGCAGGTCCTTGACGAACATGCGGTCGATCTTCAGGCCGTCGACGGGCAGCATCTTGAGGTACTTCAGCGAGGCATAACCGGTGCCGAAATCGTCGATCATGATGCGAACCCCGGTCGCGCGCAGCCGCGCAAGCGTTTCCACGCTCTCTTCGAGGCGCCCGATCAATGAGGTCTCGGTGATCTCCAGGGTAAGACATTCGCCGGGCAGCCCGGTCTCCTCGAGGGCCTGCCGCACCTGTCGCTCGAGGTTCTGGTCGGTGAGCTGTACGCCCGATACGTTCACATTGACCGTCTCGATGCCGAGCCCGGCGTCGCGCCAGGCGCGCATCTGGCGACACACCTCGGCGATCGCCCAGGCACCCATCTGGACAACCAGCCCGCTCTGTTCGGCGACCTCGATGAACCCACCGGGCATTACCAGTCCGACGCCCGGGCGCTGCCAACGCATCAGCGCCTCGGCACTGCGCACCCGCTCGGTCAGGGCATCGATCACCGGCTGGTAGTGCAGCACTAGCTCGTGATTGGTGACAGCCCCCTTGAGCGCCTGCTCCACCTCCATGCGTCCGGCCAGGGCATCGCGCATCCCCGCCGAGTAGAACAGCAGACCACCGCGGCGCGATGACTTCGCGGCAAAGCTCGCCGCGTCCAGGCTCTGCAGCATGGCCTCGAAGGTGCTGCCGTCACGCGGAAACACCGCACCGCCCAGCGTCCCGGTGAGGCTGAGCTGACGCAGGCCCAGCGAAAACGGCCGGTCGAGCTCGTGACCGAGGGTGGTCGCCAGCGCAGACAGCTGCGGCAACAGAGGGCCCAGATCGCTGGCCGCCCCCATGACCAGGAACTGGTCGCCGGAGAAACGTCCGATCACGTATTCCTTCGGCAGCGCCTCGCGCAGTCGCGCCGCGACCGCCGCGAGCAGCCGGTCACCCTGTTGGTGACCGATTGAGTCGTTGACCTGCTTGAAGCGGTCGATACCCAGCAACAGCATGCCGACGGCGCCAACAGACTGCGCCTCGGACGCGGTCCAGGCATTGAACAGGTCTTGCAGGCGAGACCGGTTGGGTAGTCCGGTCAGCCAATCGTGGTGGGCCTGATAGAGCAGACGATGCTCGAGTATCAGGTTGTCCAGCGCAATGGCCAATACATCGGCAACGCGCTGGACATCGGGCTCGGCACCGGTATCCGGCCGCCGCAGCAGAATCGCAGCGGCGGCGTAGCTGTTATCCATCACCGGGAACACCTGCAGGTGCTCGCCGGTCATCGCCCCCAGGCGTCGCCGCAGCGGATGATCGTCGCGGACACTCAGGGCTTGGATGACGGACCCCGAAGCCTCCTCACTCAGATTCGACGGCGGTGCAGAGCAGAGGACGGCGTCGGCATCGAAGGCCAGATACCACAGGGTTTCCGCATCTCCCAGATTCGCCTGGCACAGCAGCGCGCAGCGCCCGCCACCTAGTAGATCGCTGAAGGCCTGGTCGGCAGCGTGAAGGGCGGCCTCGACAGTCTTTGTGCCCTGCAGCGCGCGGTCCAGGCGGGCCAGCGTCTCAAGCTCATGGAACTGCTCACCGATCTGCGTCGCCATGCGGTCGAAAGCCTCGCCGAGCCGCTGGAACTCGTCACCGGAGCGCAGATCAGCGCGATGCCTGAAGTCGCCGGTGGCAAGCTGCCGGGTCGCTTCGCCGAGGGTCTCCAGCGGCTCGAGATTGCTGCGGATCATGCGTCGGCCGAGCATCAGCGCGAGCAGCAGCGCGATCACCGCGACGCCTGCAAATATGCGATCGAAGGCCGCTATCGAGGCGAAGGCCATCGACTGCGGCACGCCGGCGACCACGGTCCAGCGCTCGAACTGGTAGTGGGGTTTGAGAAACAGTGACCATGCAGCGGTCAAGACCCTCTGACCGTCGTCGTGCAACAGCGGGCGCGGGCGGGCACGCGTCGCGATCAGCTCAGCACTGTTGCCCAGCCACGCCCGGTAGTTCCTGTGGTTGCAGTAAACCGGTGCTCCGTCCGGTCCAATCACGCAGACCCGCTCTGGACGCGCCGCCACTCCGGTCGTATCCCACAGATGTGTCAGGTTGAGTTCGGCACCGAGCAGACCGTCGCGGCTCGGGTCGGGACCGACCCTGACCAGCAAAAACACGCGCCGTCGGGCCGCCTCGCCGACTGCCAGTAACAATGGGCTCTCCGGATCACTGCGTGGGACCGCTTGGCGAAACGCGGCCAGCGTATCCTCGCTCAGCGGTGGGACAGCCGCTACCGCACCGTCGGGTGAGACCCTGAAGAGACCGAGCACCCGCTCGTCGAGGTCGAGTCCGAACGTCGCCGAGGCCAGGTTGTCGCCCACATGCCCCCGCGCGGCCAACATCGCAAGCCCGTCGGACACATATTTCAGCCGCTCGAAGATATCCATGCCGAGCTCCTTGGCCAGGCGGTGGGCATCGTCGAGTGCGCGCTCCTGCAGCCGGTCCGTCACCAGTTGGTAGGCGGAGGTCGCCAGCATCAGCAGCGGCAACGCGGCTGCGGCGACGAATGACAGCAGAATGCGGCGCGCGACGCTGGAGCGCAGAGTCTCGAGCGGCGCCATCGGAGCCCTGCCTAGTGGTCCCCGGCCAGGCCGATGAAGTCGCCGTCGTTGGCGCGCACCACGTCGTCCCTGGCCTTGCCCGCCGTGAACTGCGCCTGGGTTTGGCCGTCCGGGCCCATGCTGTAAAGATCGTAGTCGGTGTTGACCGGGTTCATCGATTTGTCGCGGCGCCGTTGGCCGTTGAGCCCCGGCGCCGGGTTGCCGCGCAACCAGAGGTACCGGTACGGGTTGCCCCAGGGGTCGGTGAGGTCGATTCCGGCGTCCGCCAGCGTGGCCGGCGGGTCGTCGTCGAGGTAGCGGTCGGTGAGGATCAGCTCCATCTGGCGGATGTCCTTGATCGCGGTGCCGATGCGCGCCTCCAGGACATAGCCCTGGTAGAACGGGATTGCGATCGCGCCGATGATGGCGAGGATCGCTACGGTGATGACGACCTCGATCAGCGAGAAGCCGGCCCTGCGGCCGCCGGCCGCCAGCAAAGCGTAACGATGCTTATCGGCTCGTGACATAGCGCGCGTATCGGCCCATGGGCGTACTTCTTTATGGCTGGATCGCGGGTGGCCGGGGGCGGCCAGTGCGATGCGCTGGCCCAAGGGGCCTTATCGGCTTTGAACTCTGCTCCCTGAACTTGCGTCAACGAGAAGAACGCAAAAGCCTCGTCCGATTGAGAGTCTCGACCAGGGGATCTCTAAACTCCCGGCTTGAGCCGGCGTTAAACGACACCCTCGCCCTTGAGGGCTGGGGTAAGGGGGACACCGGCCATGGATTGATTCATCCCTCACCCTGTCCCTCTCCGAAAGATGGGTGAGGGGACAATCGGCCGGATGGCCCATCGATTGAGCTTTCAGCCGAAACCATCGGCTTCAGCCGATGGAGTGTTCACGGTCAATGGATCAATGCCCAGGTTGAAGACTTAACTGTAGTCAAAAACCGCTATCGCCTTTAAGCGTTCGAGCACCAAGGGCAGTCGTGATTGGCTGGCGGCATCGCTTGGCAGGTGTCCGGACACAGCGGCGACGAAGTTTGCGTTGGACAGCAAGCCTTCGCACGCGTTCTTCAAGTGTCTCTGCAACTTGATATCGGTGGCAGCAACTTCCTTAACGATCTCGGGTCGCCCATCCAGAACGGCCACCACATCTTCGATGTCGCGGCTGATTACGTAATCGTTGTTGCCGCGCCCCTCGAATGCCGCCAGCTTGGTCGCTAGAAAGTGGGGGCTGGTTACGACGCGGATGTGCGCACCTGATGGCAACACAAAGGCATCCGGATGTCGCAGTGCCTGCTCATACCATTCGTTGCCGAATCCGAGGATGTCCGGGTTGGTTGGCATCACATCGAGTATCACGCCGGCAGCGACCCAGCGGCAGAGCGGCGCATCTGGTGATTGGTCTTCAGAGAATCCCCGTGCCCGCAATCTAGCAGACAAGCGATAGTATTCGCCACGGGTAGCGACTTCAGTGAGCGCATCGACATCTTGCGTGGCGCGTATCGGTGGCGCAGCCGTGTCTGTGAGCAACAGGCCGGTAGCGCAACCGCCAACGAACACCATCTCGTCAACGAGCGGTCCGAGCTGTTCTACCGCACGTTCCAACAGCGCGATATTCGGGTCAGATAACCGGTGCATGCTCGTCCAGTCGTTTCTTCAGCTGCTGGATGGCGACTTGCCGTTCACGGGCACGGCCGCCGCGTATCGCATCTACTAGCGCCAACAGCCCATAGAGCTTCGGGTCACGGTCCGCGGCGCTCGGTGCTATTTTATAAAGGGGTGAAAATGCCATGCCCCGAGTCCCGCCTTGCGGGTGGGGCCAGACTGGTTGTGGCTCGTCGTCGGCGCTGAAGAAGTCCCGCAAAACGGGTGCGGCGTATCCCGTCGGTATTCCTCGCGTCATTTCTCCTCGTTCCGGCACAAACACGTACTTGAGACCGTGAACCAGGAACTCCTGGAGATTACGGGCATTCGGAACGATACGCCCTCCCAGGTCAATGGCCAGCTGTGACGACAACGCTCTTTTGACCGCGGCGTACAACTGCGATGTGCTGAGATCCAGACCCGCCGCTAGTCGGGCATAGGTCCACGGCTGCTCCCCGATGGAGAGCAGCTTGAGAACGACGATGACATCTTGCGGCTTTAGAATCATTGCTAATCCGAAATTCTAGAATCTAGAAAATAGAATAGAACGATTCCGAGTAATTTCAAACGATCGTGCGACGGGTCTGCGTGATCACCGGGTCGAGACGGGATCTGATGCGATACCCAGGTTAAAAACCTAATTCCCGCGCCGATACCCAGACTGTTCCGACCATGATCCCGCCGGCGACGGCACTGTGTCGGTTGATGTCGGGAAATCTTGTGATCGTCTCTGAACCCCTGATCAAGAGCTGGTTCGCGCTGCAGCGGCAGTTGATTGCCGGTCTGCAGCTGGCCTATGTCGACCTGCAGGGGTCGGGCGTACCCGCGGGCGGCCTGTTCGTTACCTATCCCGACGGCATCGATCGTCCCGGCGAGCTGGCGATGGCCGCGGAGCTGGCA
>JBATKF010000512.1:0-5486 GCA_049669185.1 Sedimenticolaceae bacterium | reverse complement strand
CGCCCCGACCCCGCTGGCGTCGCAGATATGACCCAGGTCGGCGATCAGTCCATCGGAGACATCGATGGCGGCGCTGGCCTGGCCCACCAGCAGCCGCCCGAGCGCTACTCGGGGTGTTGGCCGATCGAGACGCCGAGACAGTCGGCTGTCGACGCTACCGCCGCCCAGATTCTGCTGCATCAGCTGCAAGGCCAGCCCGGCATCCCCGACCGTACCACTGACCATTATGCGATCTCCGGCCCGCGCACCGCTGCGCCGCAACGCGAGCAGAGAATCGACGAAGCCGTGCACCTGGACGGTGATACTCAACGGCCCGCGCGTGGTGTCCCCGCCAACGAGCTGGACATCGTGTGTGGCCGCGAGGGCGGCGAACCCGTCCATGAAGGCGCGCAGCCAGTTTCTGTCCACCTGCGGCAAGGTCAGCGCCAGCGTCGCCCAGGCTGGCTGTGCCCCCATTGCGGCGAGGTCGCTGAGGTTCACCGCCAGCGCCTTGTGCCCCAGATGAAGTGGATCGGCATCTACCAGGAAGTGCCTGCCGGCGACCAGGGTATCCACGCTGACGGCGAGGGCCAGACCCGGTGGGGGGCGCAGCAGGGCGCAGTCATCGCCTATCCCCAGCAGCACATCCGCGCGCGCACCGGTGGCGCGGGCAAAGTAATCGCGAATAAGATCGAATTCGGAGACAGACACAGCGGTCAGCGCCGGGCCGCCGCCTCCAACGGTCGCAGTGCGCGCGCGGCCTTGTCGAGCACACCGTTGACATAACGGTGTCCTTGCTCCGCACCGAAGGTCTTGGCCAGCTCGACCGCCTCGTTGATCACCACCCGGTAAGGGATCTCGGGATGCTCAATGAGCTCGTAGGTGCCGACCCGCAGGATCGCCCGCTCAACCGGGTCGACCGACTCGAGCGGGCGGTCGACGCAGGGCGCCAGAGCCGCGTCCAGTTCGCTCAAGCGCGCGGGCACACCGTTCACCAACTCGGTGAAGTAGTCGCTATCGAATTTCTTGGCGTCCTGCTCGAGCAGGAATTGACCAACGATGACGCCGATGTCTTGGCCGGCCATCTGCCACTGATACAAGGCCTGGATCGCCAGACTGCGCGAGCGACTGCGTTGCCGGCTCACTGTCGAGCCACCTCAGAGCTCCCGCAGCAGATTGACCATCTCGATCGCACTGGCGGCCGCCTCGCCTCCTTTATTGCCCGCCTTGGTGCCGGCGCGCTCGATCGCCTGCTCGATGGTGTCGACAGTCAAGACGCCGAATGCGATAGGTACGCCGTGCTTCAGCGTGACCTGGGCCATGCCCTTGACGCACTCACCCGCCACGTACTCGAAATGCGGCGTGCCGCCGCGAATCACCGCGCCGAGGGCGACGATGGCATCGTACTCAGCCTTGGCGGCGATCTTCTCCAACACCAGCGGCATCTCGAAAGCGCCTGGCAGACGCACGATGGTGATGTCCTCCTCGGGTGTTCCATGACGTTTCAGGGTGTCGATAGCGCCGGCTTCGAGGCTATCGACGACAAAACTGTTCCAGCGCGCGACCACGACGCAGAAACGGGCGTTGCTGACCGTCATGCCGCCTTCGATCGTCTTGATGCTCATATCGCTTTCCTCTCCAACGGCCAGGCCGCTGTTTCACTCCGTACTGACGAACTCGACCACCTCGAGATCGAAGCCTGCCAGCGCATGCAGATGCTTGGGCGCACTCATGACGCGCATCTTGCGCACCCCGAGGTCCGACAAAATCTGTGCCCCTACACCGATGGTACGAAGATCGTCGTCCTGCGCCTTCGCGCGTAAGGGTATCTGGTCCTCCACGCCGTGCCATTTGTAGTCCTGGATACGCTGCACAATGTCGCGCGCGGTGTCGTAATTGCGCAGCACCACGATCACACCCTCACCTTCCGCGGAGACCTGATCCATCACGCGACGCAAAGGCCATCCGCAATCGCGGATTCCCTCGAACAGATCGCATAGGCTGTTTTGCACATGCACCCGGACCAGGGTCGGACGATCAGGGCTGATGTCGCCCTTCACCAGCGCCATGTGCATCTCGTTGCCGATGACATCTTGGTAGGCGAACAACTGGAATTCACCATGCTGGGTCGGCAGCGTACAGGAGGTCACCTGCTCGACGGTCTTTTCGTTCTTGATCCGATACTGGATGAGATCGGCGATCGTACCGATTTTGAGGTCGTGCCGCTGCGCAAATCGCTCCAAATCCGCTCGACGCGCCATGCTGCCGTCTTCGTTGAGGATCTCGACGATCACGGCGCTGGGCGCAAAACCCGCCAGGCGCGCCAGGTCGCAACCGGCCTCGGTGTGCCCCGCACGCACCAGCACACCGCCGGGTTGGGCCATCAGCGGAAAGATGTGGCCAGGCTGGATCAGGTCCTGAGGCTGTGCGTCCGGTTTGACCGCGGCCAGCACGGTGGTGGCGCGATCGGCTGCCGAAATTCCGGTAGTGACGCCCTCCGCCGCCTCTATCGATACCGTGAAATTGGTCGCTTCGAGCTGATTGTCGGTATTGACCATCAGCGGCAGGCGCAGCTGGCGGCAATGTTCCTTGGTGAGGGTGACGCAGATCAGGCCACGCCCATACTTGGCCATGAAGTTGATGGCCTCCGGCGTGGTGACCTCGGACGCGAGGACGAGGTCACCCTCGTTTTCCCGGTTCTCATCGTCCATGATTATCACCATCCGACCGCGACGCAGTTCCTCGATGATCTCTTGTGTGCTGTTCAGTGCCATGGTGCTGCAGCTAGTTGCGAACCGTGCAGTGTAACAGGCCAGAGGCGCCACGGAGAATGCCCGAGTGACCGAAACCGAAGGGGTAATCCAGTATCGCCTCGACTATCAGCCTGGGACGCTGCCGCCGGACGCAGCCCTTTCGGGCCTGTTCCACTGGTTCCGCCGCTGCCGCGAGCGCGAGCTGATCGGCCGCAGCCCAGATCGCTACGCGGGCGCTGCCTATGGCAACATCAGCATCCGCATGCGGCGCGGTTTCGTGATCTCGGGCACCCAGACAGGCGGCCGTGCCGACCTGACCCCCGACGACCTGGCCTGGGTGCTGGACTTCGATATCGCCAAGAATCAGCTCACCGCGACCGGCCCGAGCCGTCCGTCCTCCGAGGCCATGACCCACGGGCAGATCTACCGCGGCCTGGCGGCGATCAATGCGGTTATCCATATCCACTCACCACGCATTTGGCAGCAGGCACAGGTACTGCGGTTGCCGATGACCGCGCCGTTCGCCCGCTACGGCACGCCACAGATGGCGCAGGAGGTCGAGCGATTGCTGATGGTGGACCCTGGGGCGACGCAAGGGGTGTTCGTCATGGGTGGGCATGAAGACGGCGTCGTGGGCTACGCCAGCGGCATGGACACTGCCGGAGAGCTGCTGCTGGCGCTACAGGCGCGGGCCGAGCAGTTGCTCGACGCTGGCTGGGATTAATCACCATGCGCAAGAAAAAAACGATCTCCCTGGTGCTCGGTAGCGGTGGGGCCCGCGGCCTGGCACACATCGGTGTCATTCGGGTGCTGCAACGTCATGGCTGGGAGATCGGTAGCATCGCCGGCAGTTCCATCGGCGCGCTTATCGGTGCGTTTTACGCGGCCGGCAAGCTGGAAGACTACGCCGAATGGGTGCAGGAACTCACCGAACTCAACGTCCTGCGTTATCTCGACATCGCCTGGGGCGGCGCCGGCATGCTCAAAGGGCAGATGCTTATGGAGACCCTGCAGGACTTCGTCGGCAGGCACCGCATCGAGGATCTGCCGATCCCGCTGACCATCGTCGCGACCGACGTACTCAGCCGCAAGGAGGTATGGCTGCGGCGCGGCGACCTGTTCGACGCGATTCGCGCGTCTATCGCGGTGCCGACCATATTCACACCACATGTGGTCAATGACCGGCCCCTGCTGGACGGTGGGATTCTGAATCCGGTGCCGATAGCGCCGACACTGCAGGATCCGACGGACGCGGTGATCGCGGTCAGTCTGTCCGGGGTGCCAAAGACGATCGGTGAAGGCAACCGCCTGCGCGCTAGCGCCACGTCGGCGGAAGGATCCCGGCACCGTTACCAGAAGAAAATTGAGGCCTTCATCGACCAACTGCAGGCACGCCTCGGTCTCGAGAACGAGAACGAGAACGAGAACGAGGACGCAGACGCAGACGAGCAACCCATGTTGTCATTGACCGATGCCGCACTGCTCTCCCTGGACGCGATGCAGGCCAGCATCGCGCGTTGCATGCTCGCGGCCTATCCACCCGACCTGCTGATCGAGGTGCCGATCAACACCTGCGGGGCGCACGAGTTCTATCGCGCCCGGGAGGTCATAGCGGCAGGCGAGTTCTGGGCGGAGGGGGCAATCGAGCGATTTGGCATTCACCACGACTGAAGCTATGTCAGCCCTCGCCGATCGCCGAGGCTGTCAGACCCGTGGGGTCAGGGCCCGTGGGGTCAGTGATACTCAAGTTAAGGACCTGCGCCCCCACATTCCTCACAATTGAGATAACTAAGCGCCATTCTCCCGTGGGGTCATTTTTCGAGGAACCCAGACCGCGCGAGCAGGCCCAGGTCGACCGCGGGGGCGGCCGGATCGGCCGCCTGCTCGCCGCGCAGGAGCCGTTCCAGATAACGCGCCACCAGGTCGACCTCGAGATTTACCCGCGTGCCCGCGCGATAGCCGTCCATGATGGTCTCCTGCAGGGTATGCGGCACGATATTCAGCGCGAAACGCGCGCCATCCACCGCATTTACCGTCAGGCTTACGCCGTCCACTGAGATGGAGCCCTTGTGCGCGATGTAACGGGCTAGCTCGTGCGGCGCCTCGACGGTGAAACGTACCGAACGGGCGTCATCATGGCGCTCGAGGACGGTGCCCATGCCGTCGACATGCCCGCTGACCAGGTGTCCGCCCAGCCGCGTACCCAGCGTCAAGGCCTTCTCGAGATTTACCCTGCTGCCCGACTTTAGCTGCGCCAGACTGGTCAATGACAGGGTTTCACGCGATACATCGGCGGCAAAGCCGTCACCCGGGAGCGTCACTGCCGTCAGGCAGACACCATTGACCGCGATGCTGTCACCCAGCGCCACGTCGCTGAGGTCCAGCTTCCCGGTCGATATCCGCAAGCGGACGTCGCCACCGCGCTGCTGCAATTCGGCGACCTCTCCGACGGCCGCGATAATCCCGGTAAACATCCACCAGCCTCCGCTAATTTTCCAGGTTCGGACGAAGCCGGATGCGCAGATCGCTGCCGACACGGCGTACGTCGTCGAGTGTCAGTTGGAGCCGGTCCGCCATGCGCTCGATGCCGGACAGCGCGACCAGGCCGCGCGCGGCTTGCCCCATCAGATGCGGCGCCATATAGACGATCAATTCGTCGACCAGGCCGGCCTGCAGCGCATGCCCGGCCAGCGTCGGGCCGGCCTCGATCAGCACCTCATTGACCGCGCGCGCGGCCAGCAACTGCATCAGATG
>JBATKF010000511.1:0-3808 GCA_049669185.1 Sedimenticolaceae bacterium | reverse complement strand
CCGCACTGCTGGCGACGCCGCTGATCGGGATCCTCGCCGTGCTGAGCCTCGCCCCGCTGCTGGGGCTGGGATTGATGTCATTGCCCAATCACTGGTCCGGGGGGCCCTTGCCCGACCCCGTTAATCTGTTCGACTACCAGGCACTACTGGCGGATGGATTGCCGATCCTGCGCGCTACCTCGGTGTATGCGGTTATCACGGGGATCCTCCTGCTGGTCGCCGGCAGCGCCCTCGGATGGCTATCGTCAACACCCGGGGTCTTGGGCGGTTTCACACGGGCCGGCGTGAACGCACTGTTCGCGGTCCCGGGTCTGATTCTCGCCTTCGCCTACCTTCAGACCGCAATTCAGTTCAACTGGGCCCAAGGGGCATGGCCAGATGTCGCCGGGTTTGCGCTCGCCGCTGTCGTCGCCGTCAAACACCTGCCTTTTGCAGGCTACCTCGTCGCACAGCAACGCCGCATGCTCGGTCGTGGCGGCCAGGAGTCGGCGCGCACGCTCGGTGCAGCAGGTCCCGCACTTTATCTCCGAGTCGTCCTGCCGGCACTGATCGGCACACTGGGTGCGGTATTCCTGATCGGATTCGCCGCCGCCGCTTGGGAGCTGACGGCGGTGCTGGTGCTGCTCGACGGGTCTTCACCGCCGCCGGTGACACTCAGCATCTTCCAGACACTGCATACGCCGGGCGGCGAGCGGACCGGTGCGGCCCAGGCAATTCTGCTGATCCTGGCGTTGCTCGCGCTCTGCGCATTTATCTGCCGTCTGCTGTGGCGCCGCCACTGCCGACGCTTCACGCCGGCTGCAGCGCGCGGGGACGCAGCCAAAGAGGCCCTATGACAGTCAGCGAACCCTCCAGCCTCGAGCTGTGCGACGTCGAGGTCATCATCGATCAGCACGAGATATTGCGCGGTATCAGTCTCAGCGTGCTCCCCGGGGAGATGTTTGCGCTGCTCGGCGGCGCGGAGTCAGGCAAGTCGACCTTGCTGCGGGCGATTGCTGGTCTTGATCGGCCCAGTAAAGGCGAGGTCTGGATCGATGCGGAGAACATTACCCACATGGCGCCCCATAGGCGCGGCGTGCCCCTCATGCTGCAGGCGTTTCCGTTATGGCCGCATATGTCCGTCGGCCGAAACGTCGCCTTCGGACTCCAGCGGCAGCGCTTGTCGCGGCGCGAGATACGCGAGCGGGTGATGCGGGAACTCGAGTACGTCGGTCTGTCGCATTTTCGCAGTCACCTGCCCTGGCAGCTGAACCTCAGCCAGCAACAACGGGTCGCCCTCGCACGCACCCTGATCAGCGCGGCGCGCATCGATCTGCTGGATGAACCCTTCAGTGCGCAGGACAAACAGTTGCGCGAAAAACTGCTGCGGTTGTTCAAGAGACGTCAGCAGCAGTCAGCGCTGACCACTGTGATCACCACCCAGGATCCGGCCGAGGCGCTGCGGTTCGCCGATCGCATCGCCGTGCTCCACGAAGGCGAGTTGCAGCAGGTCGGCACGCCGGTTGAGCTTTATGACACGCCGGCCAATCGTTTCGTCGCCGAGTACCTTGGCAGCGTCAACCTGATAGACGGCGAGATCGAGTACGCGGGTGACCAGCCGATGTTTCGCGCTGAAAACGGCATCGTCATCCCGCTGTTCGACCACCCGCTGAAGCGTGCGCGCACCGGTTCCGCGATGTTCCGGCCACAGGATCTGTGTATCGTCAGCCGAGATTCCGAACCCTTTGGCGACCAGATCCGCTTCAGCGGCCGTATCGAACGCACGGAATTCCTGGGCAACAGCCTGCGTCACTGGATCGACCTCGCGGGCAAGGCCGTATGCTTGGACCTCCCACGCGACGCCACGCGCAGTACCCTGCACATCGGCGACCAGATCGTGATCGGTCTGGATCCGGCGAATATACGGATCCTCGAGCGCTGAACCATCGCTGACAAGCGGGATTATCCCGATGCCCGATGCATCTGGTAGCCTTGGGCGAACCACCCACGAAGATGCCTTCGCGCCGTGAGCCGGATCCTCGATGCCCTGGATAGCGACACCACGCTGCTGACTGTCAACAAGCGTCTGGCCAGCGAATTGCGCAGCCGTTACGACCATCGCCAGGCCGCAGTTGGAAAGACGGTTTGGCCCACACCCGATATCCTCGCCTGGGGCGCGTGGCTCACGCGCCTGTACGAACAGCTGCTCGACAATGGCTATACCCAGCGCGATCTGCTCAATCGTCTGCAGGAGCGCCTGCTTTGGCAGCAGATCATTGAACAGGCACCCGGGCAGGCCCCGCTGATGCACCCGTCAGCGGCCGCCGATAGCGCACAAAGCGCCAACGCCCTGGTGCTCGATTGGCAGCTCGATCCGCAGACCCTGCCGGCCCAGGGCGGCGATGAGACCCGCAGCTTTGTCGCCTGGCAAAAGGCGTTCAATGTCGTGCTGACTGAGCGTGGCCTATTGAGCACGGCCCAACTCGCTGGCTTGGTTCGCGAGGCCTTCGCGAAAGATGCACTGCCTGTCCCACCCCGTTTGGTCTACGCCGGCTTCGAGGCGCTGACGCCCGCGCAGCGTGCGTTGTTCGGCCAGCTGCGCGCACGCGGCTGCGCGATTGAGGAGTATCGAGACGACCCGGGCCGGGGTGACCGGCGGCGCATCGCCGCCGAGGACAGCGAGACGGAGATACGACTCGCCGCACAATGGGCCAGACAACGCCTGCGCGACGATCCGCATTCCCGGATTGGTATTGTCTCACCGCGGATCACGGAGCAGCGCGCAGGCCTACAGCGAATATTCGCCGAGATCCTCGCGCCGGCAACGCACCTGATCCTCCAGACCGACCAGGACCTTTTCAACATCTCACTTGGCGCCGCGATGGCGGACTGCTCGCTGGTCGCGCACGCCGGGCTGGCACTCGATTTGCTGCAGGGTAGACAGCCGCTGCACGCCATTGGCCAGCTCCTGCGCAGCCCGTTCATTGGTGGTCACGCGGCCGAATGGGAACGGCGCGCACTGTTCGATGGCGCATTGCGCGAAGACGGCCTGCCGCAGGTCGATCTGCGACGCCTCGCCCATCGCCTGCGGCATTTCGACGACCCTGATCTGCGGCGTTGTCCAGACCTCGCAACGCGCATCGACCGATTGCTCGCGCTGGTGCGTGCACTGCCCGGCAGCGCGACACCCGGCCAATGGCTCCGGCATTTTAATCACGCCCTGCAGATTCTCGGATGGCCGGGCGATCGCGCGCTCAGCAGCGAGGAGTTTCAACAATACGAGCGCACGCAGCGTCTGTTCGGGGAATTCGCCGAACTGGCCAAGGTCCGCCCCCAGCTGAACCGCGGCGAGGCCATCGCGCTGTGGCACAGCCTGGGCCGCGAGACCCTGTTCCAGGCGGAGTCGCCAAGCACGCCTATCCAGATCCTCGGGCCGCTCGAGTCGGCCGGCTTGACCTTCGATGCCGTATGGCTGCTCGGTCTGGACGACCGCAGCTGGCCACCCGCGCCGCAAGCCAATCCGCTGCTACCGAACCGACTGCAACGCGATCTGCAGATGCCGCACGCATCGCCCGCGCGGGAACTGGCATTTGCGGTCGCATTGACCGAACGCCTGGTCGGCAGCGCGGATGAGGTGATTGCCAGTCATGCCTGCACCGAGGCCGATCGTGAGCAGCGCCCGAGCCCACTGATCCTGGCCTGGCCCCTTGTCGAAGCGGCCACACTGATCAGGGCGCCGGTCGACATGCTGGCGCGCAGCTGCCTGGCCGCCGGTATGCTCGAGACGCTGCCCCCGCCAGCGGCCTATCCCGCGCCACACGCCCAGCGC
>JBATKF010000510.1:0-3902 GCA_049669185.1 Sedimenticolaceae bacterium | reverse complement strand
TCGTCAGTGTGCGCGGCCGGGCCGCGGCCCACCACAGCTGCCAGCTGCTGTGCGATTGCTCTTGCACCGTCAGGACCGGCCATCCGGGCAAAGGTCTGCGGAAGCTACGGTCGATTCGATATTGCGGGTTCCCACCATCTGTGCGAGTTTTGATGCGATACGTTCTCAGTCTATCCTGGCCCAGGACGATCCAGCATCCCTGACAAGAGCCTGCGCCGCAGGCGCCACATCCCCAGCAATCTCGGAGACTAAGGCAACATGTTGTTCAGACAGCTGATAGAGGCCGATTCCTCTACCTACACCTACCTGATCGCCTGTTCGGATACGCGCAAGGCGATCCTGATCGACCCGGTGCTCGAGACCGTCGAACGCGACCTGCAGGTCATCGAGGATCTCGATCTCGATTTGATCGCCACGCTCGAGACCCATGTGCATGCGGATCATCTGACCGGGGCAAGACGCATCCGGCAAAGGACCGGGAGCAAGATCGCCTGCCCCGCCATGCTGGAGCTGCCTTGCGCCGATATCGGCATCCGCGAGGGAACGCCTTTCGCGGTCGGCTCGATCGAACTCCACCCGCTGTTCACTCCCGGGCATACCGATCATCACTACGCCTATCTGATCAACACCGCGGGGCAGAAGATGTTGTTCACCGGCGACGCGCTGCTGATCGATGCCTGCGGCCGCACAGATTTTCAGTCCGGCAACGCCGCCGACCTCTACAACAGTATCCACAACCATTTTTTCTCGCTGCCTGACGAGACCCTGGTCTACCCGGCACATGACTATGAGGGGCGGTTCGTCTCCAGTATTGCGCAAGAGAAGGCGCGCAATCCCCGACTCGGCCATGGCCGCTCCAAGGATGAATTCGTGGCGCTGATGGACGGCCTGGACCTGCCCTACCCACGCAAGATCGACTTCGCAGTCCCGGGCAACGAGGCCTGTGGTGAATGTCCTTCCGATGTGCCCGAACAATTCCGGGGCGCCTGCTCGCACAGCGATCAAGGCTAGAGCGGCGGGATCACGACCTTGCCGTTCAGTCGCGCTCCCGCACGGCCTGTTCGGTGCGGTTCATCTGCTCGTTGGCGTGCTCGACGCCCAGCTTGGCATCATCGAGCATGCCCTTGTAGGAGTCACCGAGTTGACCACCGAAGGTCTTCTGCTGCGGGGCCGCCGGTTCGTCCTGACTACAGGCGGCCAACAATAACGCCATGACACAGGCTGTCAGAATTCTCGCATACATCGTTCCTCCCTTGGCCGGCCATGCCGACGCATATCACTGAACCAAAGCTGGTTAACGGCAAGGTTTACCGGCAGTGAAATAATCCGCCGGTCTAAGGCTGTGACGACCACCACTGTCGATAGGCGTCGTCAGCGGCCACCAGCTTGGATTTCGCGGTCGTGATCAGATTGCCCTGCTGGTCCATCAGGGTGATATCCAGTTCGACCATAGGTCCGCGGATCCTCGAGACAACGATCTCGACGTCGATTTGATCACCGGGATAGACCGGCCTGCGAAAGCGCTCCGGCACGAAGGTGAGACCCAGGCACCCGTCACCGGGAAACTCCGTGCCGAAGATCCCGGTAACGGCGATCTGAATCAACCCGCCCGGTACGACGATATCCCGCGCATCCGGGAACCGCAGGCGCGCCGCCTCCGGGTTGTGATGTATGGAATTGTAGTCACCGCTGAGCCCGCAATACTGCGCGACCTGGTCTCGTTGGAACGCGAGTCGCGCACGGTGCCGCTGTCCGACCTCGAGCATCGAGGCGGTCAGGCATTCGGTCTTTGGCATGAGACTCCATCCGGGCAAGCCTTTATTTCGGGGTGCATTCTTGCCGACCAAGGTATCCCGCGTCCAGCAAGGTAGCCCGGCTGGACGCGCCACCGTTCAGCTAGATATCGCGGTACCGTTCGATCACAATGGCCGATGTACCGGGGAGCAAGCACCAAGGGGGAAGCGCCAGATGCCACTCGACGACAAGACATTCCGCAAACTGCTGTCCAAAGACCTGATGGACCTGATAATCCGGGTCGGCTTGATCGCGTTCGTGGTGGTCATGAGTGTGCGCATCTTCGCCCCGTTTGCGATCCTGATGCTGTGGGCACTGATCCTCGCGGTCGCGCTCTACCCACTGCATCGTGGCCTGGCAGCAAGGATAGGCGGTCGGCAGGGTACCTCTGCCACGCTGTTGGTGGTAGCGGGCCTGTTGCTGATCGGTATCCCAACGGTGATGCTGGGCAGCTCGTTCGCAGACCGTGTTCAAGAAGTCTATCTCGGGCTTGAGAACCAGACCCTTACCATTCCGCAACCGAAACCCGCGGTCGCCGAATGGCCCCTGATCGGCGAGAGGGTATTCGATGCATGGAGTGGCGCAGCGAGAGACCTGCCCGAGTTTCTCAAGGAACATGAGCGACAACTCAAGGACCTATCGGGAAAACTCCTGTCGGCCGCAGCGAGCACTGCCGCAGGGGTTCTGCAGTTTCTTGGAGCGCTGATTATCGCCGGCATCATGATGGCCTACGGTGAGGCCGGCAGCCGGGCCATGCAGCGTATTGCCAACCGCCTGGCCGGGCCGTCCGAGGGCCCGCGTATTTACGGCCTCTCCACCGCCACCATCCGCTCGGTCGCGACCGGCGTGATCGGCGTCGCATTCATCCAGGCACTGCTGTTGGGCATCGGTTTCATCATGGCGGGCGTCCCGGGTGCGGGCGTACTCGCCGTGGTCGTATTGCTGATCGGCATCATGCAACTGCCCGCGTTGATTGTCTCCCTGCCGGTGATTGCCTACCTGTGGATGGCCGGCGACGCCTCCACGACCATGAATATCGTATTTACTGTCTATCTACTGCTCGCCGGCAGCGCCGACAATGTGCTCAAACCGCTGCTGCTCGGTCGCGGTGTCGATGTGCCGATGCCGATCGTCCTGATCGGTGCCCTGGGCGGCATGGTGTCTGCCGGGATCGTCGGATTGTTCGTGGGTGCCGTGCTGCTGGGGGTCGGTTACCAGCTCTTCATGGGGTGGGTAGACAACCCCGACGACACCACAGCAGCCCCAGACGACCCGGCTGCCGAGGCACCGCCTACTGTCTAGAGATGCATGGCATGAGGTTCGTGCGCGCCCAGCACTCGATAATACGTGCCACAGTGGCCTGTGCACCTTTTGTTCTGAGCGCCTGTACCACCCTCGGCCCCGACTATGAGGCGCCCGAGGTCGGTTGGCTGGACGACTGGCAGACCTCCTTCTACGGCCAGATCGAGGCGCCGAAACAGGACGCCAAGGACGATCTGCGCTTCTGGTGGCGACTGTTCGACGATCCGGTGCTGAACGAACTGATCGAATCGGCGAAACAGGCGAATCCCGCGCTGCGCATCGCCGGTCTGCGGATCCTAGAGAGCCGTGCCCAGCTCGGCATCGCCGGCAGTGCCCTCTACCCACAGCTGCAACAGCTCGGCGCTGCGGCCAGCTATGTGAACAACCGCCGGCGCGGCGGTGCGCTGCCCGATAAGGACGAGGACTTCGTCAGCTATCAGGCGGGCTTCAATCTGGCCTGGGAGCTGGATTTCTGGGGCCGATTCAAGCGTGGCATCGAGTCCGCCGACGCCGCATTCTTCGCCTCCATCGCCAACCAGCAGGATCTGCAGGTCCTGCTCAATGCGCAGGTGGCCGAGCTGTATTTCGCCTACCGTACGGCCGAGTTGCGGATCGAGATCGCGCATGAGAATGCCGCGATTCAGAAACGCAGCTATGAGATCACCGAACAGGTATACAAGAGCGGCGAGCAGTCCGAACTCGATCTCCAACAGGCCAAGACACAGTACCTGTCCACCCTGTCGACGATTCCGAGTCTCGAGATCTCCCTGGTCCAGACCGGCAACGCCCTCGCCACACTGCTCGGC
>JBATKF010000509.1:0-10808 GCA_049669185.1 Sedimenticolaceae bacterium | reverse complement strand
CGCCTATGCCGGTCGGGTGGCCAGCGCGAGCGAGCCGCAGCTGGTGGCCCACGCCTATGTCCGCTACCTGGGCGATCTCAACGGCGGCCGGATGATGCCGCGCCTGCTCGGGCGGGCGCTGAGCCTACCGGCGGGCAGTCTGGCCTTCTACGATTTCCCCGGCCTGCCGTCTGTCACGGACTGCCAGGCCCGTTTCAAGGCGGCGCTGGATGCCGCGGTCGCGGCACACGAGGCTGCCGCGGTGCTCGCAGAGGCCCAACGGGCATTCGATCTCAATATCGCGCTCGCCGAGGCGGTAATGGTGGGCAATATGCGTCAACCCGACTGACGTGATAGCAGGTGGCGCAACAGGCGGCGGGCACGTGCCACCGAATCGTGCACGGCCGAGAGCATCCCGGGCACGGATTCCAGCTCCATACCGTCGCTGATCTCGAGCGCCGCGAGCTTGGCATTGCTGACCACCGAGGACAGCAGGTTGCGGTAGATCAGATCGGTCTTGGTCTCCAGCCGCGGGCCTTTCTCGCGGTGCGCCGCGACGATGTTCTCCTGAAAACGTCGTCGCGCGACCTCGATGGTCTTCTGGTCGGTGATGTCCGCGAAAAACAGCACAAACCCCAGGACCCGGTTGACCTGGGCGAAGACCGGATCTGCACGCAGCAGCAGGGTTCGGATAGCCCCGTCGCCGGATTCCAGCTCGACTTCGCCGCGCCAGGCCTGGTGATCACGCAGTATCACCTGGAACAGCTCGCGCAGCCTCAGCGAATCGCAAAACACCACCGGCAGATCGTTGATCGACAGCAGATTCCCGTGGCTCGGTGGCAGCAGCCTGTAAAAGGCGTCGTTGACCAGCAACAGCCGGCCCGACGGATCGGCCACCACCAACGGCTGCTGCGCCTCTCTGACATCGCGTTTGACCTGGGCGAGCTGGTCTTCGGCGATCAGCATGCGCACTGCACGAAACTGATAGACGACATCCTCGACCGACTCTCCGATCTTTTCGGCCGCCGCGAGATCCGTCTCTGACCAGTGGTTTGCGGTACCTTCGACGAGCTGATGCCATTTGGAGAACGAGCGGCGCGGTGACAGGTCGCGCGGGTCATCGCCGATCTCCACCGGCTTGAAGGGATTTCCACCCCAGGTGACGGTGCGCACGCGCTCCGGGCGGAACCACAACAGGTATTCCCCGGGTGCGCGCGAGATCCGGACGCCGACCAGGCCGCTGGCTACCGGCCGCAGCGCGGCAAATTCGGGTGCCTCGGCGCCGAGCTCGGCCGTTGCAAATACTCCATCGACCGCCTGCCGGTCCAGCCACTGCACAATGGAACGGATCTGCTCTGTCCCCGGTACCTCGCCGGTGGAGAGTATCTGACCCTCGACCGACAGCGCGGCGCCACTCGCCTGCAGCGGCTGCAGCAGCACCTGGGCGTTATGGAACAGCGCGGATTTCCAGTCGCCTTCGCGGGCGATGGCCTCGATGATGCGCTTCTCGATGCGCCGCACCGACAAGTCCACCTCGGCCCGGGCAAAGCTCTCCAGCGCCGCGATGCGCGTCGCGACCATCTCCGCAAGCAGTTCGCAGGCGGCCTTGATCTCGTACGGGGGATTGCGCGGCCGGTAGTGATGGCAGGACACCAGACCCCACAACTTCCCGCCCGCCATCAAGGAGGCGACCAGGGTGGCGCTGACGCCCATGTTCTTCAGGTACTGCACATGCAGAGGTGACACGCTGCGCAGCGCGCACAAAGACATATCGAGCGGTTGGTCGTTGTGCGATTGCGTGCGCGCTCGCAGCGGCACCGGTTCGTAGTTCACGTCGACCAGCACGCGAATGCGGTTTCGCTCATAGAGCCGCCGTGCGATCTGCGGTATGTCGGAGGCGGGATAGCGGTTGCCGAGAAACGGCTCGATGTCCGGCTCGCGCTGCTCGGAAAAGACCTCACCGTGACCATCCGGGTCGAAACGGTAGACCATCACCCTGTCATAGCCGGTCAGTGCCTTGAACAGGCGCGCGGTATCGTCGCAAAGGTCCGACAGCGTGAGCGACGAGACAATGTCGCGAAACGACCGTTCAACGAAGGCCGTCTGATCCGGCGGTGGGGCGGCCGGTTCGAGTTCCACGATCAGGTCGCCCTCGGGCACGCGGTGCACGGCGACGTCGAGTTCCCTGTCGGCACCGGCCGTTCGGCAGCGTAACGACCTCGGCATGTTGTCCGTCCGATCGTCTGCCGATGCCGCCTGCACGGTCTCGGCCAGCCGGGCATCGAGATCGGCCAGCGACATCCCGGAGGGATCACGCTCGAGGCCGAGGAATCGCTCGATGTTGTCGCTGACCTGGACGATCGAGAGGTCGGCAGCGCGCACCACGATAAGCGCGCCATGCGGCTGGATGGAGCCAGGCAGATGGATCTGCTCGCGCTCGCAGTTGGAGAGGTCTGCGGAGCCGAACGCCGGCGCTGGTCCTGTGACGCTCGACATTTTCAGGGATTCCCGACCGGCCCGCTTGTCTGGCTATCCCTGGTCCTGATTGTCGGTAATGTCATAACGCGACAGTTTAGCGTACAAACTCTGTCGACTTAGCCCCAGCAGCTTGGCGGCCGCGGTGCGGTTGCCCGAGGTGGCCGCGAGGGCAGCCTCGATATAGTGCCTCTCGACCAGGCCCACGGTCGTGGTGACCAGCTCCTTGAGCCTGGCCTTACCGAGTCGTTCGGTCATTGACGTCAGGAGTCGGGCCAGCGACGCATAGCGATCTGCGCCCTCCAGACGTCGGCTGACGTCGCGGACATAGAGCAGGACGACCGCAGGTATCGATGCATTGTCGGGCATGACCGCCGACAGCTCCGCGGCCAGGCGACCGCCCAGGCTGCCGTGAATCGTCGTCGGAAAGAGTCTCACGACGCGATGGCGACGCAGACTCTCGAGCAGCATGGTCACATCGCCACCCGGCGTCTTCAGCCATTGGCTAAGCAAGGTTCCGATAACCGCACCCAACGCCGGCTCTTGCACCAACTCCCTAAAGGCGGGATTGGCGCTGGTAATGTAGCCGCGCTCATCCAGCGTTACCATCCCGTCCGGCGACAGCTCGACCAGATCGTCGCCCGAGACGCTGTTGGCATAGGTACCGGGCGGACCAGCACCCGCCTCCGACGATGGCAACAGATGGATAAGCATCAGTTCGGACGAATCGACATCCATGACGGACACATACAGCAGCCAGGGGTCCGCGGCCGGCCCCAGATGCGCCAATATGCGCGGCGCTTTGCCGTGCAGCTTGGCACGCTTCAGGGTCAGCTCGACCATCTGGCGTTCTGTCGGCCGCACGAGCTGCAGCAGATCCTGTCCGCCGACCTCGACCAGTTCGCCGGTGGCCAATCCCAGCGCGGTGATGGCAGCCGGATTGGCCTCGACGATCGCAAAATCGGACGCGCGGACTACCGCCAGGGCGTCGCTGGATGTCTCGAACAACAGACGATAGCGGTTTTCGACCTCGCGCAATTGCCAGTAGTTGCGCTCCATCGAGTGCTGCGCGGCCGCGAGGCGTGACTGCAGCTGCGCCACCGCCCGCACGTCCCTGCCGATGGCGACCACATTGCCGCCCTTGAGCCGTACCGCCATGTACTCGACGGGTAGCTCGAGGCCACTCGGGAAACGCTGCGTCAGACGAAACATTGGCGAGACGCCATCGCGCAGCGCGGCCTCCACGATATCCGTGAGACCGGAGTCGTCCAGGCCCTCTACCGTCTCGGCCCAGGGCCTGCCGACCCAGTCATCGACGGTCTCCTCGGCCACGGAGTTGGCCAGGGTTGCCCGCCGGATCACGCCCTTGAGGTCGAGGACCACTTTGACATCGGGCTGCAGTGCGTCCCTGACCGTCACCGGAGGAGGATCTCGATCGCCCAGGTCTTTTGGCCCACCAGATGCGACGACATACCGAGGGCACCGCGATATTTCGCTGCATCTGGATCCAGATGCGGCCGATCGTATGGCCGGTGCTGTTTCACGCCGACATCTCCAGTGTCAGGGACGGACAACGCCGAACAGATGCGCCAGGTCCTTGAAGAAGATCCGCATGTGCGCCGCGGGTCGCGCCTTTACCAGGCGCTTGTGCATATAGGCCTCCCAGGTCAGGAATTGCACATCCGGATCGCGGCAGATACTCACGAAGCGCTCGCGCCGTTTGTCATTCGCGTACCAGAATCGCTGCATCATACCGAGCACCCAGAAGACCTTCCCATGGCTGCGCATGAAGCGTTTGCGCGCCTTGCGCAGCGCGACCGGGTTCGCGGTACTGAGAAACTCCATTACGGCCTCGGCCGCGAATCGGCCGCCGGCCATGGCGTAATAGATGCCCTCTCCGGAGGCCGGGGCCACCACACCGGCGGCATCCCCCGCCAGCACGACGTTGCGGCCGTCGTCCCATCGTTTCAGTGGGCGCAGCGGTATCGGGGCGCCCTCGCAGCGCACCGTCGTCGATCCCTCCAGACCGATAGATTCGCGCAACTCCCGGACCGCCCCGCGCAGCGAGTAACCGCGTTGCGCAGTACCGACTCCGATGCTGGTCTTGTCGCCATGCGGAAAGACCCAGGCGTAGAAATCCGGTGAGAGCCGGCCCTGGTACCAGACGTCGCAGCGTCTGCCATCGAAATCTGCATTGCCACCCTCGGGCGGCGACTCGACGATCTCGTGATAGGCGGCCACACAGGGGATCTTGTCGGCATCCGGGACGCTCTGTCGGGCCACCATGGACTTGGCCCCATCGGCACCGATCACCGCAGTGGTTCGCGCCTTGCTGATGTGTGCCTCACCCTGCGCATCGACCTGCCGGTAGGTGACCGTTACCTTGCCGTCGTCGGTCCGCTGCATGCCCTCGAAGGTGCCGGTGCGTACCTCGGCCCCCGCCGCCCGGGCGCGATCGCGCAACCAGGGATCGAAGACATCGCGGTCTACCATGCCGACAAAACCACCGTTGATCGGCATGTCGACGCGTTTGTCGGCGGGCGAGATCATGCGCGCCGAATTGATCCGCGCGACCAGCAGATGATGCGGGATCGCGAATTCCTCGATCAGTCGCGGTGGGATCGCACCGCCACAGGGCTTTATCCGGCCACCGCGCTCGAGCAAAAGGACACGGTGGCCCTGGCGCGCGAGATCCGTTGCGGCGGTCGCACCCGCCGGTCCACCGCCAACCACCACGGCATCGAATTGTTCAATGTTGCTCATCGGTCCGCTATCTCCCTTCCGCCAGTTCAATAAGACCGGCGTCGCCAAACGTCGGCACCGCCTCTTCACGCACCCCACTGGTCCGCGGCTGCCTCACAGTCGCCGCGAGCACTGCAGACACCAGGAACAGCACCGCCTCGGCCCCGAACACGATCGCGTAGGCCACCTCGGGCGCGCCATACAGGAATTTGGTCAGATCGACCGCGACGGTGCCGAGAAAACCACCCAGCCCGAAGGCGATCGCCTGTGCGGCACCCCACAGCCCCATGCGCAGGCCCTCGCGCCCCCGGCGACCATGACCGGCCAGCGCCATCATCGACCCGATCGCCGCGACGGCAAACGCGCCGTTGGCCACGCCCAGCGCAAACACCGTCGCCTTCAGCGGCCAGTGCGGTGCCAGGAAACCGCCGAGCGCAATCCCGAACAGCGCTGCCGCCGAGGCGATGCAGCCGCCGATGGTCCAGGCCCGCAGGACACTGTGCTTGGCCTTCTTTAACAGCGTACCGGTCACCGCAACGACGATCATGCCGAGCAGGACGCCGCCATGCTGCAACCCGGCGAGTTGCGTCGACTCGCCCGGCGTCATCCCGAATACGAGTCCGGCGAAGGGCTCGAGGATCAGGTCCTGGGCGCTGTAGGCGAGCATCGACACGAAGACGAACAGCGTGAAGCGGCGCGCCTCACTCTCGCCCCAGACCTCGGCGAGTGCGACACGGAAGGACGGCTTGTCTTTCTTGCTATCGACGTCAGCGGCGTGCGCTGGCAGCGGCGCACCCTCGAGGTTGCGAATCGCCAACAGGGTGATCAGCACTGCCCCGAACGCTACCACCGAGGTGACCAGAACCAGGCGCTGCGGTGAGAATGGATCCAGAAAATGCCCAGCCATACCGGCGGTAATCGCGAATCCGGCGATCATCATCACCCACACGATTGTGGCCGCCGCGGCGCGGCGGCCGGCATCGACCCGTTTGGCCAGCAACACCAGCAGCGAAGTGCCGCAGGCACCGACGCCCAGACCGATCATCACGAAGCCCAACAGCGCGACGGCCGTGCCCGAGACCGGGTCCAGGCCCATCAGTGCGGTACCCATCGCGGCCGCGATGCCGCCCAGCGCCAGAACCAGCATGCCGCCGATGATCCATGGCGTGCGTCGTCCGCCCACGTCCGACCCATAGCCGAAGCGTGGACGCGACATCTGAATTACATGATGCAGTGCGACCAGTGCACCTGGCAGCATCGCCGGCAACGCAAACTCGACCACCATCACCCGATTCATCGTCGAGGTCGTCAGCACGACGATTGCCCCCAGGGCGGCCTGCACCAGCCCCAGACGCACGATCCCCAGCCAGCCCAGACAAGCACGCTCGCTCACATCGCACCTCCCACCATCGCGCGCACTGCGAAGGCGCTCGCGAGCATGCCGAGTACATAGAGGGTCACACCGGTCGCGTTGTACCAGGGTGCAAACTGCCGTGGGTCGCGCAGCAGCCGGCGCATCGCCGCGAATTGCAGCAACAGCAGTACGCCGACGAGCAGCGCGTGGACAGGACGCTCCCAAAACATCAGCAGCGCGATGACCACCACCTGTGGCAGCGCCATGGTCCAACAGGCGAGACGTGCCGCGCGCGGCGCGCCGAGCTGCGCCGGTATGGACCGCACGCCCATCTGCAGATCGCCGTCGATGGCCTTGAAGTCGTTCAGCGTCATGATGCCGTGCGCGCCCAGGCTGTAGAGCACCGCGAGTGTCAGGATGCGCGCATCGGGCATGTCGCCGCCAATCATCACGGCGGCGCCGGTGACCCAGGCCAGGCCCTCGTAAGAGAAACCTACCGCGGCATTTCCCCACCAGCCGTTCAGCTTGAGTCGAAATGGCGGCGCGCTATACGCCCAGGCGAGGGCCATGCCGACCAGGGTCGCGCCAAACACCCAGGGTCCGAGCAGGTAGCCGACCCAGAGCGAAAGCCCAGACCATAGGATGGCGTAATACAGCCCCCAGGAACCCGGCACCCGCCCCGATGGGATCGGGCGATTCGGTTCATTGATCGCATCGACATGTCGATCGAACCAGTCGTTGACGATCTGGCTGGCCCCACAGACCAGCGGGCCGGCCAACAGGACGCCGAGCAATACGACGCCGAGGTGGTCCTGTACCGAGACGCCCGACGACACCACACCGCAGGCAAACGCCCACATGGGCGGAAACCAGGTGACTGGCTTTAACAGTTGAAGGAATGCACGCGCCTCGGGCCGCCGGGTGGGATCACGAAGCAGGATTGTGCGTTGCATGGAGTGTAATATAGTTTTGTCACTTTGAGTTGTCAACTTTACTTAACACCTGGCCGGGCAATACCCGTGGATGGGGCTTCCGGGGGGCGCGCTGTAGACATTGGGAATGAAAGACCCGTGGGCCCATGGGACGGGCTCAATTCACAAAGGGATAGGACGGAATGGCACTTAGCTTAGCTACGAACCGGGGGTCAGGCCCCTTACGCGGGGCGGTCCGGGGGTTCGAGCCGAGGGCGTCTGCAGCAAGGATGCTGCATTCGAGCCTCCAGGGACGGATTCACGGCGCCCCTCGGATCGAATCCGCCGGGGCGCAAGTCCTCAATTGAATTCAGAACCGGTAAGAATCGGAGGGAGAACCGTGGTCAGACTCCTTACGAACCCTTAAGGGGTGGTCGTCAGTCGTCGGCGCCCTTTTCGGCGAGCTTGTAGCGATGCAGTTTCGCGTACAGGCCCTGGCGGCTCACACCGAGCAGCTCCGCCGCGGAGGCACGGTTGTCACCGGTCAACTCCAGCGCCGCCTCGATGCACAGCTTTTCGACCAGGTCGGTGGATTGACGGACCAGGTCCTTGAGCGGTACGCGGCCGATCTGCTGCGTGATCTGCTCGACGGATTTCGGCAGACGAACCGACAGCGCACTCTCGGCGCCAATGCGACGTCCGATGTCGCGGATGAAGAATCCAAAGGATGCGCCGTCATCCTGCGCGTACAGGGTTGCGGAGATCTCGACAGCGGTCGTGCCGCCGTATTCTCCACGCAGGGTCGTCGCAAACAGCTTGACGGCCTCGCGTTGGCGCAGGTTGCTCAGGAGCACATTGAGATCGACCCCGGTACGCCCCAGCCAGCGGTCGATAGAGCGGCCGACTGCCTGCTCCTCATTCGCCAGCTCAGCCAGTTCCAGAAAGGTCTGGTTTGCTGCCTTGATCTGGCCCTCGAGGTCAGTCAATACCACCGCGTCGGGCGCACGCCTGAGCAGCTCACCGAGACGGGCCGTATCCGGCCCCGTCGCGTCGGCCTCCGAACGCACGCTCGACAGCCGCAACAAGAAGCGCGCCTCGTTGTCCTGACGCAGCAGATTTGCCGAGACGTTGAAGGTCCTTGATCCATCCATTGAACGGACGTCGGCGATGCTAGCCCGGCCCACCGCGCTGGCCTCCGCGAGCAGGCCGCGCAGCGCCTCGTTCCCGGGCCCATCAAAACCGATCGGGAAGGTCGCGCCAATGATCGATTTACCGCCGTCGGACAGCAGCTTGTCGGCGGCAGGGTTCGCCTCGAGCACCTTTTCACTCGTCTGATCGACGATCAGCAGCGGGTCAACGGCCATTTGAAACAACAGCCGGTAGCGGGTCTCAACCTGGCGCAGTCGCCAGTAGTCCTGTTCCAGCGCCAGCTGGGCGTTCAACACCTGCTGCTGCAATGCCGCGATGCCGCGCATATCGCGGCCCAGCGCGGCCAGCCTGCCCTCCTTATCGAGCGACACGGCCCAGTAGCGGATCGGCAGGTCGGAGCCGTCGGCGAGTCGGTGATTGATATCCTGCATCGCCCGCGTACCAACTGGCGATCCGGCCAGCTTCAACAGCTCCAACACCTTTGCACGGCCCTCCTCGGTCACGGTCTCCGCCCACAGGTGGCCGCGCCATTGGTCGTCCAGATCGGCCTTCAGGTCTTCGCTGCTGCACGCCATATCCACGATCTCGCCGTTCTTATGCACCAGCAGCGAGATATCAGCGGCGGCCTCGATTAGCGCAGCGATAGCGGAACGGTCGTCGGTATCGTCAAACACGGTTTCAGATTGGGGAAATAGTGTCTTCAACTAACTGCTACACGGTAAAAAGCGTCGTTTTTGCAGCGCAGCATTCTATATGAGGGTCCTGGACAAAGGACAATTCGTACAGGGAGTTAAGCGCCCGGCGAAAGACTTGTCAATCTGTATGGACTTTTTATAGTGTCAGTTTTACTTGACATACCCCGAGGGCGAGACTAAATTTCGAACCACAGTCGACGGTTCGAGAGCACGCGATGCGCCCCACAGCCAATCATCACCAACCGCTGTACACACCAGACGAGCGGCGTCGCCGCGATGCATCGCGTTGGACGTTCGTGCAGGGCGTGCTGGCCCCGCTGCAGTTCCTGGTATTTCTGGTCAGCCTGGTGCTGGTCGTGCGCTATTTGATCACTGGGCTCGGGCTGGGCGCCGCGACCGCCTCGATCGTGCTAAAGACCCTGGTGCTCTACGCCATCATGGTCACCGGTTCGATCTGGGAAAAGGACGTCTTCGGCAAGTACCTGTTTGCCAGACCATTTTTCTGGGAGGACGTGGTCAGCATGCTGGTCCTTGCCCTGCACACGGCCTACCTGGCGGCCTGGTTGTTCGACCTGCTGGATCCGCGAGGCCAGATGCTGCTCGCGCTGGCCGCCTACTCGACCTATGTGCTCAACGCCGGCCAGTTCCTGATCAAATTCCGCGCCGCGCGCCGCGACTCGGCGGCAGCGCCGGAAGGCTCGACGCTGTTCGCGGAGGTCGCCAAGTGAGCGCCATCCCCAGCCAGGTTGCGGTTCCGGTCCCGGGGTGTACTGAGCCGAGCGTGACCCAGGAGCGCGGTCAACGCGCGGTGTTCTGCGGCCTGACCTCCATCATCTGGCTGCATCGTAAGATTCAGGACGCCTTCTTCCTGGTTGTCGGCTCACGCACCTGTGCACACCTGATCCAGTCGGCGGCTGGGGTGATGATCTTCGCCGAACCGCGGTTTGCCACCGCGGTGCTGCAGGACCGCGATCTGGCCGGCATCGCCGACTGCAACGACGAACTCGATCGCGTGGTCGCCCAGGTGATCGAACGCCGCCCCGAGATCAAGACCATCTTTCTGGTCAGCTCCTGCCCGTCTGAGGTCATCAAGCTGGATCTGGCGAACGCGGCGCAACGCCTCGCCGGGCATTACGCCGGACGCGTGCGCTTCGCCGAATATTCCGGCAGCGGCATCGAGACCACCTTCACGCAGGGCGAGGACAGCTGCCTGAAAGGCCTGGTCGCGGATCTGCCGAAGGCACCCGCGGGCCAGCGGTCGCTGCTGATCGTCGGCACCCTGCCCGACATCGTCGAGGATCAGTTCAGCCGATTGTTCGGTGAACTGGGCATCGGTCCGGTGCACTTCCTGCCCGCACGCTCCAGCACGGATCTCGTCGCGGTCGGGCCCGGTACCTCGTTCCTGCTCGCGCAGCCCTATCTCGGCGATACCGCCCGTGCGCTCCTCAAGCGCGGTGCGAGCGCGATCACCGCGCCCTTCCCGCTCGGTGCCGAGGGCACGCG
>JBATKF010000508.1:0-8359 GCA_049669185.1 Sedimenticolaceae bacterium | reverse complement strand
ATATCGGCCTCGCTGGCCGTCGCGGGCTGCTGCTGAGCGCCCGTGGGCCCGGCGTCGTGCCGGCCCGTGTCAAACCTTTGGCTCTTTTGGGGCGCTTTCGCCAAAAAATTGTCGCTAGCTACACGGTTTTCCATGGTTTGCGTCCTAATGCGTCAAGCTCTTGGCGAAATTGCCGCCCTTTGAGGGCCCTGCGATTACTTACGCACGACACGTGCCAACGGAACTCCATCATCACGCGAGGCACCAACTAGTGTCTGTGACCTGGATCCTGAAAATGGCCTCTACCCGAAGCTCGAGTCGCCGGCGGCACTGGCTGGTCCTGGGCCTGCTCGTCTACCATCTCGTCTCCTTCGCCGGTGAGGCGGAGCGGCTCGACTACCAGGTGATCTATCGCGGAGTCTTCTCGCTCGGTCAGGACATGACCATTGCGGACGTGGCCCTGACGACCCGCTGGCTCGCGGGCAAGGATCGGCTGTGCGAAACGCGTCTCGAGGCGACCTCGGCCGGCTATCCCGGCGTCGAGGCCCTCTATCCCTTCCGCTATCGCTTCCGCAGTTGGGCAACCGCCGTCGATGCGCGACTGCTGGGCTTCGAGGCCTTTGAGAAAACCCGCAAGCAGCGTCACCGGCTCTACCTGCGGGACGACTCCGCGCTCGGGGTCAGCCGTTTGGATCCCCAGGACGCGGTCGGGCGAAAGAGCCTGGCGCAACTCGCTGCCGGGGAACGGCCGGATGCGACGGTTGAGGGCGGCGGCCTATTTGACCGGCTTGGCCTGCTGCAGCAGATCCGCGGCCGTGAGTTGTCCGCGCAGGCCGAGTACCGCTTCCAGGTCACCAACGGCCGCGATCTCTTTGCTTATCGGGTCAAGGTAGAGGGCGTGCAGTCGCTGATGCTGCACGGTCGGCGGGTGTCGGCGTGGAAACTGCGCATCGATGGCAGCAAGTCATCTCGGGATGGCACGACCAAGGTCGCGCATCGTCCGATCTATCTCTGGTTGAGTCGGGATCAGAATCATGTACCGCTGCGTCTGGACAGCCGGCATTCGGTCGGCCTGTTCCGCATCGAACTGGCGGCCCCTGCGCTTACCACCATTCAATTGGCGGAGGGTCGCTGAGCGGCGGCGGCCCCGCAGGCGCGGCGCGTCAGTCGTCGACGAGCCGCAGATGTCCGATATCGGGGATCTCGCGGAGGGGTTTTTCGACCTTGCAGTCCTCCAGCGAACCAGAGTTCGGTGGTAAGGCCTCGAGGTCGCCGGTGTCGATATCCGCCGGCGGTGGTGGCGACGTCTCGTCCAGGATCACGCCCGGTTCCGCTAGTCCGAAGTCCCCGGATGCACCAGGTTCGGGCGGCGACGTCGCCGGGTCGTGGGCGGCCGGATCACCCGATTCGATCGTCGCGGGCGTTACCGCCTGGGGCGCCGGCGAGCCCGCCGGTACGATCTGGACCAGTGCCCCGATCTCGCGAAAGGCCGCTCGGTAGCGACTCGCGGCCTCGGCGTCCTGCCCCTTTTTCACCCGCACCGGTTTACCGCTGAACAGCCGCTCCACCGCGTCATCCTCGACCTTGAACAACTTGGCGACGCCCCGCCGGACCGCGGAAGCATCTGCCTCGGGCAGCGTCTGCCCTAGGAAATAGATATCGAATGACTGCATGTCGCCCCCACTGCGCAGTGTCAAGGTCAATTTGTCGGCACGGGGCTGTGGCCCAGCGCCGTTGACTCCAAATCTATGGCGGCAGCCCGCTGGCTAACCTTATGCGTGCATATCAGCCTAGCCTGTCAGACATGCGATTCCATCCACTTTTGGAATTGCGACACGATCAGTTCACCCGCGACGTTTTCCTCGCCATAGGCCAGCATCGTGGTGAAGACTTCGATCAGTGCACAGCGCAGCGTCTGCGCATCCTGGCGCGCTGTCGGGGTAAATCCCCCGTCGACCGCCAGATCGATGGCGGCCACCGATTGTCTGCTGTCCCACCACTCGTCGCTGTTGATCATTCGACACCCGGCGCTCGGGTCTTCCGCATAGGTCTCGCGCACAATCGCCGCCAGATTTGCCTCGTAGACATGATTGTACGCGCGTAACAGACGCTCGACCTGATCCAGTGCGGCTTGCATTTGTACAGCCTAGCCCATCAGCAAACCTTGGAGCCAGCCCATCGAAAGAAGCACGACGCTTGCTTTCTCGCCTACTCTGCCGGCTCGGTCCTGGTGAGGAGATTTCCGATCAGGTCACCATCCTGCGGCGTCAGCAGGTGACCCTGTGCCATGCTGTAGGTCTGTGCTCGACCGACAAGGGCCGGCACGCGGTTGAGGTCCTGGCTGAGCGGGGGAACGAGTTGATCGCCCGGCATATAGAAGGTTCCGATGCGCATGATGCTGGTATAGCGGATGTCGGGATGTGGCTGCCCATTCAGCCAGAACAGCAGATTACCCGGCGCCGGTGGCGTCAGATCGAGCAATACGCCGCGGCTCTGCTGCACGGTCGCGTAGAGCGCATCGCCGGTGCGCTTGCGCACAAACCACCCCTTGAGTGAGCCCAGAATGCCGCGGTTGTCGGTCGCATCCAGCGCCTGCAGGGCGCGCCCGGTCCCGAGGTGCGGCGTGGCGATTGTGATCAAGTGTTGCACGCCGAGCGGGCCATGGCGCACTAGAGTCATGCGCGCGACCACCCCGCCCGCGGAATGGGCCGCCAGGTTGATCGCCTCCTCGGGATGGCGCCGGCGTACCTCGCGGAGCTGAGCGGCCAGCCAGTCGGCCTGGATCATGACCGGCGCCTGCGACGGCAGGTTAACGGTGTACACAGGCCTGGTCGCGGGACCAGTACCCAGCGGCAGGTAGAGCACGCCCTGCGGCCCAAAGGTGAGTACCCCGCGGTGTTGATAACCACGCCGGGTCAGGCGATCCAGTACCCCCGATTCGACCCAGCTGTTGGCGGTGCCGAGGTAGCCATGAACCAGCACCAGTACCTCGGCGCTCGCCGGCCCGACGCCGAAGACCAGGAGGAACGCAAACGACCATAACAACCTATTCATTGCGAGTGTCCCCGGGCGACATCAGTCACCCCCTGAGCTTGGATAGTGCAAATTTCGTCCACCCGCGAATTCTACCCCGAGAAACCTGTCCAGCCCGAACGTCCTGCTAGCCGTCGGTCCGACGGCCGCAGATCAGTGCATGGATTCGCGGCGCGTTCGGGGTGGCGATGACTCGACCAATGGCAGCGAGGCGTGATGGGCCAAGATGCCCCAGCCTTTGCCTTCGACATAGCCGTAGACGTTGGTCGCCAGTACCACGGCCTGGCGTTGCCCACCACCGCTCTGGACATCTTCCTCCACCGTATGGACCGCCAGACGCTCGTCGGTGCTGGCCTGGATCAATCGGTGCGCAATGCGCGGCGGTGCACTGTCGCGAAATATCTCCGCCCAGCTTGCGAGGACCGCGTCAGTCCCCTGCAGCAGGCCCCCACCGGGATGGATACAGCTGGCGTTGGCGGATTCGATCCACACCGCCTTCATCTGGTCGAGATCGAGGTTACGAAAGGCCGCATAGAATGCCGCTTCTGCGGCTGAGGGATCGGCAAAGGACATGGTCATGACTGCGCCTCTAGTCGAGATAACGTGCCTGCCACTCTTCATACAAGCCGTACACATGCTGGCAGTAGCTTATCTTGTCATCAAACGACCGCGGGTCGATGGCGTCGAATTGAAAATAATTCGCGCGGTTATTGCGCGCGCTCATGATGTTGCGCAAGTTGTCGATCAGGCTGTGGGGGCCCCAGTGGAAATCGTGCAGTGCCTCGTAGTGGAGATAGACAGGTACGATGGGGATTCCGGTCTGCAGCGAGATGTCAAAGGCGCCGTAGCGGAAGGCCGGCTGCAGGCGCGGCCCTTTTATGCCGCCCTCCGGATACAGGGCGACGTTACGCCCCGCCGCCAGGTGCTGTCGGATGACATCCGCCGCGGCCTTGCGCGAAGCGGGCGACTCGCGCTTTACGAAGATGGTTCCCGCCGCTGCGCCAATACGGCCGACCAACCACCAGTCGCGCACCTCGTGCTTGGCGACGCTATCGACATCGAACAGCGACGGGATGGCGACATCCTCGAGCGACGACGGGTGGTTGGCGATCAGAATGAAGTGCCCGGGCAGGGGGTGGGCGTTCTTGTGGTGCAACCTGAGGTCTACGCCGAGCGCATGCAGCCAGGTTCGGCTCCAGCGCCGAAACAGAGGCCGGTACCAGCCTTCCCGCCAGGTCGGCGGCAGGAAACTCATGGCATACATAAGCAACGTAAAAACGATCAGTTCCGTCCAGCCCAGCAGCAGCCACAGCGCGCGGGCGATCGATTGGATCATCGCGATTCAGTTCATCGGTGGTGCATATCTACGGCGCAGTCTAGCCTGAAAATCTAGCCGTTCGCCGGGCGATCAGGCATCGCTCTCCAGGTCGGCGGTGCGTTCTGCCGTGCGTCGCAGATCGGGCGCGATGCGTCTGTGTCGAATGTGACGCAGATTGCGCAGGCTCATCAGCAACGCCCAGACACCCAGCAGAATCAGGATCGCCGCGGCATTGCTGGCCGTTTCGCCCTCAATGGGGGCGGCAAAGGTCTGGCCGATGGTCATTCCCGGCAACGCCGCCAAGCCTTGCCGGGCTCGCGTACTTTTCATAGTCCTGGGTGTCCCTGCGCACCTTCGCGCCATGCCGTTACAAAGCAATTTTCCTGCCGAATCATACTAAAGGGATTAAATACAGCGCCTTAGCGAGCCCTGCCTGGTCTGGTCCTCGCGCGTTTGTAAATTCTGCTGACACCGCTCACCTGGTCGGCTGCAGTGCGCCAGGTCAGGTTTGCCCCTGGCATGCCGTTACGCAGGTAAATCGTCCATCGCGGAGGGGTGGGGTGACGCTGCTGGAAGACGGGGGGATGGTGTTCGCGGTGCTGGGTATGTTGCTGGCGATGCTGTCGATGGCGGCGATTCTGAACCGCTACCAGGCCCATCAGGCCCTCGTGCACGCCTCTGTAAGGCGCCTGGAAAGTCATAAGCAACGGATATCCGCGGCGCTTGCGGCGCTCTCGGGCGTCCCGCTGTCGCGCGAGCTGCGTATCATCCTGCATAACGACTTGGTGGCGTGTTACCGGACGATGCGCCGTCTCTATCGACGCTACCCGGGGATTGACGGCAAGATCGAAGGGGCGCAACGGGAGGCCAGCGCCCAGGGGGCACCGGTCACTGGCGGCGTGGGGCCAATCGAGAACGAGCAGGCGCTGCACCAGATCATCGGCGCCCTCGACGACCTGACCGCAATGATGGTCGGCGGCGGCACGTTGCAGACGCTGGCGCCGGACGTGCGGGCGATCTTTCGCCGCGAGTTGGCAGAGCGCCGTGCGGAGGCATTCGCGCGCTTCCATCTGGTCCAGGCCAGGCGTTTCGAGAACGCCGCGGACTGGGTGAGGGCGCGCTCTCACCTGACCCGACTGATGAACGAGCTGCGAAACGCCGGGCCGAGCACAGATTTTGTCCGTGGACTCTACACCGAGGCGCAGACAGCATTCGTCGCACTGGGCAGCGGTCGATCGCGCGTGGCCGCGGAGACCGTCGAGCAACCGGCGATACTGGCCGATACCGCCTGAGTCTTGGCGCCGCATCAGCCGGAACTGCGCGAGGGGCGCAGTGTTTTAAGCTCCTCCATTTGAGTGTCTGCTTTGATCTGGGTCGGCGGGGTCCACGCCTTGCGGGCGTCCGGCCGTAGGTTTTCGGGCCTGCAGACCATTGGCTTTCAGATATCGAACAGGTCGTCTGCGGCGGCCTTCAGCCGCTCAGGATCTGCAGCCGCCTGGAAGGCCTTCGACGACGGCTCGAAATAGTCGCAGAAGTTCGCGCGCTGCTTGTCTTGCACCGCCTCGGCAATCGGCTCCAGGCAGTCATTAGCGCGGCCCGGTGCATAGAAGCGGCAATTTCGGCAGACGTGGGTCTGCTTGCGACAGTGCGGGCAGTCACTCTCGCGCTGATAGTCGAATGCGGTCAGCTTGCTGCCGCATGACCAGCATACCCCTTCGGCATTCGGCTGCATGGTCGTCCTCCGCTGTCGTTGTTCGCGGGTCCATTCTAGCAGCCTGAAAATCTCACTCACCGGCCAGCGGCTTGACCATCCCCGCAGGACTCCGCACCATTTGGAAGGTGCGGCGCAGTGGCTGCTTGCACTCGGTCGCGTCTGGCCGCGAAGGTACTGCCGTGGACAACTTCACCCCAGCCAGCTTTACCCTCGATCCGCAACTCGCGAGAGACTGCCATGTGCTCGGCGATCTGCCGCTGTCGCGGGTACTGCTGTTGAATGACTGTCGCTATCCGTGGGTGATCCTGGTGCCACGGCGCGACAGCATGCGCGAGATCTACCAGCTGAGCGGCGACGATCGCCGGACCCTGCTGGATGAGTCCTGCCGCGTGGGGGCCCTGCTGATGCAGGCCTTCGACGGCGAAAAACTGAACATCGGTGCGCTCGGTAATCTGGTCGCGCAGCTACACCTGCACCACGTGGTGCGCCACCGTGCAGACCCGGCGTGGCCCGGGCCGGTGTGGGGGCATTCGCCGGCGGTACCCTATCCAGACGACGTGTTGCAGGAGCGCAGACGCCTGCTCAAAGAGGGCCTGGCGTTGCGTGCCTGATATTCGCCCAGGGCTGAGGGTGCGCGATCTGCGCGGATCAGCTGGGCAGCGTCGTCTCGCCGCGCACCAGCCTTTCCTTTTCCGCCTTGCTCCAGCGTTTTATCTGCCACTCGAGCTGCTGGGCGAGGCTGCGGTCACCGATCTGCTGCGAGAACACCAGCTCGAGGGGCCCGCGTCCACGCAGACGCCGCGCGCCACGGCGGGTCTGGTGATCGGTGAGCCGGCGCTGTACATCGGTGGTGATGCCGGTATACAGCGAGCCGTCGTTGCAGCGGATCAGGTAGAGATGCCACATGGATGCTGTATGAAGTCGCCAGCGCCTAGTGTTTGACCTCAGGGCGATTCAAGGACGCGCCCCGCATGCGCAGATGATACGCAGCAGCGGCGGGCGAGAGAAAGCGGAACGTCGCGCGCCTGATCGGGCCGTCTCGGCGATGAGGCTCAGCCCCCGTCGACCCGGATATCGAGATAGCCGCGTTGAATCGCGGTCTCCAGGGCCTTGGCCGCGCTGGCCAGCTCCTCGTACTCCCGGCGCAGTCTGGCGAGCTCATCCAGTTCGCCAGCGACGGCCTGGGCGTGGTCGGCGCGTGCGCCGAGGTCGAGCAGCGCCTTCAGGTAACTTGCCCTCGCCTTGGCGACCCGGTGCAGCACCGGCCGAAGGTCATCGAGGGTCAACGCCGGAATCTCCGGGTTTATGACCTCCCGGTTGATTTCGCGCATGCTGCGCTCCAGTGCCATCAGCAGGCGATTGATATCTTGACTCATGACGCGCGCTCTCTGACCGGGAAGCTGCTGCTGCGGTGGTTAGCGGCACACAGCAGAGCGGCCTTGAGGAAAGACTCAGGTCAAGGCTAGCCCGTATCGGTCACCGGCAGCGGGCACACCGCATGTAAACTGAACAGCGCCGCCAGCTTGGGCACGTGCGGCAGTTCGGCGCGGTCGGACAGCACGAGAATGCGTGCCTCAGGGGAAAAACGCTGCATGTAGCGTCCGTCCGCTGAGCCCAATGCCGATGCCGCGCGTCGTATTGATAATTTTTTTATATCGGAGACTGGCTATGTGTTTTGTGCGACTTCTGATCCTGTTCCTTGGTGTGTCGCTGTGCGCCGCCGCCGCGGCGAGCGATCTTGGCAAGGAACAGCGGTGGGCGGAACAGATCGTCGACGCCCTACTCGACGGCGAGGCGGTCTATCTGAACGACGGCAGAACGGATTTTCTGGCACTCGAGACCGAGAGCACGGTGGGCGGGGCGCGCAGGGCCGCCATTGTGATGCACGGCACCGGTGTGCATCCGAACTGGCCCACTGTGGTGCAACCACTGCGCGTTGGGCTGACCGAGGCCGGCTGGCACACCCTTTCCATTCAGATGCCGGTGCTGGCCAACGAGGCCGAACACGCGGCCTATGCCGACATCTACGACTGGGTGCCGGGGCGCATCGACGCGGCCATCCATTATCTGCGCGACAAGGGATTTACCACCATCGTGCTGATCGGGCACAGCCAGGGCTCGACCATGGCGGTCTACTATCTGAGCCGCGAGCCGCAGCCGGTCGAAGGTCTCGTCGCGATTGGCATGTCGGGCGGGATCGCCGGCGGTCCAATGGATACCCTGGATCAGCTGCCGGCGCTGGCGGTGCCCACGCTCGATCTCTATGGTGGCGAGGATCTCCCCGAGGTATTGGACAGCGCCAACCAACGCGCGGC
>JBATKF010000507.1:0-11355 GCA_049669185.1 Sedimenticolaceae bacterium | reverse complement strand
GGGCGTACTCGTTGCAGGCGATTCGACGTAGTGTCGACTACGCCTTCACCGCCTTCCACTCCGTGCACCCCGCCATAACGGCGTCTCGGCAGCCTCGTTACGAAAAACGGTGAGCTATGCAGGCTAGAAGCCCGCCTATCTCACCGATTACCTACTGCGCGGCCCGATACGCTCGCTGTGACGGGGCGCACGCGTTGCGGCCGGCTCGACGTAGTGTCGGCTACGCCTTCACCGCCCTCCGCTGCGTGCGCCCCGCCACAACGGCGTCTCGAACCGCTCGCGACGGAAAACGGTGAGATAGGCGGGCTTGCCCTCTACCGCTTGCCGTTTGCAACGGCAAGTCCTTGCCGCCACGCGCTATGCAAGGCCCGCCAGCCACCGCTAAGTCATTGAAATAAAGAAAGACATAGTGGTTGGCATGCCTTCTGCTCTGTTCTAGGCCAGGCATTGCGGCATGGGCCGGACCAATGAAGCTCGATGATGTGTTTGGGATCCACGAGGAGTCACTGCGCCTGCGCGCACGGCGCTCAGAGGTGTTGGCCGCGAACCTCGCGAACGCCGACACCCCGGGCTACAAGGCGCGCGATTTCGATTTCAACGCGATGCTGCGAAAAGAGATCCAGGACCCGGTCCGTCTGGCCGCGACCCACCGCGGCCATATTCGGCCCGATGCGGGGCTGATCGCCTCGACCAGGATGGCCTACCGCGTGCCGCAGCAGTCTTCCCTGGACGGCAACACCGTCGAGGTCGAGCGTGAACAAAGCGAGTTCAGCGCCAATGCGATGCACTACCAGGCGAGCCTGCGCTTCCTGGATTCGCGGATAAAGAGCTTGATACGGGCAATAAAGGGCAGCGGTTGATGAGTAGCTTCAAGATTTTCGATATCGCCGGTTCCGGCATGAATGCGCAGAACCTGCGCATGAACCTGGTCGCCAGCAACCTGGCCAATGTGGACGCGGTATCCAGCAGCACGGATTCCACCTACCGGGCGCGCCAACCGGTATTCCAGGCGGTGCTGGACCGGGCCAATTCGCGCAATCCGGCCGTTGGTGTCCGCATGGCCGGAGTGGTCGAGAGCGAGGCACCGCTGGTGCGCGAATATGCGCCGCAGCATGCCCTGGCTGACGCGGATGGCTACATCTATCGGCCAAACGTCAATGTCGTCGAGGAGATGGCGAACATGATCTCGGCCTCGCGCGCCTATCAGAACAATGTCGAAGTGGTGAACGCCACACGGCAGATGCTGAGCGCAACAATCAATCTCGGGAGGTAATCCGGCATGAGCGGTATCGATGCACAACAGGACCTGTTCGCCGACCTCGGCCTGGCGCGGTCGGAGTCGCCGACCTCCGGCACCAACAAGGCGACTGACCTCGGGCTCAACACCTTCCTGAAACTGATGGTCACCCAGCTCAACAATCAGGATCCGTTCAAGCCGATGGAGAACGGCGACTTTCTCGGTCAGATCGCACAGTTTGGTTCTGTCACCGGCCTCGAGCAGCTAAATCAGAGCTTCGAGTCACTGGCCTCTTCGCTCACCTCCGGGCAGGCGCTGCAGGCGGGATCACTGGTCGGTCGCGAGATCCTGGCCCCGGTCGACAGCGGTTATCTGCTGCCGGGCGGCAGTCTGCGCGGTCAGGTGAATCTGGAACAGAGCAGTCCGCAGGTCACGCTGCGCGTGATCGACTCGGTGGGCCAGCTGGTTCGGGAGATGCCACTGGGCTCGGCGCCGCCGGGCAGCCTCGACTTCGCCTGGGACGGGATGGACAACCTCGGTAACTTCGCACCACCGGGACGCTACACCGTCCGCGTCGAGGCCCTGCAGAACGACCGCGGGGTGGACCTGCAGACGAAGCTGTTCGCGAAGGTCGAGAGCGTGAATCTCAACGGCAGCAATGGGCTGACCCTGAACCTCGAAGGCCTGGGACCGATGGCCTTCAACAACATCCAACAGATCTATTAAACGGAGCAGCCATCATGACCTTTCGTATCGCTCTCAGTGGCCTCAACGCGGCTTCCACCGACCTGGAGGTGACCGGCAACAATATCGCGAACTCCGCCACCAACGGCTTCAAGGAGTCGCGGGCCGAATTCGCCGATCTCTATGCGAGTTCCATCCAGGACACCAGCTCGAACGCGGCCGGCCAGGGCGTGCGCGTCGCCAGGGTGGCGCAGCAACATAGCCAGGGGTCGATCGATTTCACCTCGAACAACCTGGACCTGGCGATCAGCGGTCAGGGCTTCTTCGTGCTCAAGTCGCCCGACGGCACCCAGGCCTATACGCGCGCGGGTGCCTATAGTGTCGATCGCGATGGCTACGTGATGAACCAGAACAGCGACCGTCTGCAGATCTACGAGGCGGTCAGCGGCGTCGGCGGCGCGACGACCTTCAACACCGGGGTCCTGGAGGATCTACAGCTGCCGACCACGCCGAGTTCGCCGAACCCATCGACCACCATCAGTGCGGCGATCAACCTCAACTCGTCGCAGGAAGTGCCGACCGCGGCCTTCGATCCCGCGAATCCGGCCAGCTACAATGGCTCGACGTCGACCACGGTCTACGATTCGCTGGGCAACGCGCACACGGCGACCCTGTACTTCGCCAAGTCGGCTGCGGCACCGCGTACCTGGGATCAACACCTCTATATCGGCGGGACACCGGTCGGTGCCGCGAATACCCTGGCCTTCGACGAAACGGGCGCATTGACTGACGTCAATGGCGCTGCGGGGACGAGCGCGACCATGGCACCCTACGATCCGGGCAACGGTTCCGCCCCCTTGACCCTCGATCTGGAATTCGCCGGCACCACCCAATACGGCTCGGCGTTCGCGGTCAACAATCTGAGCCAGAACGGCTTCACCTCCGGGCGCCTGGCCGGTGTCGATATCGATACCGAGGGTGTTATCTTCGCCCGGTATACCAATGGTCAGTCGTCGGCGCTCGGCAAAGTGGCGCTGGCCAAGTTCAACAACCAGCAGGGACTGCGCCAGATCGGTGACACCAACTGGGCGGAGAGCTTCGCCTCCGGCGGGCCGCAGCTCGGCGAGGCGGGGACATCCAGCTTCGGTCAGATCCAGTCGGGTGCGCTCGAGGCCTCCAATGTCGACATCGCGGCGCAGCTGGTGAATCTGATCACCGCGCAGCGCAACTTCCAGGCCAATGCCGAGGTGATCTCCACCGCGGACTCCATCACCCAGACCATTATCAATATCCGTTAATCAGTAGCGAGTACTGAGGATCGAGGTTCGAAGTGAATTCGTCCTCGCTCCTCGCGACTCGTCGCTGCCGACCAGAGGGGGCATACGATGGATGACATGCTGTACGTCGCGATGAGTGGCGCCAAAGAGACCCTGATCGCGCAGGCCGCCGCGACGAACAACCTCGCCAACGCCAGTACGACCGGATTCCTCGCCGACCTCAATCAGTTTCGTAGCATGCCGGTGTTCGGCGCCGGCTACCCGACGCGCGTTTATGCAATGGACGAGAGCCCGAGCTCGAACTTCGACCATGGCAGCGTGCAGCAGACCGGGCGCGATCTCGACGTCGCGCCCCGGGACGGCGGCTGGATAGCGCTGCAGGCATTTGATGGCGGCGAGGGCTACAGCCGTCGAGGCGACCTGCGGGTGGACGAGAACGGGCTGTTGGTGACCGGCAACAACCTGCCGGTGATGGGCAACGGCGGGCCGATCGCGCTGCCGCCGTTCGAGAAAATCGATATCGGCGTAGACGGCACGGTATCGATCCGGCCGCTGGGTGCGGCCGCTGATCAGCTCGCGGTGATCGACCGTATAAAGCTGGTCGCGCCGCAGCTGGATCAGATGGAAAAGGGTGAAGACGGGCTGTTCCGCCGCAAGGACGGCGAGGTTGCGGAGGCCGACCCCGCGCAGCGGGTCGTCCCCGGTGCGCTGATGTCCAGCAATGTGAATGCAGTCAACGAGATGGTCAACATGATCGAGCTGTCACGGCGCTTCGAACTGCAGGTCAAGATGATGAAGTCCGCCGAGGAAAGTTCGACGGCGGCATCCAGCATCATCAAGCCGATCTAAGGCTGGCAAGCGTTTTGCACAGCATCTATCAACTGAACTAAGTGCCGCTGTCGAACCACGCGACGCGGCCTGCCAACCGAAGAGGTCCACATCATGTACCCCGCACTCTGGATTGCCAAGACCGGGCTCGATGCCGAACAGACACGCATGGCCGTCATCTCCAACAACCTGGCCAATGTCAACACGACCGGCTTCAAGCGCGATCGCGCGGTGTTCGAAGACCTGATGTACCAGAACGTCCGCCAGGCGGGCGCCTCGTCGACAGAGGATACGACCCTGCCGTCGGGGCTCTACCTCGGTACCGGGGTACGCACCGTGGCGACCCAGAAGCTGCACACCCAGGGCAACATCGTACAAACCAACAATAGCCTCGATATTGCGGTCCAGGGTAACGGTTTCTTTCAGATCAGCCACCCCGACGGCAGCCTCGTGTACTCGCGCGATGGCTCCTTCGGCCTGGATTCATCGGGCCAGCTGGTCACCCAGAACGGCTATCTGCTGGATCCGGCGATCACCGTACCCAACAACACGCTCAACGTTACCGTCGGTTCGGATGGCACGGTATCGGCGATGGTCGCCGGTAACAACAGTCCGACGCAGATCGGCAACATAACCCTGGCCCAGTTCGTCAACCCCACCGGTCTGGAGTCGATTGGCGACAATCTGTATCGCGAGACCGCGGCCAGCGGCTCAGCGCAGGTCGACACGCCGGGAAACAACGGCATGGGCACATTGATCCAGGGCTCGCTGGAGAGCTCCAACGTGAACGTCGTCGAGGAGTTGGTCAACATGATCGAGACCCAGCGCGCGTATGAGATGAACAGCAAGGCGATCTCGACGACCGATGACATGCTCGCCTATGTGAGCCAGCAGCTCTAGGCTCCGGGGATGACCTGAGGTAAAGGATGATGTTCAGCCAGACAGAAACCGAGGCGTATCGCATTGGCTTGGGGCTGCGCACGCTGTTGTTGCTCGCAATCGCCGCTGCGCTGCTCGGCGGCTGCAATTCCACGCCGAAGCGTGACCCCGAGTTCGCGGCGGCCCCGCCAGTAGAGATACCGCCGCCACCGCAGGGCAACGGCGCGATCTTTCAGTCCGGCTATGAGCGAAGCTGGTTCGAGAACGTCATTGCCCGCCGGGTGGGTGATGTGCTGCTGGTCAACCTGGTCGAGGACACCGAGGCCTCGCAGACCAACGAAGGCTCGGTGGATAAGAGCAACAGGACGGAGATCGCGTCGCCGACCTTTTTCGGTCGCGGCATCAGCTTCGATCTGCCGTTCGCCGACGGCTCGTATGACCTGAGTCAGAGCCTCTCGTCGAACACCTCGTTCTCCGGTGATGCGGAAAACACTCAGAACAACGAATTCAGCGGCTCGATCTCGGTCACCGTGACCGAGGTACTGGCGAACGGCTATCTCAAGGTCCGCGGCGAGAAGCGCATCGGCATGACCGGCGGCAATGAATATATCCGCGTGTCGGGCACGATCCGTCCCGAAGACATCAGTGATCGCAACACCGTCGACTCCACCCGCATTGCGGATGCGACCCTGGTCTACGTCGGGGACGGCCAGGTCTCCGATTCCTCGAAGATGGGTTGGCTGGCCAAGTTCTTCATCTCGGCCATCTGGCCATTCTGATTGGTGAGTGAAATGAACCGAATCGTCACGCGCAGCCTGCTGATCGCCGCACTGGTGGTATTGGCACAACCGCTGCAGGCCGAGCGCATCAAGGACCTGGCCTCGATTCAGGGGGTGCGCAATAACCAGCTGCTCGGCTACGGCCTGGTGGTCGGCCTGGACGGCAGTGGCGACAAGGCCGGGTCCTCGCCGTTCACCCGGCAGAGTCTGCGCAACCTGCTGACCCAGTTGGGTATCGTGGTGCCGCCGAATGTCCAGCTGAACCCAAAGAACGTCGCTGCGGTGACGGTGCATGCCGACCTGCCGCCGTTCTCCAAGCCCGGGCAACAGTTCGATATCACCGTGTCGTCGATCGGTGATGCCAAGAGCCTGCGCGGCGGCAGCCTGCTGATGACTCCGATGAAGGGTATCGACGGTCAGGTGTACGCCATCGCACAGGGCAACCTGGTGGTCGGCGGGCTCGCGGCAGAGGGTTCCGACGGGTCGAAGATAACTGTCAACGTCCCGAGTTCCGGGCGCATACCGGGTGGCGCGACCGTCGAGCGCAGCGTGCCGACGCCGTTTGGACAGGAGCCGCTGCTGACCCTGAATCTCAAGGACAGCGATTTCACGACCGTACAGCGTGTCAGCGATGCCATCAACAAGGCGATCGGGGAGGGCACGGCGTTCCCTGTCGACTCCACTTCGGTCAAGGTCAATGCACCGAAGAATATCGGCCAGCGGGTCGGCTTCATATCGATGATCGAGAACCTCCAGGTCGAGCCCGCTGCCGCCGTGGCGCGCGTGATCGTCAATTCGCGCACGGGTACCGTGGTGATCAACAGCACCGTCCGCGTCAGTCCTGCGGCGGTCTCGCACGGCAATCTGGTGGTGACCATCAGCGAGAATGCCGAGGTGTCACAGCCCGGTCCGTTTGCACGACGCGGCAGGACGGCGGTCACGGAACAGTCGGATGTCTCAGTGACCGCGCCGGGCGATCGTCGCATGTTCGTTTTCGATCCGGGTGTCACACTCGACACCGTGGTGCGTGCCGTCAACCAGGTCGGCGCGGGCCCGAGCGATCTGGTGGCGATCCTCGAGGCATTGCGGCAGGCCGGCGCACTGAAGGCCGATCTGGTGGTGATCTGAGGTCGCACGATGGTGGTCGATATGGAACAGGTCTATACCGATTTTTCCGGCCTCGCGGCACTGCGCGCGCGCGCCCGTGAGGACCAGGGGGCGGCGCTGGACCAGGTGGCGCGCCAGTTCGAGGCGCTGTTTCTGCAGATGATGCTCAAGAGCATGCGCGATGCCAGCTTCGGTGGTGGGCTGATGGACAGCAAGCAGAGCGAGATGTATCGCGACATGTTCGACAAACAGATCGCGATGGATATGTCACAGGGCGAGGGCATCGGTCTCGCCGACGTGTTGAAGCGCCAGCTCGGCGCGGGCATCTCGATGGTGCACGGCGACCTTACACCCGAGGACTATCTCGGTATGCCGATCGTCGCCCAGCCGAAGGCCTCCACCGGTGCACCGCCGAGCGACGCGCCGGCCCTGCTCGATGGTTCCCCGGAGGCGTTTCTCGACAAGCTCTGGCCAGCCGCGGAGGAGGCCGCCGCGAAGCTTCAGCTCGCTCCCGAGGCCTTACTCGCGCAAGCGGCCCTGGAGACCGGCTGGGGACGTCATGTGATGCGGCACCACAGTGGCGACAGCAGCCACAACCTGTTCGGCATCAAGGCGGATTCGCGCTGGCAGGGTGAGAAGGTGCGCGTCAGCACACTGGAATACCGTGACGGCGTTCCGCTGAAGACGCGCGCCAATTTTCGCGCTTACAGCTCCTTCGAGGACAGCTTCAGGGATTATGTCGACTTTGTGCAGCGCAATCCGCGCTACCGCGACGCGCTCGAAAAGACACAGGATGCGAAGGCCTATTTCGGCGCCTTACAGCAGGCCGGTTATGCAACCGATCCTGCCTATGCCGAGAAGATTCAGCGCATCCTCGACAGTGAGCCCATGCGCCGGGTGAGACAGACAGCCACGGAGGACGCAACGGCCATCTGAATTGACGATGGCAAGGCGGGACATCAATGGCAGGCATTATCAACAGCGGTATCAGTGCACTCAATGCATTCAAGCGGCAGCTGGAGACGACGGGACACAATATCGCCAACGTCAACACCGAGGGCTATAGCCGCCAGGTCGTGCAGTTTCAGACGCGCGCCCCGCAGGCATTGCCGCAGGGTTTCATCGGCTCCGGTGTCGAAGTCGCCTCGGTGCGTCGGCGCTATGATGACTTTCTGGCGACCCGGGTGAGGGACTACACCTCGTCGCACGCCGAGTATGATTTCTTTCTGCAGCGTGCCAATCAGGTCGACAATGTGATCGCCGATGCCTCGGCCGGCATCAACGATGCGATGCAGATGTTCTTTGCCAGCGTCAACGATGTAGCGGATGACCCCACCGACATCGCCGCGCGTTCGGTGATGATCAGTCGCGCCGATCAGCTCGGTGACCGCTTTCATTCGCTCGACGGCTGGTTCGAGGACATGCGCCGACGACTGAATCAGGACCTTGAGCGCCAGGTCGACGAGATCAATTCATTTGCCCGGTCCCTGGCGGATGTCAATGCGCGCATTCGCACCGCGGGCAGCGCCACCGGCGGCGTGCCGAACGACCTCCTCGATGAGCGCGACAAACTGATCGACGATCTGAGTGAGTTCACCAGCGTCTCCACGGTCGAAGAGGCCGACGGTGTGAAGAGCGTCTTCATCGGCACCGGTCAGGCACTGGTCGTCGGGACGACTTACAGCACCATGGGCGTGACCAACAACCCGCTGGCCGTCGATCGCAAGGAGCTGGTCATCCAGCAGGCCGGTGGTGGCGTCGTCACTGTGACCGAACAGATGACCGGGGGCAGTCTCGGCGGCGCGCTGCGCTTCCGTGACGGAGTACTGGACGAGTCGCAGAACGCGTTGGGCCGGGTCGCACTCGGCCTGGCCTCATTTTTCAACGCAGAACATCAGACCGGTATGGACCTCGATGGCCAGCTCGGCGGTGCTTTCTTTAACGTGGCGTCGCCCAAGGTGGTGGGCGCGCCGAGCAATGCCGGCAGCATCACGGTTGGCCATGCGGATTTTTCCCAGCTGACGACGCACGACTACCGAATGGATTTCGATGGTGCGAGCTGGACGATGACCGATCTCACCTCCGGTCAGCCGGTGGCGCTGAGCGGTACCGGCAGCGTCGCCGATCCCTTCCTTGTCGACGGTCTGCGCATCGTCATCAATTCGGCCGCCGCCGGCGACAGCTACCTGGTACAGCCCACGCGCAACGGTGCATCGGGATTCGACGCCTTGGTGGCCAATGAGCGCCAGATAGCCGCTGCCGAGGCGGTCACGACCAGTTCCAATCCTGCGAATTCCGGTACCGGCCTGATCGGCCCCGGGGCATTGACCGCGAGGGCAGGTGCCGGCGCGGGGCCGGCGCCGCCAGTCGGCATCACCTTGGCCTATCAGGCGGGCAACCAGCTCGCAATCACGGTACCGCCGGGCGCCCAGTTCGTGGACGCCAGTGGGGCGCCGATCGGTGGCAGCGTGGCCTACCTCTCGGGCGAGACCTATCGTGTCGATGTCCCTGGCCTGGGTATCTTCGATTTCGACATGACTGGGGCGCCGGCGGTGGGCGACAGCTTCAGTCTGAGCGATAACGTCGACGGCATTGGGGACAACCGCAACGCGCGGCGCCTCGCCGATCTCCAGACGGCCAACCTGATGCTCGGCGGCACTGCGAGTTTCGCCACCACCTATGGGGCACTCGTCGCAGACGTCGGTACCAAGACGCAGCAGGCGAGCAGCAACGCCGGTGTTCAGGAGCGTCTGCTGGCACAGGCCCAGGCGGCAAAGGATGAGGTATCGGGTGTCAACCTGGACGAGGAGGCGGCCGACTTGGTGCGCTTCCAGCAGGCCTATCAGGCCGCCGCACAGGTGATCAATGTCGCCAATAGCCTGTTCGACACCCTGCTTGGCGCAGTAAGGAGGTAGGCGTGCGTATCTCGACATCCCAAATCTTTCGCCAGGGCGTCGATGCAATGTTGCAGAATCAGCGCGAGCTGAGCCGCACCGAACTGCAGGTCGCAAGCGGCAAGCGCATCCTGAGTCCCTCGGACGACCCTTCCGCATCGGCGCGGGTGCTCGATCTGCAGGAGTCACAGCAGCGCCTCACCCAGTATCAGCGCAATGCAGACGTGGCGATCGCCAAACTCAATCAGGAGGAGACCGCGCTGGGTGCGATCGGTGACACCTTGCAGCGGGTCAGGGAGCTGGCCGTGCAGGGCGCCAACGACGTGCTCGGCGTAGATGAGCGGCGCGCCATTGCGGTCGAGGTGCGTCAGCATATCGACAACTTCATGCAGCTGGCCAACTCCCAGGATGCCAACGGGGAATTCCTATTCAGTGGCTTTAAGAGCAAGACCCAGCCCTTCACCCATGACGGCGTCGGAGGCTTTACCTACCATGGCGACGACGGTCAGCGCCTGCTGAAAATCGGCGACAGTCGCGAGGTGGCGATCGGTGACCCGGGCAGCGTGTTCATGGATTTTCCGGCGGCCGGTGGGGGCCTGACGAATATCGGTGAAGTACTGTACGACCTGGCCACCACCCTCGAGGCGGGCAACGGCTATCCGCAGGCGTTGACGGATATCGATTCTGCGCTCAGCAGTCTGTTGAGCACGCGTTCGAAGGTGGGCGCACGTATGAATGCCGTGGACGATCAACGGGCCGCCAACGAGGCCTTCGATCTCGCGGCGGCCGAAGTGCGCTCGACTCTGGAGGACCTGGACTACGCCGAGGCGATCAGTCGCTTCAATCAGCAGCTGACGGCGCTGCAGGCCTCACAGCAGAGTTTCATCAAGATCCAGGACTTGAGCCTGTTCAATTTCCTCCGCTGACTGCCGCGGGCACGCTAAAACATTACTCAGGGGATGGGGTTACTGTCGTTGATATCGCTATAGTTTATAGGCTCATCAATTTTTTCCGAATCAGGAGGTGCTAGCGAAATGACAGCCTACGAACGCCAGATCAAGAAGACCGAAGCCTATTACGACGCCCAGATAGCGATGGCGGAGCGCGACGACATCGAGGTCCTGAACTCCGTGGTCAGTGACAGTCGCTTGCACGAAATACTTCACAACCCGCACGACGAAGGTATTGACGAGGGCTGACAGGGCCTCGGCAGTGATCCCAGCCCGCTTATCTCACCTTTTTCCGTCGCGAGCGTATCGGGCCGCGCAGTAGGTAATCGGTTAGATAAGCGGGCTAGAGAGGCGCAGTCGGTGGACTGCGCCGCTGTTTATCGCCGTCTACCCGCAGGCTACTCCTGTTGTCCTTCCGACTCGGTCGGCATGGGCATTGGTGCAAAGGGTGGCGGATAGGGCCGGTAAGGGTATCCCTCGTAGCCATGGCCGTAGCCTCGACCATAGCCGTAGCCGTCACCATAGCCTGAGCCACGCATGTCGGCATTGACGCGGGCGCGCATCCTGAAGCTGAAGTCGACGTCGCCGGCGGCGTCACCGTAACCATCGCCCCAGCCATTGCCCCGGCCGTCGCCGCCGTAGCCGTTGTTCCAGCCGCCGCCCCGGGGCGGCCAGGGGTTGCCCCAAGGTCCCCAGCCGTTGTTCCACCCACCGTAGGGC
>JBATKF010000506.1:0-2768 GCA_049669185.1 Sedimenticolaceae bacterium | reverse complement strand
GGACTTTGACCTAGTAATGGCGATAGTTGGAATGGCGCCGCTCCCGCGGTTGCGTGCGATTGAACTGTCCAGCCCTGCTCTAACGACTGGAGTCAGTGATGTACGCTACTGAATCGCTGTCTTCGGTATTCGTTTCCCATGGCGCGCCCGACATCCTGTTGTCGGAAAGCCCTGCCATGGACGCAATGAAGAATCTTGCTCGAAGGTTTCCTGATCCGCGGGCCATCGTCGTTGTCTCCGCGCATTGGACCGACAATCCAGTCGGTGTCACGACGGGTGGTCAGTTGTCGACCATTCACGATTTCGGTGGGTTTCCACAAGCGCTCTACGAAATTGAATACCCGGCTGTCGGTAACGATGAATTGTCTGCGGACATTGTGCGGCGTCTTGGTGAAATGGGGTTCGAATATCGGATGGCCGAAAGACGCGGCCTGGATCATGGCGCGTGGATACCGTTGAAGATCATGTATCCAGCGGCGCAGGTGCCTGTTGTTCAGGTGTCGTTACCGACAGGTTCGTTCGACAAACTTGTCCGACTGGGTGCTACCCTGCGGCCTCTGCGAGAAAAGGGAGTACTCGTGATCGGCTCGGGAGGATCCGTACATAATCTACGTGCGCTTCGTCACAGCGGTCCGGCCGACGACTGGGTCATTCAATTCGAACAGTGGTTATTGGCAGCCGTTGAGGGGAACCAATTCGAGCGTCTGATTACACCATCCGGCTTTCCAGCCATATTCAGCCAAGCGCATCCAAGCCTGGAGCATTATGCGCCGTTGGTGGTCGCTTGGGCGGCAGGTGATCCGGATCAACCTGGTCGGCGGATCCACCACAGTTTTACCTATGGCAATCTGGGTATGTCCTGCTTTGAATTTGGCAATCGAGTGGCTTAGCCGGCAGGGGCGATTCGTCATCGTTGCGGATCATCTGTCATCGAGATCGTCGACAGCCTTCATCCCTACTTCTCCAACTCCCCGTAATGCGCAGAAAAACCACTCCTGAAATCACTTCTGGCCGAACCTTTTCCCTGGGTGTTTGATCATGGAATTGTCCTGGTGTTTCCGGGAGATTTCAGCGGATTATGCATGAGCCGTTGCGAATGCCCACGAGGGTCAGCGAGTTGGGTGCTCGTGGGAGAAGCGAGTGGGTCGCTTCGATCTTCTCGGCGTATAGGACTCCTAGTTCCTGCTGCACCGCAGAGGTGTTGCTTGCGTCACTGCCGGTAGCGAAAGGCTACGATGCTCAATCGAAACTGATTCCTCCGATCTACGTCTTCGATTGTTGCTCGATATATTGCTCAAGATTCTCGTCGAGCATTGCGCGGAATTCGTTGAGGTAGGCATCCAGCGCCTCTGCCTTATCACGACGAAGGTCATCGGTAAGCCGCGACGCCTCGAACGCAGCGAATCGGGCGGCGGCGTAGCGTAGCCCTGCGGCAAGCGTCGCCTGGTCCGTATTCTCAATAAGAGCATTTGCCTGAGAGATAAATTGATCGGCAATCTTGTAAAGTGGTGCGAACTGTTTGTCGGCCATGTGACCCTTCCTCAATGTGCACAAAGCAAGAGAGCACGCTAGCACCCTCTGGACTGCAGAATGGATGAACGAAAGTGTGGGGGAATGGAGTCAGGGGGAAAAGAGGTCAATACCCTATTCCCAAAGTCCGCTACGGCCGAAAATGGTGCTGATCGTCTGGTCCGAATTTGACCCCAATTTCAGTAACGCAGCGGCCCACCCGGCCCGAGTTCCCAGCCGAACACCACCCAGGTCCCGAGCAACAGGCTCCAGACCACGGCGAACACGAGCGCATACGGCACCATCAGGGAGAGCAGTGTGCCCAGACCCGCCTCCGGCAGGTAGCGGCGCACAAACGCGAGGATTATCACCAGGTAAGGATTGAACGGCGTGATGCCGTTGGTCACGGAGTCACCGACCCGATAGGCCACCTGGGTCAGTTCGGGACTGATCCCGGCCTGCATGAACATCGGTACGAACACCGGCGCGAAGAAAGCGTACTTGGCCGACGCCGAGCCCATGATCAGATTGCCCAGCATCACGATCAACACGAACGACAGCATCAGCGAGACCGCAGACAAGTCTAACGTGGCCAGCCAGCGGCCGCCGGCGATCGCCAGCATCTCGCCGAGCCGCGAGTGGCCGAACAGCGCGATGAACTGTGCGGCGAAGAACACCAGCACGATGTACGGTCCCATGCCTTTCATCGTGTCGGACATCATGCGCACCGCGTCGCGGTCGTTGCGGATCGTACCCGCTCCGATGCCATAGGCGACACCGACGCTCAGGAATCCGATCAGCAGCAGCGGGACCACCGCCTCGATCCAGCGCGGGAAGCGATTGCCGGTGCCCTGCAGTGGCGCGCCAGGTAGCCAGACCAGCGCCAGGATGCCGGCCAGGAGGCCGAGTGTCACCCAGCCGGCGAATCGCAGGCCACGGTCCTCTGCCGCCCGGTCGCCTTCGACTGTGGACGATTCGGCCTCGGGCGTGGCTGCGGGCACCATTTGGCGCGGCTCGACCAGCCAACGAGTGGCTGCGGTCCCGGCGGCGGTCAGCAGCAGCGTCGAGGCGATCATGAACCACCAGTTGGCGGTCACCGCGACCTGATAGTCCGGATCGATAAGGTGCGCACCGCTGGTGCTCAGACCGGCGAGCAGCGGATCCAGTCCGGTGATCAGCAGGTTGGCCGAGAAGCCTGCAGTGACGCCCGCCGTCGCCGCGCCTATTCCGACCAGCGGTGAGCGCCCGGCCGCGGCGAA